>NZ_AP013294.1:2646011-2962213 GCF_000829195.1 Bacillus sp. OxB-1 | reverse complement strand
TCATCTACGCAATTCTCAGTGCCATCATCGGGTTGCTCCTATTCGGCTCAAAATGGTTTTATTAATGTAAAGTGGGGTGGAAGCATGGATATCGGAAAATTGGTGGAAGAATCGAAAAAAGCGCGGGAGCAGGCTTATGTTCCCTATTCGAAATTCCCTGTAGGGGCAGCGCTAGTGGCGGAGGATGGAACGGTTTACCACGGCTGCAACATCGAGAATTCAGCCTATAGCATGACAAATTGCGCCGAGCGGACTGCTTTGTTCAAAGCGGTGTCAGAAGGAATCCACACTTTCAAGGCGCTTGCCGTAATCGGCGATACGGAAGGGCCGATTACTCCGTGTGGGGCATGCCGGCAAGTGATCGCCGAGTTTTGCAGCGGCTCCATGCCGGTCTATTTGGCAAACCTGCAAGGGAACATTAAGGAAACGACCGTAGCGGAGCTATTGCCCGGTGCTTTTTCCAAGGAGGATTTATCATATGCAGCAAGAGATTCAGAAGTTTAAATCGGGATTCATTTCCATCATTGGCCGTCCGAACGTCGGGAAATCGACATTCTTGAACCGCGTCGTAGGACAGAAGATCGCCATCATGAGCGACAAGCCCCAAACGACGCGCAACAAAGTGCAAGGGGTCGTGACATCGGATCATTCCCAGCTCGTTTTCATCGACACGCCGGGCATTCATAAACCGAAGCATAAGCTCGGAGACTTTATGATGAAGACGGCCCGCAACACACTGAAAGAAGTCGATGTCATCCTGTTCATGGTGAATGCGGATGAGCCGATCGGACGGGGGGACCGCTTCATTATTGAATTATTGGAGAAGACGGAGACACCGGTTTTTCTCGTCATCAATAAAATTGACCTTGTCCATCCGGATGAGTTGTTGACGATCATCACTTCCTATACTGAAGAATACAACTTTGCGGAAATCGTCCCGATTTCCGCCATGAATGGCAACAACGTGGAACGGCTCCTTGAGACTTTGACTTCCTATATGCCGGAAGGGCCTAAATATTACCCGGACGATCAAGTGACCGACCACCCGGAACGATTCATCATTTCCGAGTTGATCCGGGAAAAGGTGCTCCACCTGACTCGTGAGGAAATTCCACACTCGATTGCTGTCGTCATCGAAAAAATCGAACGGGAAAAAGAGCGGGAAATTGTCAATATCAATGCGACAATCGTCGTCGACCGCGATTCCCAGAAAGGGATCGTCATCGGGAAGCGAGGGTCTTTATTAAAAGAAATCGGCACAAAGGCAAGGCATGATATTGAAATGCTGCTCGGGTCGAAGGTATTTCTTGAATTGTGGGTGAAAGTCCAGAAAGATTGGCGGAACAAGCCGGGACAGTTACGCGAGTTCGGTTTCAGGGAAGACGAGTATTAAGCGAGCCGCAGCCGAAAGGGGGGATCGCCTTGTTGAATAAATGGGAAGGCATCGTCCTTCGCGGCATCCCGTACGGCGAATCGAACAAGATCGTGACTGTATTCACCCGTGAGGTGGGGAAGCTGACTGCGATGGCCAGAGGGGCGAAAAAGCCCGCCAGCCGTCTCGCAGGAATCACGCAGCCGTTCATGGAATGTTCATTCCTGATCCGGACAGGCAGGGGAATGGGCACCTTGGAGCAAGGGGAGCCGATCAACTCGATGCGCTTCATCCGGGAGGACTTGGAAGCGACGGCTTATGCGAGCTATATCGTTGAGCTGATCGACAAGTTGACGGAGGACCAGGAGAAGGTTTCGGGGGTGTATGGCTTGCTGTCGGAGGCGCTCCACGCCATCAATGAACAATACGACCCAGAGGCCATATCCCTCTTTGTCGAGTGGAAGATGCTTCCAGTGGCAGGAATCCATCCGGTCTTGCATCAATGCGCCAATTGTGGGGCGACGGAAGGGGAGTTCGCATTTTCCTTCCAGCAAATCGGCTTTCTATGCCACCGCTGCTTCGCGGTCGATCGGTATCTGATCCGTCTGACTCCGACACAATTGCGGTTGATCCGCACCTTCTATACCGTGCCGATCAACCGGTTAGGGAATCTGACGTTGAAGAAACCGACGAAGCAATTCATGAAAAAGATTGTCCGCACCATTTATGATGAGCAAGTGGGCATCCGGCTCAAATCGAGGGCTTTTTTGGATCAGCTCGATTCGACGCCGGAATTGTGGCCGAAAAAGGAAGAACCGGAGGAAACAGGCGAGTAGCCCATTCCTCCGGTTCTTTTTATTAAAATTGTATATGCTTTTCGATGTAAGCCTGCACTTCTTCAATCGGCATCCGGACTTGTTCCATAGAGTCGCGATGACGCACGGTCACTTGGCGATCCTCTTCCGAATCAAAGTCATACGTGATACAGAAAGGAGTCCCGATTTCATCTTGTCGGCGATATCTTCTACCGATGGATTGGGAATCGTCATACTGGACAGTGAAGTGCTTGGATAGTTCAGCATATACTGACTCAGCACTCTCTGCAAGCTTCTTGGACAATGGCAGGACTGCCGCTTTGACCGGTGCCAGGGCAGGGTGGAAACGGAGCACGGTACGCTTATCGTCGCCTTCCAGTTCTTCCTCGTCATACGCATCGCAAAGGAATGCCAATGTGACGCGGTCCGCCCCAAGGGATGGTTCGATACAATACGGGACAAATTTTTCGTTCGTGACCGGATCTTGATAGTTGAAATCTTCGCCCGAGTATTCCATATGGCGATTCAAGTCGAAATCCGTCCGATTGGCGATGCCCCATAGTTCGCCCCAGCCGAATGGGAATTTGTATTCGATATCTACAGTTCCTTTTGAATAATGGGAGAGCTCATCTTCGTTATGCTCACGCAGGCGCATATTATCTTCGCGCATGCCAAGATTCAACAGGAACTGTTTGGAATAGTCGCGCCAGTATTCGTACCACTGCATATCTTCGCCCGGCTTGCAGAAGAATTCCAATTCCATTTGTTCAAATTCACGTGTACGGAATGTGAAGTTACCTGGCGTGATTTCATTTCGGAAGCTTTTCCCGATCTGGGCAATCCCGAACGGCAATTTCTTTCTCATCGACCGTTGGACATTTTTAAAATTGACGAAAATCCCTTGTGCCGTTTCTGGGCGCAGGAAGATTTGGTTCGCGGAAGAGTCCGTCACTCCTTGCGAAGTTTTGAACATCAGATTGAACTGGCGGATTTCCGTGTAATCCATGGCACCGCAGCTTGGGCAGACGACGTCATGTTCCTTGATCAATTCTTCCATCTTTTCGAACGGCAGACCGTCGACAACGACTTCCAACCCTTTCGAATCCAAGGCATTCTCAATCAACTTATCTGCCCGGTGGCGTGTTTTACATTTTTTGCAATCGATCATCGGGTCGTTGAAATTGCCGACGTGGCCGGATGCTTCCCAAACTTTGGAATTCATAAGGATGGCCGCATCAAGTCCGACATTATACGGGGATTCCTGGATGAACTTTTTCCACCAAGCGCGTTTGATATTATTTTTCAATTCAACGCCGAGCGGACCATAATCCCATGTATTGGCCAGTCCGCCGTAGATTTCCGATCCCGGGAAGACAAATCCCCTTTGCTTCGCTAGATTGACTACTTGTTCCATTGACATCATGTAAAATCCCTCCAATTAAAATAAGCACCCATCCCCGGACAATTACGTCCGGGGACGAGTGCATGATGACCCGCGGTTCCACCCCGATTGGCTGGAAAACCAGCCCACTTTAAACATTGCTTGGCTCCAGGCTGCCTTTTCATGTCTTTACGGGCTTTCACTCTCCCCGTTCGCTGCTGGTGACATTACTTATATACCCTTCTGCGCCTATTGAATTCTTTTTCAGTGTAGCATGGTTATCATTTCTTAGCAATAGTCGTACACATCGTATATAATAATCGAGGGAAGAATAGATCGGTTAGGACGGTGATTGCAATGGAACTGAATAAACGCCAGACGGAAATACTGGAAATCGTCAAGGTGGATGGCCCGATCACCGGCGAGCAAATTGCGGAACGGTTGAACTTGGTGAGAGCCACGATCCGTCCTGATTTGGCAATTTTGACGATGGCGGGTTATTTGGACGCAAGGCCCCGGGTCGGCTATTTCTATTCCGGAAAGAAAACTGTCCAATCGGTGGCGGATAGCATGATCGGCATGAAGGTTGGCGACTTCCAATCGATTCCCGTCGTCGTTGCAGATACAGTCTCCGTCTATGACGCCATATGCCAAATGTTCCTAGAGGACGTCGGGACATTGTTCGTAATTGATAAATCATCCAAACTGTCGGGGGTCCTCTCCAGAAAGGATTTATTGCGTACTAGCTTAGGCAATAACGAACTCGAAAAAATTCCCGTCCATGTCATCATGACGAGGATGCCTAATATTACATACTGTAAAAAGCAAGATACGCTTCTATTTGCTGCACAAAAGATGATAGATCAGCAGATTGATTCCCTTCCGGTCGTGATAGAGAAAGAGGGGGGGCTCGAAGTCATCGGCAGGATTACGAAAACAAACATTACTGCAGCCTTCCTATCTCTTGCGGAGGACCACGAATTATGAGGTGGATACTATGAGAAAGCTAACATTATTTATCATTTCCGATTCGGTCGGGGAAACTGCCGATCTAGTGGCGAAGGCGGCGGCGAGCCAGTTCAGCCAAGGGTTGGAAGCAGTCTCCATGAAGCGTTTCTCCCACGTGGAGGATGAAACGCAGCTGGCAGAGATCGTTTATTTGGCAAGAGAGCAGAAAGCGATCATCATCTATACTTTAGTGAAAAGCAAAATGCGTAAAATATTGAAAAAAGAATGTGAAACATTCGGTATCTGTTGCATCGACTTGCTCGGTCCCGTCGTCGATCGCATCGGCGAGGAGCTTGGTGAGCAGCCGTTGGAAGAGCCGGGCCTTGTCCGCCAATTGGATGAAGACTATTTCAGGAAAATCGAAGCAATTGAGTTCGCTGTGAAATATGACGACGGTCGGGATCCTCGGGGGATTCTGCAAGCGGACATTGTACTGGTCGGAGTTTCCAGGACATCCAAGACGCCCCTTTCGCAATATTTGGCGCATAAACGGTTCAAAGTGGCGAATGTCCCGTTGGTGCCCGAAGTGGAGCCGCCGGCGGAGCTATTCGAAATCAGCCCCGAAAAATGTTTCGGACTTGTGACAACGCCTGAAAAATTGAATTCCATCCGGAGGGAAAGGTTGATTGCCCTCGGATTGAAAGATGATGCAAATTATGCTCAGCTGGAGCGGATTGAACAAGAAATCCGGTACTTCCGGGATGTTGTTGCGAAGCTCGGCTGCAAAGTAATCGATGTGACGAACCGGGCTGTGGAAGAAACGGCCAATGTCATTTTAAGCGAAATTGCCAAGCAAGGATAAGATGAAAATAGAAGGACCGCCCAGATGGGGTAGGTTCTTCTTTTACGGAGAAATTCAAAATATAATAGAGCGATAAGTAGGTTTTTTTGATTGAAATAGTGTAAAATAAGAGTTTCGGAGTGGAAATGAAAAAATTTTGTCGAAAACAAAGGATTTTTGAAAGAGATACAGAATTCAAGTAGGTAGAATGGAAAAGGATGATAGTATGACTAGAATCCCGGAAGAAACGATTGAGATGGTCCGGACAAAGACCGATATCGTGGATTTGATCGGTGAATATGTCCAACTGACCAAAAGAGGGAAGAACTGGTTTGGTCTATGTCCATTCCATGGAGAGAGCACGCCGTCATTTTCCGTTTCAGAAGAGAAGCAGCTGTTCCACTGTTTCGGTTGTGGAGCAAGTGGAAATGCCATCACATTCGTAATGGACATGGAAAATAGCCCATTCACCGAAGCGGTGTTGAAGTTGGCGGAACGGACTGGCGTGGAGATTGACTCGGGGCCTGGTGTAACCGACAGGAACCCATCCACCAGACAATCGGATGAACAACGGCAGATGATGGAAGCCCATTCGTTGGCCGCTTCCTTCTATAGTCATCTCTTGTTGAATACGGTAGAAGGGGAAGTTGCACTTGAATATCTCGAAAAAAGAGGTTTTTCAAGGGAGGACATTGAAAAATACGGTATCGGCTGGGCATTGGATAATGCTGAAGCGTTGTCTGAACTGCTAAAACGAAAAGGCTTCGACATGAAAGAAATGGAACGTGCCGGGCTGTGTATTATGAAAGACGATGGGACAGGCTATTTTGACAGGTTCAGAGGACGTATCATGTTCCCGCTTCGTGACGATAATGGAAATGTTGTCGCTTTTTCGGGAAGGACACTTACACCAGATAAACAGGTCGCGAAATACCTCAATAGCCCCGAAACTCCCATCTTCGAAAAGAGCAGATTATTGTACAATTTTCACAATGCACGTCTTAATGTTCGGAAATCGGGTAAAGTAATAGTATTTGAAGGATTTATGGATACTTTATCCGCTGAACGGATCGGCGTTTCCAACAGCGTGGCTGTCATGGGGACAGCATTATCCGATGCCCATATCGTCAAGTTGAAAAGGATAGCAAAAGATGTCCTTGTCTGCTGTGATGGGGACGATGCGGGCTGGATCGCAGCGAAACGGTTTGCCGATAGTTTGCAGGCAAAAGGGATGAATGTCGAAATTGCATTGCTTCCGACAGATTTTGATCCGGATGATTATATTTCACAGCATGGCGGGCAAGCATTCATTGAAAAGGTGATCGGCAATCCGCAATCGTATATGTCTTTTATTATGGCCTTCGCCAAAAGGTCGAAAAATCTCACCTTTGAGAATGACATGCTTCAATATATACACGAAGTTCTGAGCGAGCTTGTGAATAGGCCATCGCCTGTGGAACGGGATCTCTATATGAGGCAGCTGTCGACGGAAACCGGTGTTTCCATGGAGGCTCTCGGCCAGCAGTTCACAAAGCTGAACGGAAGGCAGGCTAGTGCAGCTAAAAAAGATCAGGAGTTCGGGCCTCCGCCAAAGTTGGAAAATGAAAAAAACCTGACGGCAACTGATCGGGCGGAACGCTTATTGCTTTGTCATCTTCTGAGTGACGGAGCCTTATTCGACCGGGTTCGGGATGAATTTCCCGAGCTGTTCATCCAAGATGCCTATCAAGCGATTTTCATTCGGTTGGCCGGCTTTTATGAGCAACACGGAAACCCTGATTTCCACAGATTCTCTGAATCATTGGAAGACCGCGACTTGCGGAAGGTCGTCTTGGAAGCGGCGATGGTGGAAAGGGATCCGGATTATAAAGAAGAAGAAATCGAGGACTGTATACAGCATTTGGTCCAACAGCGTATAAAGCTCTCGATTGAAGATAAATTAAATGAATCTAAAACAGCTGAAAAATTAAAGGATCATGGCCGGGCATTAGAGTTGGCCAGGGAAATCATTCAGCTCCGGAAATCATTATCGGCACATGGCCGGATTCCGGTGGACTAAGGAGGACGGGTAGTAATGAAAAATAAAGAACAATCCGGCGAAATGGAAACTGAAATGACAATCGAAGAAGTGAAAGCCCAGTTGTTGGAAACCGGGAAGAAATCCGGTGAGCTGACACTTGATGAGGTAACTGAAAAATTATCCGCCTTCGAAATGGAACCGGAACAGTTCGAGGAATTCCTGGATCAAATCGAGGCGCAAGGAATCGAATTAGATGGCAAAGAAGACGAGAATGCCGTTGAGGGGGACGGGAAAGCCGGTTCCGAAGACACACAATTCGACTTGAATGATCTTAGCGTTCCGCCGGGAGTCAAAATCAACGATCCCGTCCGTATGTACTTGAAAGAAATCGGCCGCGTCAATCTTTTGACTGGAGCGGAAGAAGTGGAATTGGCCATCCGGATCAAAGAAGGGGACGAAGAGGCGAAAAAACGCCTCGCTGAAGCGAATCTGCGTCTCGTCGTCAGTATCGCGAAACGGTATGTAGGCCGCGGGATGCTTTTCCTGGACCTGATTCAGGAAGGGAATATGGGCCTCATCAAAGCGGTTGAGAAGTTCGACCATACGAAAGGTTTTAAATTCAGTACGTATGCGACGTGGTGGATCCGCCAGGCCATCACGCGAGCAATCGCGGATCAGGCGCGGACAATCCGTATTCCGGTCCATATGGTGGAGACGATCAATAAATTGATCCGTGTCCAACGGCAATTGCTCCAAGATCTAGGGCGCGAACCGACACCTGAGGAAATCGGGGAGGAAATGGATCTTACAGCTGAAAAAGTCCGTGAGATTTTGAAGATTGCCCAAGAACCGGTTTCCCTTGAAACGCCAATTGGGGAGGAAGACGATTCCCATCTTGGTGATTTCATCGAAGACTCCGAAGCGCAATCACCTTCCGACCATGCTGCGTATGAGTTGCTGAAAGAGCAATTGGAGGATGTCCTCGATACGCTGACTGACCGGGAGGAAAATGTATTGCGCCTCCGCTTCGGCCTCGATGATGGCAGAACCCGGACGCTCGAGGAAGTGGGCAAGGTGTTCGGCGTCACACGCGAACGGATTCGGCAAATAGAAGCGAAAGCACTGCGCAAGCTACGACATCCTTCCCGGAGCAAACGCTTGAAAGATTTCCTGGAATGAAATTGAAGTGCATCGGCATCCGTGTGCCGATGCACTTTATTGTTGCTTAGCAAATTTCAAGTCCCAAGCCAGATCCGTTTCCGGCCAAGCTTCGGCCGCCGGTGCTTTTGTTTTTGAATAAGGGGGGATGTACTATGAGTGTGCAACGGAAAAAAATCATCATTTCGGAAATCAGATATTGGAAGCAAAATAAATTATTGCCCGAACATTATTGCGATTTTTTAATCACATTATATGCCCAAGGAGAAGAAGTCCAGGAGGAAATGGTTACCGATGCTGTCTTAGTGAAGGAGAAGAAGAGTTTTACCAGGAAGCTTGTTCTCATCCTAGTGATAGGATTGCTAGCGGGTAGCAGCATGTTTATCTTTGCCCGATACCCACTCGCGACTCTATCATCGGCAGCGGGTGTCACATTGCTTTTTCTATTATCGACTTTTCGGGTTTCGAAGTTGGCGCCGTTCTTATACATAATATCCTCGTTTCTTTTACTAATGATGTCACTGAAATTATGGTTGCTCTTCTTTGAAGGGCAGACGATGCTTCTGATCGGTCTGCTTATGTTGAATTGTGTGCTTTGGCTATACGCGGGGAAACTGCTGAAACTATTATATTTCACAATCTCGGGAAGTGTTGGATTGCTGCTAATCATAGGGTTTCTCCTCGCTAACTATTAAAAAACTCACAATCTTTCAAATAACTCTGTGAAAGTCGTAACAAATTAGGTATAATAAAAATGTAAGCGTTACAATGTTCACAAAGGGGATGAAGAAATGAATTTCGATTTGACACAAGAACAACAAATGATCAAGAACACGATCCGCGAATTTGCGGATGAGGTCGTTGCGCCTGGGGCGATTGAACGAGACCGTACGAAAGAGTTTCCTGTGGAAATTTTCAAACAGTTGGCTGACATGGGGATCATGGGATTGCCGTTTCCTGAGGAATATGGGGGAGCAGGAGCGGACACGATCAGTTTTGCCATTGTCACGGAGGAACTGAGCCGGGCGTGTGCTTCTACAGGAATCACCTATTCAGCCCATATCTCGTTGGGCGGTGCTCCTTTGAATCTTTTCGGGACACACGAACAAAAGCAGAAGTATTTGACACCGATTTGTACAGGTGAATCTTTCGGAGCATTCGGATTGACTGAACCGAATGCGGGATCGGATGCGGGGGGGACGCAGACGACCGCCAAGGCAGATGGAAAGGATTTTGTCATCAACGGTTCGAAGGCATTCATTACAAATGCGAGCTACGCAAAACATCTGGCTTTGACTGCCATTACAGGCATGGAAGGCAATAAGAAAGAAATCAGCGCTATCATCGTTCCGACGGATGCGGAAGGTTTCACAGTGCTGGATAACTATGAAAAAATGGGCTTAAACGCTTCCAATACAACAGAATTATTCCTTGAAAATGTAAGAGTGCCGCAAGAAAACCTGCTAGGGGAACGCGGAAAAGGATTCCAGCAATTCCTTGTCACTCTGGACGGGGGACGGATCGGAATCGGCGCGATGGCTGTCGGAATCGCACAAGCTGCTTTTGATAAGGCGAAAAACTATGCGAATGAACGGAAGCAATTTGGTAAAGCGCTATCCGAATTTCAAGTGACTCAATTCAAATTGGCCGATATGGCGTTAAAGATCGAATTGGCACGGAATATGGTATACAAAGCTTCCTGGTTGAAAGATCAAGGCCGTCCATTCTCAAAAGAGGCCGCGATGTGTAAATTGTATGCCTCGGAAATCGCAATGGAAGTGGCGGACGAAGCGATTCAGATTCACGGCGGATATGGCTATATGAAAGAATATGAAGTCGAGCGTTATATGCGCGATGCGAAACTGTTGGAAATCGGCGAAGGGACATCCGAAGTCCAACGAATGGTCATTTCCAGATTGATTAATGAAACTCGAACTAGCGCTGGCGTTTTACGATAAAGAGCAACAAGTCATCCAGGCGATCTGCTGTCGCCTGGATGGCTTCTTTTAGAATCCGGGAATGATTTTCGCAACTCAACGATTTCTTGAAAAAGTTTTGTCGAATTTGTCACAAAGGGTGAAAAGATGATCGATTACTCTTTCAGTTTTTTGTCGGATACAGTACAATGATAGTTGTGAACTGTATCCAGTACAGAAATAGATCCTGTTGAAGGAGGGTAATTCGATGAGTAAAAATCCAGTAGTCCCTTATTTTCTGATTTTTGCGCTTGGACTCGGTCTTATTTTCTTCATGTCACTTTACGGACTTGACCAAAAAGAGGAAATCGCGAAACAGGGCGAAGAAGGCGAAGGAACGGAAGAAGTGGCAAGCACTGAAGACTTTGACGCAGAAGCTGTCGCGCAGCAAAAATGTATCGGCTGTCATGGCGGTGACTTGACAGGTGGTATGGGTGGTGCTGCACCTTCCCTAGTCGGTTTGGATGTACCGAAAGAGGAAATCGTAGATGTCCTTCATAACGGGGTGGGCGCTATGCCTCCAAACCTGGTACCCGGTGCGGATGCTGAAGTAATGGCAGACTATATCTTATCACTTCAATAATGCGAATGAAAAAGCTGTCAGAATGCAGAAAATCTCTGCTTCCTGACGGTTTTTTCTATTATTCGGATGGAAGGCATGATTCGGATGAAGTGCTTTTCTCTTTTGTTTTTTCAGCAATGGTAACGTACAATCAGGACTGTGAAAGGTGGAGGTTTATTGAATACGGAACAATTGTCGGATCGACTGGCTTCTGTCGCCTCTTTTGTGCCGAGAGGGACGGTTATTGCCGATATAGGCAGCGATCATGCGTATCTGCCTTGTTTTTTGGTCAAGTCGGGTAAAGTGAAGAAGGCGATTGCAGGGGAAGTGGTAAAGGGCCCTTATGAATCTGCTGTCCGGAACGTTCAGCGGGAGGGATTGGCCGAGGCGATCACGGTCCGGATGGCGGACGGGCTGTCCGCTGTCCGTGAAGAGGATGGAGTCGACGTCATCACCATAGCCGGCATGGGTGGGCCACTCATCGTTTCCATATTGGAAAAAGGGGCGAAAGCACTTTCGACAGTCCGCCGAATCGTCGCCCAGCCGAACATCAATGCGAAAGTGATCCGGGAGTGGGCGGTTGCCAATGGTTGGTTCATTGTAGACGAAGCGATCTTGAAAGAGGACGGGAAGATTTACGAAGTCCTTGTTCTGGAAAGAGGGGACGCCTCCTACGATGAAACGGAATTATTGGTTGGTCCTTTTCTGCTGGAAAAGAAGCCGGAAGCTTTCATCGAGAAATGGACCCGTGAAGTCCAAGAGTGGACCCGTGTGCTCCAATCTCTGGAAGCCGCAGAAGAGACGGAGTCGATCCAATCCAAAAAAGCTCAATTGAGAAGACAGATTGAACTGATCGGAAAGGTGTTGTCGACATGAAACATGTGAATGGACATGAGATTATTATGCTGTTTGAAACATGGTCGCCTAAACGGTTTGCGATGGAAGGCGATCCGGTCGGGCTGCATATCGGCCAGCTGAACCGGCCCGTCCAAAAAGTTTTGGTCACCTTGGATGTGAATGAACAAGTGGTGGATGAAGCGATCGAACGAGGTGCAAATTTGATCATTGCGCATCATCCGCCGCTTTTCCGACCTGTTAAAACGATTTGGACGGATACTGCTCAAGGCCGGATGATAGAAAAGTGCATTAAACATGACGTTTCGGTCTATGCAGCCCATACGAATTTGGATGTCGCTCCAGGCGGGGTGAATGATATGCTCGCCTCGAAGCTGGGCTTGATTGGCACGGAAGTGATGGAGCCGACGATTTCCGATCCGCTTTATAAACTAGCCGTATTTTGTCCGGATAGCCATGCGGACAAGCTTCGGGAAGCTTTGACACAGGCGGGGGCTGGAGCAATCGGAGATTATACCGGATGCAGTTTCACTTCGACGGGAATCGGGCGATTCACTCCGGCGGAAGGGGCAGATCCTTTCATCGGGGAAGTTGGCAAGGGTGAAGAAGTGGAAGAACAGCGCATCGAGGTCGTTATGCCTGGACCGTTACGAACGAAAGTAATGAAGGCGATGCTGGCAGCCCATCCATATGAAGAGCCGGCGTATGACTTTTTCGTGCTCGATCAGCGAACGAATGAATATGGCTTGGGCCGGGTCGGAAAATTACAGCAACCGATGACTTTGGAGCGCTTTACCCAGCATGTTAAAGCTTCTCTGCAAGTGCCGATGGTCCGTTTCGTCGGTGAGCCGGATAAAAAGATTGAAAAGGTTGCGGTGCTCGGCGGGGATGGAAACAAATACATCTACGCGGCCAAGCGGAAAGGGGCCGATGTCCTTGTGACCGGCGATCTGTATTACCACGTGGCCCATGATGCAGAGTCGATGGGCTTGGCAGTGGTGGACCCGGGGCATAATGTCGAGAATGTGATGATCGAAGGCGTCGCGGAATATATGCGGACTGCCTGCGAACAAGCAGGTTATGCAGTGGAATTCCTCCAATCCCGAATTAGTACGGAGCCGTTCCGATTCATTTAAATCAAAGCCTTTCCGCAATCAATGAAAAACCGGCACTCCTTCAAAGGATGCCGGTTTTTCAGCTATATTATGACGTTGCGTAAGGTTCGATGCGTTTGACAGGGGTCGGATTTTTGATCTTCGGAAGGATCCTTTCCAATTGGAATTTCCGTTCAGGTACATGAGTGGCCGGATCTTCCGGGTCGAACGCTTCCAGGAAACCGATCACTTCGCGAACAATCAATGTCGGGGTGGAGGCACCTGCCGTGACGGCGACCGTCTCTACACCTTCCAGCCAGCTGATATCGATTTCAGAAGCATCCGATATGCGGTAGGAAGGGGTATTGGCGATTTCGACGGACACTTGTGTCAAACGATTGGAGTTATTGCTTTTCGGGTCTCCGACTACCAGCAGGAGATCTGCCTCGCCGGCTTGCTCCGCCACCGCTTCCTGGCGTACTTGGGTCGCAAGGCAAATTTCCTTATGCGCTTCGATATGCGGATATTTCTCCTGCAATGCTTCCATGAGGTGAGCAACGTCCCACTGGCTCATCGTAGTCTGGTTTGTGACAAGAAGTTTGTCATTTTCGATCGTTAACTGTTCGATGTCTTTTATCGATTCAACGAGGTGCACGGCATGCGGGGCAACTCCAATGGCCCCCTCTGGCTCGGGATGATATCTCTTCCCGATATAGATGATGTCGTATCCTTCCGCCGTCTTCTCTTCAATCAGATCATGCGTGCTGGTCACATCAGGGCAGGTAGCGTCGATCGCAACAAGCCCTTTCCGTTTTGTCAACTCGCGCACTTCAGGGGACACACCGTGAGCTGTATAAATGACCGTTCCGGTTTCCACTTGCTCAAGGATCTCCAAACGGTTCTCCCCGTCCAATGTAATGATGCCATCTTGTTCGAAGGCATCTGTCACGTGTTTATTATGAACAATCATTCCCAAAATATAGATGGGTCTCGGCAGTGTCTTATCTAGTGCCGCATTTCTCGCGATCACCATGGCATCCACTACACCGTAACAATACCCTCTCGGGGAAATCTTCAACACTTTCACTCGATTCACTCCTCTGATAGGACCTGCCCACCATTATACCTGAGTTTCGGCTGATATTCAAAGGTTGCCGATCTGGACGGCGCTATGCTCTGCTTGTTCTAGGACTTCACCTTTTCGGCTGCCGCATTCCCCTTTTCAGGCTGAATGACCCGATAGGGGATGGGGGATGATAAGACGATGGAAGTCGTCAAAGACCCGAATGGTATTAGCCGGTCGATCAGCAGGCTCATGCTGGCCATGTTGGAAACTGCGGCCTTCAGAACGTAATTTGTCGTGCCTGTGACCCGGTGGCATTCAATGACAGCGTTTTCATTTTCCATAAACTCTTCGAGCTCATGCGGTGTCCTTTTCAGTTCACTCACTTGAATGAACAATAGGATGTCCAAGCCTACCGCAGGTAAGGAGACCCGTGCAGTGAACTCTTCAATAATGCCTCTTTCCTGCAATCGCTGAAGCCGTTCGGAAACACTCGGCCGACTGAGTACCAATTGCTTGGATAACTCACTGATTGTAACGCGGCTGTTCATCTGTAACAATTCCAACAGTTTGATGTCTAATTCATCCAATTCCAACACCTCTTTCAATTTGAAGGGGAAAAATGTGAATCTTGTTCAAAATTATGGTCTCCTCATGAAAACGCATATTTTTTGATATTCCCTTTAATTCTATACTATTCTATTATTAATTCAAAGGGGAAAACGCAAATTTAATTGTTAATTTGAAGGGGCTGTGCAAATTCTATATGTAAAATGAATTGAAATCATGGTTGTAACCTTGTAAACTGGTTATGCCTTGTTACTTCAGTTATGTATTTGGAATTAAATGTAAGCGATTTCAGTATTTGCTGAAACGGATGTTACCCGTTTATGGCGAAGTTGGGAAATGGAGATTTGACGAATGAACACAACTGATCAATGGACATCTAAGTTAGGCTTTATCTTGGCGGCGGCAGGCTCCGCTATCGGTTTGGGAGCGATCTGGAAGTTCCCGTATGTGGCAGGAACAAGCGGCGGTGGTGCATTTTTACTGATTTTCTTACTTTTCACACTGTTGCTTGGATTACCTTTGTTAATAGGAGAATTTATTATCGGACGCAGCACACAAAAAGATGCGATTGAATCTTATAAAGAAATCGCGCCGGGTTCTTCATGGCATTTCATCGGTAGGCTCGGTATGGTCACGTGCTTTATCCTTCTATCGTTTTACAGTGTCGTAGGCGGGTGGGTGCTCATCTATATTGTTAAAGCCGCGACAGGAAGTTTAAATGGGTTGACGCAATCCGATTACAATAATTTGTTCGGTGAGGTCGTTTCGGATCCGTTCATCAGCGTCGGTGCACAATTGGTGTTCATGGCAATGACGACGTTCGTCATTGCAAAAGGGGTGACTAGCGGGATTGAAAAAGCAAGTAAATATATGATGCCTGCTCTCTTTATCCTGTTTATCATATTAGCAATTCGCTCTTTCACGTTGGATGGTGCGTCGGCAGGGCTCAGCTTTTTCTTGAAACCTGATTTTGGCAATGTCACTTCTGAAACGATTCTGTTTGCACTGGGACAATCGTTTTTCGCCCTCAGTATCGGGGTTTCAGTAATGGTGACGTACAGTTCCTATTTATCCAAGAAGGAAAGCTTGCCACAATCCGCTGTTTCCATCGTTCTGATGAACTTGCTCGTAGCCGTTCTGGCTGGATTGGTCATCTTTCCTGCGGTCTTCGCATTCGGACTTGAGCCGGACGCGGGTCCTACATTATTATTCAATGTTTTGCCGACAATTTTTGGGCAGCTTCCGTTCGGTGTCCTGTTTTTCTTGGCATTTCTGATCCTTTTCTTGTTTGCTGCGCTCACATCGGCTTTCTCGATGCTTGAAATTATTGTTGCAGTGCTCGCTAAAGGGGATGAAGCGAAGCGGAAAAAATATGCTTGGCTTATTGGGTTGGCGATTTTCGTCGTAGGTATTCCTTCCGCCTTGTCATTTGGCTTGCTGTCGGACATTTCGATTTTTGGAACATCCATTTTTGATGCGTTCGATTTCTTGGTTAGTAATATGTTGATGCCACTCGGAGCATTGTTGATCGCGATTTTCATTCCGTTGAAAATACCGAAAGAGAAATTATTCAATGAATTAAAATCTGGTTCCAACATTAGCGCTAAGTTATTCACAATTTGGTTTTTATTGATTCGCTATGTAGCACCGATTGCAATTGTAATCGTATTCATGGATGTATTGGGCTTTTTGAATTTCTTGAAGTGATAGCGGGCTAAGCCCGACTTCATACGGCCTTCGCTGGTCGAATAATATATGATGAAACGAAAAAAGGAATTCGGAAGGAAATTATAAAGGAGGAAATTGAAATGGTGACTTTGGAACAATCTTTGAAAAATGAAAATGCAAGCGTTCTCGATAAAATGGTGGAGCATGAACAGGTTCTGTTCTGCAACGACAAGGCGACAGGCCTACAGGCAATCATCGCGATTCATGATACGACGATGGGTCCTGCGCTCGGCGGATGCCGCATGGCGCCGTATAAGACGATGGATGACGCGTTAAAGGACGTCCTTCGCCTGTCTAAAGGGATGACATACAAATGTGCAGCGGCAGACGTGGATTTCGGCGGCGGTAAATCGGTCATCATCGGTGACCCGCTAAAAGACAAAACGCCTGAGAAATTCCGGGCATTCGGTCAATTCATTGACTCCTTGAACGGCCGTTTCTATACAGGAACCGATATGGGTACGACGCTTGACGATTTTGTGCAGGCGATGAAAGAAACGAACTATATTGCTGGCAAACCGGTCGAGTTTGGAGGCGGAGGAGACTCTTCCATCCCAACCGCATTGGGTGTCGTCTACGGTGTGAAAGCGACGAGCAAAGCATTGTTCGGTGATGACAAGCTGGAAGGGAAGACTTTCACAATCCAAGGACTTGGAAAAGTCGGCTACAAAGTGGCGGAGCACATCCTGAACGAGGGCGGAAATATCATTGTGACGGATATTAATGAAAAAGCGCTCGAAGATATTCAAAAACTCGGTGGAAGCTCCGTGAAAGTGGTAGCAAGCGATGATATTTACAGCCAAGATGCAGATATTTTCATCCCATGTGCATTCGGCGGCATCATCAATGACGATACGATTGACGTTTTAAAAGTGCGCGGTATTTCCGGTTCAGCGAACAACCAATTGTCTGAAAGCCGTCACGGCGATGTTCTGCGTGAAAGAGGGATTCTGTATGCACCGGATTATATCGTCAATGGCGGTGGATTAATCCAAGTAGCAGATGAATTGTATGGAGCAAATCCGGCTCGCGTACTTGCTAAAACTGAGAATATCTACAACTCTCTATTGGAAGTGTTTACACAAGCGGAGCAAGATCAGATCACGACAGCGACGGCAGCAGACCGCATGTGTGAAAAACGAATTGCAGATGCGAAGAACCGCAACAGCTTTTTCTCCCAGGCAAAACGGCCGAAATGGCATTTTCAACATCAATAATATAATGAGGTGAATTGTTCATGGAGGATCTGTATCCAATCAAACAATATGTAAACCAAGAGGGGAAATTCTCGGATGCATCGATTAAAGACGAGATTTCACCTGAACTAGTGAAAGAATTCTATTATAACATGCTGCGGATCCGGACATTTGACCGCAAGGCGAAGAGTTTGCAACGTCAAGGCCGTCTTGGTACGTATGCCCTTTTTGAAGGACAGGAAGCTGCACAAGTTGGCAGCGCCCTCTCCTTGGAGAAGGATGACTGGGTTTTCCCGACGTACCGAGATCATGGTGCCCTGTTGACATTCGGCGCGGAAATGCCGCGTGTCTTCCTCTATTGGAATGGCCGTGTAGAGGGAACGGTGCACGCAGACCGCAACATCTTCCCGCCAGCTGTTCCGATTGCGACACAGCTTCCGCATGCGGCAGGTGCTGCATGGGCTGAAAAACGAAGAGGAACGAAAAATGCGTCCATTGCTTATTTCGGAGATGGAGCGACATCCGAGGGCGATTTCCATGAAGGCATGAACTTTGCGAGCGTATTCAAATTGCCTGTTGTTTTCTTCAACCAAAATAACGGCTTTGCCATTTCTGTACCATTCGAAAAGCAGATGAATTCGAAAACGATTGCCCAGAAGAGTGTAGCATATGGGATGCCAGGAATCCGGATTGATGGTAATGACATCTTCGCTGTGTACTTCGAGACGAAAAAAGCGTTCGATCGAGCACGCAATGGTGACGGGCCGACATTAATCGAGGCGGTCACACAACGCTTCGGAGCCCATACGACTGCTGACGACCCGACAAAATACCGCGACCAGGAGAAGGTCGATGCAGAACGTGATAAGGTCGATCCGCTGCTGCGCCTGGAGCGCTTCATGAAGGAATACGATTATTGGAACGACGAATGGGTGGAAGAAACAAAGAAACAAATCGAATCGGAAGTCGAAGAAGCTGTTGTCGCAATGGAAAGCTTCCCGGCACCGAATGTGGAAGATATGTTCGATCACGTATTTGAAGAAATGCCTTGGCCGATCAAAGAGCAAAAGGAAAACTATCTTGAGTCGATAAGGGGTGGGAATTAATGAATCAAGTCGTAGAAAGAGAGACTGCAGAAACGAACAAACAGGCGACACGTTCATTGACGCTCGTTCAAGCGGTGACGGATGCACTAGGGACGATGCTAGCCGAAGATGACAGAGTGATCGTGCTTGGTGAAGATGTTGGGAAAAACGGGGGAGTCTTCCGTGCGACGGAAGGCCTCCAAGCTCAATTCGGGGAGGACCGCGTCGTCGATACGCCGCTTAGTGAAGCGGGAATTATCGGTTCTTCCGTTGGTCTCGCGGTCAATGGAATGATTCCGGTCCCTGAAATCCAGTTCCTCGGGTTCATCTATCCGGCATTCGAACAAATCGCAACGCATGTCACTCGTGTGCGGATGCGGACGTTGAGCAAGTATACGGTTCCTATGGTCATCCGTGCTCCATATGGCGCCGGGGTGCGTGCTCCTGAAATCCATTCCGACAGTCCAGAATCATTCTTCACGCATATGCCAGGCATCAAAGTTGTTTGCCCGTCCACTCCGACTGACGCAAAAGGATTGCTCATTGCGGCGATCAAAGATCCAGACCCGGTTCTGTTCATGGAGCCGATGCGCCTCTACCGTGCATTCCGTGAAGATGTTCCGGAAGGGATCTACGAAGTGGAAATCGGTAAAGGGAAAAAGGTGACGGAAGGCGACGACGTGACAGTCATCGCTTGGGGCGCTATGGTTCCTGTCGCGAAAGCGGCTGCTGATAAGGCGGCAGCGAAAGGAATCCAGTGCGACGTCATCGATATGCGTACTTTGTTCCCGTTGGACAAAGACATCATCGCGGAGTCCGTTCAAAAAACAGGCCGTGTCGTCGTTGTCCATGAAGCGCATGAGACGAGCGGCGTAGGGAATGACATAATTTCCATCATCAATAATACTTCATTCTTGTACATGAAAGCGCCTATTGAAAAAGTGACAGGATTCGATGTTCCGGTTCCATTTTCAGCGCTTGAAGACCACTTCTTGCCGACTCCGAAGCGGGTCGAAGATGCTATTGAAAAAGTGTATAGATTCTGAGAGGAGGCCCCCCATTGGTAGAGGTAAAGTTGCATGACATCGGGGAAGGGATGACGGAAGCCGAGGTACTTCACTATTTTGTGAAGCCTGGTGATTCTGTTGTCGCCGACCAGGCGCTTGTAGAAGTGCAAACTGATAAAATGGTGGCGGAATTGCCGTCGCCCGTGACAGGAACTGTAAAAGAACTGCTCATTAAGATAGGGACGACTGTTGAAGTCGGCACGACCATCATGGTAATCGAAGCGAAAGGGGCTGCCAACGTCCCTGCGCAAGACGAAGGGTCGGCTGCCGAAGCGGCGGTAACGGTGGAAGAGAAAGTAACAACGATGGAAGAGAAAGTGGAAGAGGTTCCAATTGCATCTGTGAACCGGCCGAAAGGTCCACTCCGTATCTTGGCGGCACCGTACACACGGAAAATTGCAAGAGAAAACGATGTGGATATCGAAAAAGTCATTGGAACGGGACCTTCGGGGCGTGTGACGGTCGACGACGTTTACCGCTTCATGGAAGGCGGACAAATTGCTGCAGCTGTGCCGGCTCCAGCCGCACAGCCGGCAGCCTCCCCATCCGTGGAAAGCGCAGAAGAGATTGCACAGACGCCTGCGGATGTCATACCATTCAAAGGGATCCGGAAGGCGATTGCGAAGAAAATGACGCATTCGCTTGCGACAATTCCGCATGTGACGCATTTCGAGGAAATCGACATGACGAACTTGATGGCACTTCGCCAAGAATTAAAGGAAGACGGCGTTTCTATTTCGGCAGTCGCATTCTTCATCAAAGCGCTCGTTGTGGCGCTGAAAGACTTCCCTGTCTTCAATGCGAAGCTGGATGAGGAAAACGAAGTCATCGTCCTCGAAAAAGATTATAATATCGGACTTGCGGTCGAT
Source organism: Bacillus sp. OxB-1 (assembly GCF_000829195.1). Classification (GTDB taxonomy): domain Bacteria; phylum Bacillota; class Bacilli; order Bacillales_A; family Planococcaceae; genus Sporosarcina. The sequence goes on along the minus strand of NZ_AP013294.1, from coordinate 2,941,613 downwards.
TCGACGCTTGGTCTCATTGTTCCGGTATTGAAGAACGCTCATCAGAAATCGTTGCTTCAAATCCATGGTGAGATGAAAGAGTTGAATGAAAAAGCACGTCAAGGAACATTGTCCGGCAACGAGATGCGCGGCGGCACGATTACAATCAGCAATGTCGGTCCGCTTGGAAGCATCGCGGCAACCCCGATCATCAACCATCCGGAAACAGCGATCATCGCCTTCCATAAGACGAAAAAATGCGCTGTTGTAACGGATAACGATGAAATTATCATCCGTTCGATGATGAACATCTCCATGTCATTCGACCACCGCGTGGCGGATGGAGCAACAGCCGTCGCATTCACGAACCGGTTTGCTGAGCTCATCGAGAATCCGAAAAAGCTGTGGTTGGAACTCATTTGAGATAGCGGTGAACCTGGGATGCCAGGTAGAGCCGCCGTTTGCACAAATCGCGAATGGCATCTATTTCCTGGCACCCTAGCCTAACTTCGGGGAAAGCTTTCATCGCAAACGAAAATTGGAACGGAAAGAAACAGGTTATTGGTTGCGGTCATTTCTGTTCGTTTTATATAGGTGGAGACTGCTTGCACCGGGACGGACAAGCGATCCATATGGTCCTGCAAGAGAATAAGCGGTTTCCATAGCTCCGGGCTTTACGAGGCTCGGAGTTTTCTTACAATTGACAAGTCAGAAGATTTAAATTTGATTGACGTAGAGGCTTGTACACGGTACGATAAAAATGGTTGATAGCCATATATGAATAGTTTCAAAGGGGGAAATGAGATGAAAAAGAACTTACTATTCGCGGTGCTCACCATTTTCAGTGCAGTATTCCTGCTCGCAGCATGTGGCGGTGGGGAAAAGAATGGAGAAACAAACGAACCGGAAGAAAAAGAACAGGCTGAAACGCCAAGCTCATCCGAGGGAGAAGCCGAAACCGATACGAAGACATATAAGATCGGCGCTACCCAAATTGTTGAGCACCCGTCATTGAATGCCGCCTTTGAAGGCTTCCAAAAAGCTTTGGAAGATGCGGGGCTGGACGTCGAGTATGACATCCAAAATGCGCAAAATGACCAGAGTGCCAATACGACTATTGCTACGAACCTAGGAAGTTCTGATGTCGATTTGATTTTCGCAAATTCGACTCCAAGTGCCCAAGCGGTGGCAGCTGTCACTCAGGAGATTCCAATCCTCTTCACATCGGTGACTGATCCGGTGGGAGCAGAGTTGATCGATTCTGTTGAAAGTCCGGGCGGGAACTTGACAGGTACAATCGACCTTCATCCTGACGTGATCCCGAAAACGCTTGTTTTCCTAAAAGAGGAATTAAATGCAAAGAGCGTAGGGGTTGTATTCAACTCTGGAGAACAGAACGCCCGAGCACAAATTGATAAAGTACGGGAAGTGGCGAAGGAAATCGATTTGAACATCGTAGAAGCAACCATTGCAACGTCGGCTGACGTGAAGCAAGCGACTGAATCACTGATTGGCAAGGTTGATTCGCTTTATATCATCAAAGACAACACGGTAGTATCAGCTTTGGAATCGGTCGTTTCCGTAGCCATGGAACATAAATTACCGATGATGGTTGGAGAGTTGGATTCGGTCAAACGCGGAGGACTTGCCGCTTACGGATTCAATTATTTCGATATCGGTTATGAGACGGGAGAAATGGCGGTTAAAATCCTGAAAGGGGAAGCGACACCGGCCGAAATGTCTGCCCAATATCCGAAAAATCTAAAATTCGTTGTGAATGCGGATAATGCGGCCCAAATCGGACTTGAAATCAAGGACGAATGGAATGCGGAGTTAAGCGAATAATAGTATGAAAAGGTCCCTGACTTGGCGCAATATGTATTGCGCGTAGTACAGGGGCCTTTCGCTTTGAACCAGACAGTTTGCTCCTCGGTTCATCTTGGCGGTTGGAAGATACGGGGACCGGGCACCTGATTTGGAACCGTGGATGCAGCGTTAGCCGCTGCACGACCAGCCGTTTCAGCTGCAGCGCCTCCAGTGGAAGGCAAAGATTGAAAGCCTTTATATAATCTCCACATCGCCGGCAAGTTTTGGAACATCGGTGCAAATTGTTGGACGAGCGGGGCAAACTGTTGGGCCGTATTCAAAAAACGGTTCGCCGTTTGCATGTAAGCCTCCATTTTGGAAGAAGTTTGCATTCCACCGGCTGGCGAAGCACCAAATCGGCCGCCCATCGGGGAAGGCCCGCCCGGAAATGGAGCTCTTGGCATTGGTGGCCTGCCCATTTGCGGAGGTGTCCCGAAGCCCTGTGGTCTCATATGGAACGGTGTTGCCTGCTGACGGGCAAACGGATAGAAGGATTGGTATCTCATCTTGAACCCCTTTCTAATAGTAGAAATTAATCACGCATTGTATACTATGCGTAAATCACATACGATGGCACGGAATTCGTGCTACAATAGGTGTAGGTTAGGAGGCAGGACATGTCCAAGTTTACAGATTATCAATTCAAACCATTTATCAGGGAAGCCATCGCGAAACTCGGTTTCAACAATCCAACACCGATCCAAAAAGAGATGATCCCGTTGATATTGAAAGGTACAAGCGCCATCGGACAAGCGCACACAGGAACGGGAAAGTCGCATAGTTTCCTTATTCCCGTGTTACAGCGGACCGATGCAGATTCCGAAGAAGTGCAAGCGGTCATCACGGCACCTACGCGCGAGCTGGCGTCGCAATTATACGATGAGCTGTTGAAGATGACGGAAGGCACAGAGGTCCGGGCGTCTTTATTGATCGGCGGAACGGATAAGCAACGGTCCATCGGGAAGTTGAAATCGAATCCGCAAATCGTCGTCGGCACGCCCGGACGGATCCGGGATATGGCCGAAAATGGGGCGCTGGCCATCCACACGGCCTCCATCTTGGTCATTGACGAAGCGGATCTTGCATTCGATATGGGATTCATTGAGGATATTGACCAGTTTGCTTCCAAAATGCAGGCCGATTTGGAAATGTACGTCTTCTCCGCAACAATTCCGGAAAAGTTGAAGCCGTTTTTGATGAAATATATGGAGTCGCCGGTCCATGTGAAAATCGGGGAACGCAAGCCTTTGACGGAAGGGATGCGCTATTCTCTCGTTCCTGTACGAAGTCTCGGCAAGCGGAAGAAATTGCTGGAAGTAATGGAGGCCATCAATCCGTATTTGGCCATCATTTTCGCCAACACGCGTCAGAATGCCGATGAACTCGCTGATTATCTTGCGGAACATGGCGTGAAAGCCGGCCGGATTCATGGGGATTTAACGCCGCGTGAACGGACGCGCATGATGAAACAAGTCCGCGATCTGGAGTTCCAGTATATTGTCGCGACCGATCTTGCGGCTCGTGGCATCGATATTCCAGGAGTCAGCCACGTCATCAATTTTGAATTGCCGGATGACCTTGAGTTCTTCATTCACCGGGTAGGACGTACAGCTCGTGCAGGCAATGAAGGGACGGCGATCACCTTATACGAACCATCGGAAGACGATAAAGTCGTCCGCATCGAAAAGATGGGAATCCCGTTCGTCCATGAAGATGTGAAAAATGGAGAATGGATTGAAGTCAAAGAACGGCACGCGCGGAAGAAAAGGGTGAAGCAGGAGGATGAGTTGGACCGGAAAGCGTCCGCCCTCGTGAAAAAACCGGCAAAAGTCAAGCCGGGCTATAAAAAGAAAATGACCCAACAGATGGAACAAATCAAAAAGAGGGAAAGGAGATTGTCTAGAAAAAATGGCAAACGATAATCCGCTGCTTCTCGGATCCCATGTTTCCATGAGCGGCAGCAAGATGCTCCTCGGATCGAGTGAAGAAGCACTAAGCTACGGGGCGAGCACTTTTATGATTTATACAGGCGCTCCCCAAAATACGAGGAGGAAAGCCATCGAGGACCTCAATATTGAGGCAGGCACACTCCACATGAAGGAAAACGGTCTTTCCAACATGGTCGTCCACGCTCCCTATATCATCAACATCGCAAACACAATAAAGCCGGAGACATTTGCATTGGGTGTCGAATTCCTTCAGAAGGAAATTGAGAGAACGGCCGCTCTAGGTGCCAATCAAATCGTCCTCCATCCGGGTGCACACGTGGGGGCCGGGGAGGAAAAGGGCATTCGGAAAATCATCGAAGGATTGAACGAAGTCCTTTCCCAACCGTATGATGTTAAAATCGCATTGGAAACGATGGCCGGAAAAGGCACTGAATGCGGGCGGAACTTTGATGAAATCGCTAAGATCATCGATGGAGTGACGCATAATGAACGATTATCCGTCTGTTTTGACACTTGTCACGTCCATGATGCCGGCTATGATATCGTCGATGATTTTGAAGGAGTCCTCGACGAATTTGATTCGATCATCGGCAATGACCGGATATCGGTCATCCATGTCAATGACAGCAAAAATGTCCGGGGTGCCATGAAAGACCGACATGAGAATATCGGCCACGGCCATATCGGATTTGAACCGTTGGCGTACATCGTCCATCATCCGGAGTTTCAGGCTGTGCCGAAAATCTTGGAGACGCCGTTTATCGGTTCCGATCCAAAAAAGAAGACGGCCCCTTATAAACAGGAAATTGAAATGCTGAAAGCGAAGCATTTCAATCCGGAAGCGCTCGGTCTAGTAAACGCATAAGGCCAAGGCCCTGGCTTTCACACAAGCCAGGGCCTCTTTTTTGATTTGCGAGTTCCTATTTTGTCGCATCCAAATACTTTTCCAATAACATCCGTGTCTTTTCTTTTCCAATCGCTTTCTCGACTTTCCCGACAAACCGCTCGGGTACCCCAGTGAATATCCAATGGAATGATACTTCATCGAGAAGGGGCCGCAATGCTTGGATTTCCCTAATGGAAAGATGGATTCCATAATACCGTGCCATCGATTGGGCTTCCCGGTCATCCATCATTTTCAATTCATTCAACAATTGAAAGTAGTCCACTTTACATTCCTTCTTTCTTAAAGGTTGAATCCCTACCGGACATCGTATATAATTTTACATGTAAATCGGAATGATTCCGTTTAAAGGAAGGAATAATAATTTATGGCACATTCTATCATTCAATTGGAAGATGTCAGCTTCAGTTATGAGCATGCCCCCGTCCTCGATCATATTTCGCTGCGAGTAGATGAAGGGGAATTCTGGGCGTTGATCGGTCCGAACGGTTCCGGAAAATCAACACTGATGGGCATCATTTTAGGTCTATTAAAACCTTCCAGCGGGAAAGTGAAGCTGTTCGGGGAAGATATAGAATCATTTAAAGAGCGGGAACGAATCGGGTATGTCTCGCAGAAATCCAATTCGTTCAATAGTGGATTTCCAGCGACCGTTCTGGAAGTGGTCCGTAGTGGATTGACACGGAAAAAGGGATTGTTCAAACGTTTTTCCGAAGCGGATCGGCAACGGGCATTGGACGCCCTTCGACTCGTTGGAATGGCGTCTTTCGCTGACCGAAGCATTGGGGAATTATCGGGTGGCCAGCAGCAACGGGTCTTCATCGCAAGGGCCCTCGTCGGTGAGCCCGACCTATTGATCATGGATGAACCGACGGTAGGGATCGACCAGCAGAATGTGGCATCGTTCTATTCTATGCTGAATGAGCTGAACCGTGAACACGGCATTGCAATTGTCCTCGTCACCCATGAAATCGACCTCGTGACCGACTTGGCAACTCATGTCGCTTGCCTGAATCGGACTGTCCATTTCCATGGCATCCAGGCCGACTATAAGAAGATGGACGATGAAGATATCTCGAAATGGTATGGTCATCCCGTCCGGCGAATCCATTCGCAGTCGCCCGAGGTGGACCAATGATTACGGCCATCCTATCATATGAGTTTCTGCAAAACGCATTCCTGTCCGGGTTGATCATCGGAATCATCGCTCCGTTGCTTGGGCTTTTCATAGTCGTTCGCCGGTTGGCACTCATTGCAGATGCGTTGAGCCATGTGGCGCTGGCAGGCATTGCAGGGAGCCTTTATCTAAGCCAGCAGGTGCTCTTTTTTTCGGCGTTGAATCCTATCTATCTCGGAATCACGGCAGCTGTCGGAGGTTCGTTATTGATCGAAAGATTGCGTGGCTATTACCGCCATTTCGAAGAATTGGCGATTCCGATCATCCTGTCGGCAGGCATCGGATTCGGGGCCATTTTCATTTCTTTGTCAAAAGGGTTCGGTTCTGATTTGGTCGGATATTTATTCGGCTCCGTCTCGGCAGTGAGCCGACAGGATCTGGGGATCGTCCTTGTCATCGCCCTTGTGGTGGCCGGATATCTATTCTTTTTCTATAAAGAATTATTTTCCGTTTCTTTCGATCCGGAATACGCCAAAGTGGCGGGCATCAATTCCCGATACATTCAAATGCTATTCATGATCATCACAGCACTTGTCATCGGGGCGTCGATGCGGATCGTCGGCATCTTGCTCGTCTCCTCTTTGATGACCATTCCGGTGGCGGCTGCCATCCGATTGGCGAAAAGCTTCAAGCAAGCGATGCTCTATTCCGTCCTGTTCGGAGAATCGGCCGTCATCATCGGGCTTATTTCTGCGTTCTATCTCGATATTGCACCTGGAGGGACAATCGTCGTCACTTCAGTGCTCTTGTTGCTGATCGTGCTGTCTTGGGGAAAAATGAAAGGCAGTCGGGGGAGGGGGGAAGTTGCATGACAATCGATGAAGCATGGCGCATCCTGCTGGAGCATCAATACAAGCGGACAAAAAATCGGGAGACCATTTTACAATTCTTTTCCGATAACAATCGCTATATGACCGCATTGGAACTGAAGAATTCCATGGAGACCGATAATCCGGGCATCAGTTTCGACACCATTTACCGCAATTTGGCGACGTTCACGGAGCTGGGAATCTTGGAAGAGACCGAGTTGAGCGGGGAGCGTCATTTCCGCATGCAATGCGATCACGGAGTGCATCATCATCATTTCATATGTACGGCATGCGGGACGACGAAGAGCATCCCGCATTGTCCGATGGAGCATATTACTGTGAATCTGCCGAATTTCGAGGTGGAAGGGCATAAATTTGAAGTCTACGGAAAATGTCCGCAATGTCTATAAGTCATACAAAAATCCCGGCATCTCATTAGAAGTGACGGGATTTTTGCATTCATGAATCAAATCACTTTTTCACCATGCGGGAAGAGCTGCTGGATATGCTGATTTGCCTCATTCCAGTCACGCACCCGGATGACACCTTCCGGAATCGGTTTCCGGTTATAAGGCGTGTCGAACAAAATGACCGGGATCTCCAGCTCTTCGTGAAGTTCGACGGCGTTATCATGCTTATCCTCAAAAAAAGCATGGACTCCGAACTTTTTCGCTGTTTCAATCTTATAGTGGCTGCCGACGAGTTCAATATGGTCATACGGAATCGCTTCCCGTAGAAACCACTCCAAGGTGGTGTCCAATACATCATGGCCGCGGGCTGAAATGTAAAACAGCTCAAAGCGGCTTTGCCAATCAATCAGGACATCTTTGGCATATTGTTGGGCAGGCGATGTATGGTAAATCGTCGCCTCCGCTGTCTTGTACCAATTATAGAAAGTTTCAGGATCTACATCGAAAGCCTTCGTCAAATCGTATTCCTTAATATCTTCCAAAACGAGATTACAGCCGAATTGGGCATTGATATGGGGTAGAAGGGAAGTCGGACAAGTCACCGTCCCGTCGATATCAATTCCAAGGCGGATATTTTTCATTCCACTTTTCCGCCTTGGAGGAGCAGTTCTTCCTGGCGTTTCTTTTCAAAATACTCCTCCGCCAGCTTATCGATTTCAATCTTCAACTCGTCGACCATCGTTTCCTCAGGCACTTTCCGGACGGTTTTCCCTTTCATGAAGAGAAGGCCTTCTCCACGTGCACCTGCAATCCCGATGTCCGCTTCCCGGGCTTCTCCCGGTCCATTCACCGCGCAACCGAGTACGGCCACTTTGATTGGTGCTTTAATATTGGAAATATACTCTTCCACTTCGTTGGCGATGGAAATAAGGTCAATCTCAATGCGTCCGCAAGTGGGGCAGGAGATCAGTGTAGCGGCATTGGAGGAAAGACCGAACACTTTCAGCAATTCCCGGGCGACTTTGATCTCTTGGACAGGGTCGGCGCTCAAGGAAACGCGCATTGTGTTCCCGATTCCTGCAGAAAGCAACGCACCTAAACCGGCCGAGCTTTTAATCGATCCCGCAAATAAAGTACCGGATTCCGTTATCCCGAGATGCAATGGGTAATCGAAAGCGGCCGCCGCTTTTTGGTACGCTTCGATCGCCAAATTGACGTCAGAAGCTTTCAACGAAACGATAATGTCATGGAAATCAAGATCCTCCAAGATTTTAATATGATGAAGGGCGCTTTCCACCATCCCGTCAGCGGTCGGGTAGCCGTATTTTTCAAGAATTTTCTTCTCGAGCGACCCGGCGTTGACTCCGATCCGGATTGGAATCCCTTTCGCTTTGGCCGCATTGACCACTGCCTCCACCTTGGATTGTCTTCCGATATTCCCAGGATTGATACGGATCTTGTCCGCTCCTTGCTCGATGGCAATCAATGCCAATTTGTAATCAAAATGGATATCGACAACGAGCGGAATATTGATCCGCTTCTTTATTTCACCGATGGAGTAAGCTGCACGTTCATCCGGACAAGCGACACGGACGATTTGACATCCCGCCTCTTCCAGCCGCAAGATTTCAGCGACAGTCGCTTCGACATCATGTGTTTTCGTAGTGGTCATACTTTGAATGAAAAGTTCGTTGCTGCCGCCGATCGTTAAATTGCCGACACGAACCGGGCGCGTTTTCGATCTGTGAATCATTTCGCTCATGTGTAGTCAAACCTTTCTATAAACGAGGCTTAGCCTCATAACTATCTATATTTTAGAATCAATCTCCCGAAAAAACAAGGGACACCTCTTATACCTTCTTTTTCGAGCAAGTATTCGGCCTTTCCATCGTCAAAGGCAGCTTGACTTTTTCGCCGCCTACAATTTGCTGGTTTTGAAGATGCGGGTTTAAGGAATAAAAAGAGGAAAGCCGGTCCAAGAACCCCACTTCCGTATCCGGATAGAGCGCGAATAATGATTCAATGGTGTCACCATCCACAGTCATGACCGGTATGAATCCCACTTCCGCTTCCTCGGTACAAGGTTCCGCCTTGCCCATGAATGAGGCAAGAGGGATTGTCCCTTCGGCAAGGTCGATCCGTATAAAATGGAATGTGATAAATAATACTAAAGCTAAGATAAATATTCTCATAACGTATTCCTCCCTCCATCCACCCTATGCGAGAGAAAAAATACTATTCGTCCATCTACAATTTTGGATAATACCGGACCGCTGCGCCGATGTAAGATAAATGGACAACTGATGTCACAATCATACTGTACGAATCGAACATGGGAAAAAAATCGAATAGCATCGTCAGTAAAAGAGGGACGGTGCTAGCAATGGCCGATGTTCTCCAGACGAACCGGAAATCCCCTCGCCGTTTCAATACTTTTGCGAGCAATGTGCCTGCATAGGCAAAAATGCTGACCCGTACAAAAATATAAAATGTACTGATGACAAGCTGTAGGAAAAATGCAATTGGATAAATAAGTCCGCCAAGCGATTTTCCATACTCCTCCACATCAGGAGAGTTTTCAAATAAGCTAGTCCCGGAAAGGATATACCGTATAAAAGATATGAGAGTGAAGAGCGTGACAAACAGAAAAACATATTGAAACGTCTTGCCGATCGGAAGAAGCCGGAAAGCTGCAAGCTTTTTCGGTTCATGGATGGCCGCTTTGAAGATTTGGTGAAATTTCAAGGTGTTTCCCTCCTCCATCTATCAACAGTCTATCACCTAACGCTAAAGAGGGATTTTAACCATTTTCGACAGATTGATGACTTTTTGAAAATGAATTGTTAAGGGATTGTAAAGATTACGCTCATTCTATTTACAATCCATTTATGATATCCGCATAATTGATTGGCAATACATAATGGACTTTGGAGGTTGACTAATCGATGGAATTGAACTGGCAGGAAATGCTGTTCCAGTTTTTAGGCGGACTAGGGATATTTTTATTTGCTATCAAATACATGGGGGACGGATTGCAAAAAGCCGCCGGTGATCGGTTGCGCGCCATTCTCGATCGTTTTACGACCAACCCGTTCATGGGTGTTTTGGTCGGCATCATCGTCACCGTTCTGATCCAATCCAGTTCAGGTACGACCGTAATCACAGTGGGATTGGTCAGTGCGGGGTTTATGAAGCTGCGGCAAGCTATCGGTGTCATCATGGGGGCCAATATCGGGACAACCATCACGGCATTCGTCATCGGTTTAGATGTCGGAGCCTATGCGTTGCCGATTATGGCATTCGGGGCATTCCTCATCTTCTTTGTCAAGAAAAATTCGATCAAGAACTTGGGGGAAGTCATCTTCGGATTCGGGGGACTTTTCCTTGGTTTGGAATTGATGAGTGGCGGCATGAAGCCGTTGCGTTCCCTGGAAGCATTTTCAGATTTGACTGTTTCCATGAGCGACCATCCGTTGCTTGGGGTAGTCGTTGGGACTGTCTTCACTGTAATCGTCCAAAGCTCCAGCGCAACGGTCGGTATTTTACAGGGACTTTATTCAGAAAACCTAGTCAACCTTCAGGCGGCACTGCCGATATTGTTTGGTGACAATATCGGAACTACAATTACAGCAGTCCTTGCTTCTATTGGAGCTTCCGTCGCTGCTAAGCGGGCAGCCGCAACACACGTATTATTTAACGTGATCGGATCCGTGATTTTCTTACTCTTGTTGATTCCATTCACTGCGTATGTGGAGTGGATTGCAAGTCTGTTATCACTGGAAAGTAAAATGCAGATCGCTTTTGCACATGGTTCCTTTAACGTAGCTAACACCATCATACAATTTCCCTTGATCGGTGCTTGGGCATTCCTCGTGACGAAACTGATTCCTGGAGAGGATGTCGTCATCGAATACAAACCGAAGCATTTGGATCGGCACTTCATCGACCAATCGCCATCCGTTGCAATTGGACAAGCGAAAGAAGAGATCATCCGAATGGGTGAATTCGGCGTCCAAGGTCTCCAAGAGTCCTTCGAGTATCTGAAGACCGGGAATAAAAAACATGCCGAACTCACATATCAGATAGAAGATGCCATCAATAATCTGGATCGGAAGATTACGGATTATTTGATCGAAATTTCCTCGGTCAGCATTTCGCCTTTGGAGTCGAGCCGCCATATGATGCTCATGGATACGGTTCGGGATATCGAGCGGATCGGGGACCATTTTGAAAACATCGTTGAATTGATCGACTTCCGTGATGTGAACCGGGTGAAATTGACGCCGGATGCCATGGAAGACTTGACTGAAATGTTTACATTGACGATTGAGACGGTGTCCAAGGCGGTCGAATCCTTGAATCTGAATGATATCGAATTGGCTCGTAATGTGGCGGAGCATGAAGACTTGATTGATAAGATGGAGCGGAAATTCAGGAAGAATCATATCGTCCGATTGAATGAAGGAGCTTGTTCCGCCCAGGCCGGCATGGTGTTTGTCGATATCGTCTCGAATTTGGAGCGAATCGGGGACCATGCAGTGAATATTGCGGAAGCGATTCTAGGCAACCGGGCATAACGGAAAAGGGAGGGGTCGGAAAGTGGAGATCATCGCATGGATTGCAGCAGGATTATCATTTGCCCTAGCATTTGCGGGATTAGTGTATCCTGTCATCCCATCCGCCCTCTTCATCATGGGAGGATTCCTCCTTTATGGCTGGATCGCCTCGTTCGAAGGGATGAACGCCCTTTTCTGGGTCATTCAGATATTATTCCTTGTCTTGTTGTTCGGTGCGGATACATTGTCCAATCTGGTCGGAGTGAAAAAGTTCGGCGGTTCCAAAGCGGGCATGTGGGGGAGCACGATCGGCCTATTGGTCGGCCCCTTCCTCATCCCTGTCGCTGGCATCCTGGTTGGGCCGTTCCTCGGAGCAGTCCTCGCGGAACTTGCCGTTTCCCGTTCCGGATGGAAGCAATCATTCATGACGGGAATCGGATCGCTTGTCGGGTTCTTGACCTCCGTCGTCACAAAAGGGGCAATCATGGCATTGATGATTGTACTTTTCATCATTTTTATTCGATAAGATTCGAGATAGTCCATTTTATTTGAACGTTTTTTGCAATTTTGATAAGGTTGAATACGTAGCAAACTTATTGATATTTTCAAGGAGGAATGGACGAATGGCTTACACTTTACCAGAATTGCCATACGCATACGATGCGTTAGAACCCCACATTGACAAAGAAACGATGAACATCCATCACACGAAACACCACAACACGTACATCACAAACTTGAACAACGCACTTGAAGGAAACGACGAATTGCTAAGCAAATCGATCGAAGAACTTATTTCCGATATGGATGCGATTCCAGAAGACAAACGGACGGCTGTCCGCAACAATGGCGGCGGCCACGCGAACCACTCATTCTTCTGGCAAATCCTTTCTCCAAATGGCGGAGGTAACCCATCCGGTGCTTTGGCAGAAGCGATCGACAAGAAATTCGGCAGCTTTGACGCATTCAAAGAAGAGTTTGCGAAAGCAGGTGCAACTCGTTTCGGTTCCGGTTGGGCTTGGCTCGTTCTGAACAATGGTGAACTTGAAGTGATGTCCACTGCAAACCAAGACTCCCCATTGATGGAAGGCAAAACGCCGCTGCTCGGGCTTGACGTTTGGGAGCATGCGTATTACCTGAACTATCAAAACCGTCGCCCGGATTACATTTCAGCGTTCTGGAATGTCGTCAATTGGGACGAAGTGGCAAAACGTTACGGAAAATAAACCATATTTGAAACCAAGCACACATCTATATCGTCTATAGATGTGTGCTTTTTATGTTTCTAATGATATAATGCAGGGTGGTAGAAACGCATTTGATAGAAATGTAATTTCAATATCGATACATAGGAAAGGGGGAGCGGGATGAAAAAACAGATCCGAAAAGCAGATCAAGCGAAAATTAGGCAACGTAAACATATTGCATTCCGGATGAATTTCCTGTTCTTCTCCATCTTTATCCTTTTTTCATTGCTCATTTTCCGGCTCGGTTATTTGCAAATCGTCAAAGGGGAAGATTACAGAACGGAGCTTGAGAAGAAAGAGGAAATTCCGGTCAATACGAGCGTGCCACGCGGGCGGCTGTTCGACCGCGTCGGCAGGATCATGGTTGATAATGACCCTAAAAATGCCATCACCTATACGAAAACATCGACGACAACTGCGAAAGAGATGTTGAAAATTGCCCGGAAGCTCGCCGATTTGATCGAGCAGGATACGAAGCGGGTCACATTAGGGGACAAAAAGGACTTCTGGATTTTGTTGAACAGCGAAGAGGCGGCTGAAAAGGTTTCGAAAAAAGAAATTGCAAAAATCAAAGAAGATAAGACGTTGACCGAGAGGGAAGTGCAACGACAGATCAATCAGATGACACGGGACAGGGTGACCGATGAGGAACTGGCCACATTGACGGACGCCGACATGGAAGTGCTGGCCATCTATCGTGAAATGACGACGGGCTATGCGTTCTCCCCGCAAATCATCAAGAATAAAGATGTGACAGAAAGGGAATTCGCTGCAGTTTCCGAACGTTTGGACGATCTACCGGGCGTCAATACGACGACTGACTGGGATCGTGTCAAAATGTCGAGCAACGCGATACTCGGCTCTACCACCAGTCCGACCGAAGGGATACCGAGAACCCACCTCGACTATTATTTGGCAAGGGATTATTCCCGCAACGACCGGGTTGGACGCAGTTATTTCGAACAATATTATGAGGATCTGCTAAAAGGGCAGAAGACGATTGTGAAAAATGTCAAGGATCGGACAGGGCGCGTCGTGGAGACGAAAACGGTTAAAGAAGGAGAGCCAGGGAAAGACCTGATGCTCACCATCGACAGCGAACTGCAACTCGAAGTGGAAAATATGGTATCCGATGAATTATTGCAATTAAAGAGGCGTTCGGATACGCGCCTGTTGGATCGTGCGTTTGTCGTCATGATGAATCCGAACACCGGAGAAGTCCTTGCGTTGGTCGGGAAGCAAGTAGTGAGAGACAAAGAGACGGGCAAATATGAAATCCGGGACTATACGTTCGGGACGTTCAGCACTGCCTATGAAGCTGGATCCACTATCAAAATGGCGACTTTAATGGCTGGATATCAATACGGCGCTGCCCGGATCGGAGAAGTGAAGATCGACGAACCGATCCTGTTAAGAGGCGGGGGGAGGAAATCATCGGTTTTCAACCGTTCCGGCCGTGTAGCAGTGTCTGATATAGAAGCGATCGGGCGCTCGTCAAACGTCTATATGTTCAAAATCGCGATGGGTCTCGGGAACTATTCCTATGTGCCGAACGGCGGCTTGAAAATCGACTTTGCGGCATTCGAAAAATTTCGGAACAGTTACGCCTCTTTCGGGTTGGGTGTGAAGACCGGCATCGACTTGCCGGGAGAAGTGACTGGAATTTCAGTGGAACCGAACCGTTCGGAGCCCGGTAAGCTGTTGGACTTCGCCATTGGACAGTTCGATACGTACACCCCGCTGCAACTTGCCCAATATGTTTCGACCATCGCGAACGGCGGTTATCGGGTCGCTCCGAAAGTGTTGAAAGCCGTCTACGAACCATCTCCGGACGGACAGACATTCGGACCGCTCCTGCAAGAGATGGAACCGGTCGTTCTCAACAGGATTGCGAATAGCGATGAAGAGATCGCCAGAGTGAAGCAAGGGATGTATTATACGTATTACGGTCCTAGAGGGACGGCAAGAGGCCTCTTTGATGGCGCCGGATTTGATGCAGGAGGGAAGACAGGGACTGCCCAATCCGGTTATTACGAAGGGGAAGACCGCAGTCTATGGGGGACGCAGACAATTTCGGTTGCCCACGTAGGCTTCGCGCCTTATGAAAATCCTGAAATCGCCTATGCCGTCCTCGTACCGCACGTATCCACCTATACTAGCGGCGGTTACGCCTATCCGAATAATTCATTGGCTGAAGCGGCCGTCAAGAAATATTTCGAGTTGAAGGAAAAGCGGCTGCAAGAAGATGAATCGGATGTTGCCATAACGATTAAACCGGCATACGAAAAGGATCTTGCCAAATAGTAAAACAACACCCGAACGGCTTTGGCTGCCTGGCGGGTGTTGTTTTCATTTCGGCGAGGTGATGGTCCTGGCGATAGTTTTGTAATCCATTGTCGAATCGAGCTCATACTCTCCGATCTGGATTTTGCCGGCCAATTTTTGTGAAACCAAGTACATTTCAAATTCATTGCCATCCTTGACGATTCCGAGCCTCTCCAAAGCAGTGGAAACGGTTGTTGAATTGGACCCGGGTTGTATTGCTAAGACAGTTTTAACGGGATCTTTTGAGGAAGCTGGCTGCTCATCCCCGGGCGGCACCGCCTGTTCTCGTTTTGTTTCTTGTTCAGCCGGGCGGGAAGGGAGCTGATCCGTCGAAGAAGAGGTTTGAATCATTGCCAAGGCCTCTTTCGCCCGTGCCAACTCTTCTTCGGTCTTCTCCAGTTTTGATTGCAGGATCTCCGAATCCGAATCGGACGGGTTTTCCGCTTGCCCTGTAAAATAAAGAACGCCACCCGCGACGAGACAGCCGATTCCGATCGTACGCAACAATTCTTTCATCATTTCAGCATCCCCCGTGAACTGAGTACATGGATGACGTCTTCGTTGCTCAGAGAGGAACGTATGGCAATCTCGCCGATCGTATAACCTTGCGCATGAAGTGAAAGAATTTGATTGACGATGATTTCGTGAATCGGTTTCGGTGCCGTTTTTTTCACGTGCGTGGAATTCACCGGCAAGTTGGGACTTCCGCCAATTCCGATCATTAGTTCCTCTTCTACGGTTTTCAACCTTTTCTTCAAATGATTCGTCTCTTGGTGCAGGCTGATTGAAATTTTCTCCAATTCATCGGCGTAACGTCCATTCGAGCCTCTGACGAAAAAAGAAGCGATGACCAGGATAAGTCCTATGCCGAGTAATAATAATGGGATATCCATCGAGCGATCAATCCTCCAAAAAAAAATACCTTTTCCCCATAGTATCATATGCCTTCCCGTTAGGAAATTTCAAATTTCCCACTGGACATCTCGAGCTGATATGGTACAATTATAAAGTCGTATAAATCATGCTCATATTACTTTTACTATTCCTGATGAGTGGGAGGGATAACAATGCGCGTAAACATTACACTTGCTTGCACAGAATGCGGCGAGCGCAACTATATTTCAAAGAAAAACAAGCGTAACAACCCGGAACGTCTTGAAATGAAAAAATATTGCTCACGTGACAAAAAACAAACTTTGCACCGTGAAACGAAATAATCGCCATGGCCAAAACCTTCACGGGTTTTGGTTTTTTCATTTCAAATTGGGGGTATAGTAATGAGTAAAAAATTTCTCCGCAACCAGATGCTGGAATTGCTGAAAGAGATGGAGCGTTCCACCTATCAACGCCTCTCAGAGAAAATCACTGAAAGCGTGTTAGGTTCTGAGGAATTCAGGAATGCCAAGGTTATCGGTATCACTGTTTCGAGATTTCCGGAGGTAAACACGATTCCGTTGATCCAGGCTTCGTGGGAAGCCGGAAAAAAGATTGCAGTACCGAAATGCATACGCTCTACAAGGGAAATGGATTTCCGGCTCATTGCCTCTTTGGATGACTTGGAGACAGTCTACATGGATCTGAAGGAACCGATTGTGGATCTGACGATGCAGGTTGGAAAAGGGGACATTGACTTACAGATCGTGCCGGGTGTTCTGTATTCACCAGCTGGGTATCGGATCGGTTTCGGTGGCGGTTATTATGATCGGTATTTGTCCGATTATGATGGCGAGATGATTTCGCTTGCTTTCAAGTGTCAGACGGGGCACAATGTTCCTTTGGAAGAACATGATATTCCAGTACCGAAGATTTTCACTGAAGAGGAAGTCATCATTTGCCGAAAGGGGATGCACTGATGGCAAATCTTCTAAAAGTGGTAGGTCTTTTAAAACGCTTCGGAATTTATATATATACAGGAGACAGAAAAGCGGATTTGGAAATGATGCAATCGGAAATAAAGGATCTGTATGATTCCGGGTTAGTGCCCAAGGAAGAATATTTAGAGGCAACTCTAGTTCTACGGGCGGAATTGACCAAGTGGAAGTCAAAGGATTCATAGGTCTTTTTTCGCTATGTCATTAGATAATGAAACTTTCCGGCTTTCCATCCGTCTAATAGGTAGCGGGTGTTGGAGTGATCCAGGTTATATATGACATCTATCGTACAGAAAAAATTGAAAGGGAGATAAGGAATGAGAAAATTATCTTGGCCAAAACACTCCGTTCTCGCCATCGCGATCATCGCCACATGGCTTACCACATATTTTGGCTATTTGACCAGTTTTAACATGAAAATTGATAATTTGATGCAGGAATTCATTCTTTTTATGAATCCCCTCAGTTTTCTATTATTCATCTATGGATTATCTTTATTCATTAAAAGGACTAAAACTCGCAACCGATATATATTGACTGTCAGTTTGATCACTTCCATCATCATGTTCAGCAATGCGGTGTTCTACCGGTTCTTCAATGATTTCATCACCTTGCCCGTTCTGATGCAAACAAGCAATTTCGGAGACCTATCTTCATCGGTGACAGCCAATATCCAGATGACGGATATTTTCTTTTTCACGGACTTTTTTATTGTGCTGCTAGCTATGAAATTTATCCCTGAGCAGTCTCATGCTGTCCGCAATGGAAATATCGGACGCAAACTCTATTTTGTCGTCACTGCCGCGATTATGATGGTCAACTTGGGGCTGGCCGAGACAGAAAGGCCTCAATTGCTGACGCGCAGCTTCGACAGGGAGCTGCTGGTGAAAAACATCGGGGCGTATAACTATCATATATACGACCTGTTCGTCCAGTCGAAGTCCCATGCCCAACGCGCGCTTGCTGACGGAAGTGAGCTTGCGGAGGTCGGAAACTATATTTCCGCAAACTATGCCGAACCGGACCCGGACATGTACGGAGTTGCTGAAGGACGGAACGTGATCTTCGTCTCTTTGGAATCACTGCAAAACTTTGTCATCAATAACGAAATGGACGGCCATGTCATTACGCCGTTTTTGAATGAACTGACAAAGGATCCGGATACGTTTTATTTTGATAATTTCTATCATCAAACAGGTCTAGGGAAAACGTCGGATTCGGAATTCATTGTGGAGAACTCCCTCTATGGCCGAAACGGGGGTGCGGTATTCTTCACGAACAGCGGGAATACGTACCAGGCGCTATCTGAGCGACTTGCGGAAAATGGATACTTCACCAATGTAATGCACGCAAACAATCGAAGCTTCTGGAATCGGGACATCATGTACCAAGCGCTCGGCATACAGAAATTTTACGATGTGGAAAGTTATGAAATCGAAGAAGGCCAGGCTGTCAACTGGGGAATGAAAGACATCCCTTTCTTTGAACAATCGGTTGAGCTGATGAAAGAGATGCCACAGCCGTTCGCTTCCCGAATGATCACATTGACGAACCATCATCCGTTCGACTTGGATGAGGAAGATATGCTGATTCCGGCATATACGTCCAATTCCAATACGTTGAACAAATATTTCCAGACAGTCCGTTACATGGATGAAGCTGTCAAAGTGTTCTTTGAGAAATTGAAGGAAAGCGGCCTGTATGAAAACTCCATTATCATCATGTATGGCGACCATTATGGTATTTCCGAAAACCATAATAAGGCAATGGGGATGTATTTGGACAAGGAAATCACGCCATATGACAATGCCGTCTTGCAGAAAGTTCCTCTCTTTATCCATATTCCGGGATACGGGAAAGGCGAAGTGAAAAGTGAACTTTCTGGACAACTCGATTTAAGACCGACCCTCCTTCATCTTCTCGGTATCGATACGAAAAAAGACATGCAGCTGGGAGAGGATTTGTTCTCACCAGATCATGAGGAGTTCGTCATTTTCCGGGATGGACGATTGGTGACAGACGAGTATGTCTATACCCAGGAAGTCTGCTACGATGCGGGGACAGGAGAAGAAATCGATCTTGCACTATGTGAACCTTACGTGGAGCGCGCAATCACTGAACTTGGCTATTCGGATATGATTATCAATGGAGACTTGCTCCGTTTTAAAGAGGAAGGAAACAAATCTTACATCACTCCGAGTGAAAAGAAGAAAGAATAAAAGGATTCTGCACGGAGATTCCTCCGTGCAGTCTTTTTTCAACAAATTAATAGGTAATTTATTGAAAAGGAGGGAGCGGATTTGAAAAAGTGGTTGCTTGCTTTAAGTATAGCAACAACCTTATGGCTGGCAGGGTGTAAAGGCGAACCGGTCGAACAGGCGGAGGAGAGTCCGGTCATAACAGAACCGCCCGAGCAGCAAGTGGAAGAAGTGAATCGGAATCTGCATCAATTGGATGTAGATTTGGAGTCTTTCCATTTCGTGGCAGACTGGCTGTCCGATGAAGAAGTGGTCTATGTTGAGAAAAAGGAAGACCTTTACGAAGTTAAAACTTTCAATATGACAACCGGTGCTATCGAAACGATCTACGAGGATCCGTCGATCATTATCGATGTATTGATCCATCCTTCAAAAGAATTTCTTCTCATACATACGAGCGATAATCCTCTTTCTGCGACTGTGAAAATCCTTTCCATGGAAGGCACTGTGGAAGATGAAATCGTTGTCGAATCTTCCGAGCTGGGTATTGAATGGAATGATTCGGATCCATATCAAATCTTGTTGACGGCCTTCCATGAAGATTGGTCCTTTGATCTGTTTCTATATGACGGACATGAGAATTATTTGGAGTTGGTCGAACTCGAAGATCCTTTTCCAAAGTGGTTCGGCAAAAATTCCATCGCATTCAGCCATGTCGAAGACCATGCGCTGGATGGGGGGACTATCCAAATTTATGATCCGGCAACGGGGAATCAGCGCGATTTGGAGCTTTCGGACATTGTGTATTTCGACACGTACCGTGACAGCCTCCTCGTTGTTCGGATTGATGAAAAAGATGAAGCGGTTTACACGTGGATGGAGACTGATGGAACGATTCGGCATCAATGGAAGTTGCCGGCCGTCAGCAATTATTCGGAGTGGGTAATTTCGGAGATTGCATGGGTAGCGGATGATGAGCTGTTTCTGATTTCTCCCGAGACAGGCGGCCTGATCGATGAACTGCAATCACCTATGCAACTAATCCAAATGAAAGGGAGGCAACAAAAAGTAGTCGCGGAAGATGTGGAAGCTGTCCTGCCGCGTTGTTCCCCCTCTGGAAAGAGATGCCTGACTGGCTTTACTTCTGAAACGTTGATCCATACCGAAACAGGGGAGAAAGAAGCTTGGCTCCTCTTTCCGTAAAATTAAAAAACATCCTTCATGCCGCAGCACAAGGATGTTTTTTAATTTGATTCCGAAGAGAAAGCCTACGATTCAACGGAGATTCGACTCCTAGCTTTAAGCCTCCGGCGGATGTCTTAATGCAAGGAAGGCGGATACCCTTGGAAGATGATTGTTGCAAGCGTAAATCCTCCGATGACAACTGCAGTCCCGAGATTGAAAATAACACTCAAAACATTACGTTCTTTGATAGCTTGGACTGTTCCGACTACTGCCAGGATTGCAATCAGTCCGAAGATGACCATTAATAAGTTCATGGGTAGACACTCCTTTCACAGCGAAGCCACTATAGCAATATTCCTCTTCTATTGTACTGGTAAGTCCGCCCTTTGTCGAGGCTAATTAATGACGAAAATTTGAAATCCATCTCGCCATTCAGTAGTATGGATTGCAGGAGGGGTGAATATGTTGAAAATCCATACATATCCGCTAGGACCGATTCAGACGAATTGTTATATCATTGAGGAGCCGGGCGGCCAATGTCTAATAGTCGATCCCGGAGAAGAAGCGGGACGCATTATCCAGGCAATCGAGGGTGCGGAACTAAAACCGATCGCCATTCTGCTGACCCATGCGCATTTCGACCATATTGGCGCGGTGGACGCCGTACGGGATCATTTCGGTATTCCGGTCCATATCCATTCAGCTGAGCAGGAATGGCTCTCTAACCCGAATTTAAACGGTTCCTCTCGCTATCCGGGATTGCCGGCCGTGCGCAATCGGGAAGCGGAGCACCTATTGGCGGAAGGCGAGCTGGAACTTGGTCCATTCGCGATGGATGTCCGGCATACACCGGGCCACTCACCGGGCAGTGTATCCTTCATTTTCGAAGGTGCAGGATTTGCAGTAGTCGGGGATACGCTGTTCAGGCAAAGCATCGGCAGGACCGACTTGCAGGGGGGAGATGCGGCGACGCTGCTCGCTTCCATCCATGACAAATTGTTAACATTGGATGATGATTGCATTATTTATCCGGGACATGGCCCGGCAACAACGCCTGATTATGAAAAAGATGCAAACCCATTCTTGAACGGATTCTGATGCGGGAAAAAGGTACAAAAAAACAGCCGGAATGGGCTGTTTTTTTGTATGTACGTTTTAGTGTCCGCCGCCTTGTACGTGAATGAACGTTGCGTAGTAGCTGAATCCTACCATGAAAATCATCAGGTATGCGCCAAACATGTACATATACATACGCTCTGTAAGATTCAAGAATCCGAGCAATAGGAAGAAAAGTGTGCTCGCTACGAAAATGACCGAAGCAGTATACATATCGCCGATAAAGAACATAACCGCGAAAATGCCTGTCCAGAAGCCTAGCAGCTTGAACATGTTATCCATATGTCCTGTCCCTCCTTAAAAAAACATTACAATAAGCTCCATATCATTATAATGGATAACGAGCAGATATGTAAACTGCAATCATGTACACATTGTGACAAACCGATGGATGCTTGTCAGAAAAAAAGGTGAAAATTCAATTTCCAGGCCGGAAAAAACGCAAAGTATGATAAAATCCGGTTTTTATTCGCTGAAACGATGCCAAAACGGAAATTTGCCCCCTTTTCATTATGCAAAACACGACTTTGACGGAAAGAGTTCCAATTGTCTGGAAAATGTCGTATGCTCTTGTTGGAACGAAAAGCAGTCTTTCGTCTTTCCAGAAAGAGAGGTGTCCGGTATCAGAAATGGACATGTGATTGACCGAAAGTGTTTCCAGTTGCTTGAAAAGGCCATCGCCTACGAGGCGACCGATATCCACCTCACTCCTATTCGCGAAGGATACCAAGTCTACTTTAAAAAGTTCGCGAAACTGGATGAGACCGGGATCCTTCCGCAGCATTTGGCGGGGCGGATGATTTCATTTTATAAGTTTCTTTCCTCACTTGATATAAGCGATAAACGCAAACCCCAAAGCGGCTCATTCCATAAACAGATCCAAGGTGAGAACTTTTCTTTCCGAGTTTCGACCATCCCCTCTATCTACATGAAAGAGAGTGTCGTCATCCGTTTACAGAAACACGACCGAATCGTACCCATTGACAAGCTTTGTCTCGAGCAGGAGTGGACCGAACAATTGACCGATGCCATTTCACAACAGCAAGGGCTGTTGCTAATGACAGGTCCGACTGGCAGTGGGAAGACGACGACCATCTACTCATTGACGGCCCATTGCGTCAACCATCTCAACCGGCATGTCATCTCGTTGGAAGACCCTGTTGAAAATAACCATTCCCACCTCCTCCAAGTCCAAGTGAATGAGCAGTCCGGGATGACCTATTCGGCCGGCTTGAAAGCTATCCTTCGCCATTCTCCCGATATCATCATGATCGGGGAAATCCGGGACGCTGAAACAGCGAAAATTGCCGTCCAAGCAGCATTGACAGGACATCTCGTTTTAACAACAGTTCATTCCAAAGATCCTATTGGCTGTTTTTACCGGATGATGGACTTCGGGATTTCGGCAGAAGAACTTCGACAGACGATTATCTGCATCTCGGCACAGCGGCTGATCCGGACGGCCGATGGACAGCAAAGCGCCATATTTGAAATCGTGAGCGGCCCAGAACTGGATGCCATGGCGGATGCAATCATGCGGGGGGACCGTGTCCACTCTCCTTCCGATCTGAAATTGGAATCCCTTGCCAAGAGATATAGCAAGTCGGAGAGGGCTCTCCATGAATAATAAGTTGGAAAGGCTTTGGCGCAGGAAGGAGGAAGAGTTGCAGGACAAGCCTTCTTTTCTGAAGAGGTTGTCAACACTTCTGGAAGAGGGCTATACATTCCATGATTCGCTGCGGCTATTATTGCCGCATCATGTCCAGAACTATGGCGTCGTTCTGCTGCGGGTCGAAGAGGATTTGTCAGCAGGCCTAGGCGTCACGCAAATTCTTCGAAGGCTTGGCTTCGCTTCCGCAAATCTGCTCCCGGTCGCCATTGCCGAAATTGATGGGCAACTGGTACGGGCTTTATCGGAAATGTCCAATCGATTGAAAAGCAAAGAAGAGAAGCATAAGAGGTTGAAGGGGTTGCTGCTCTACCCTTCCGTGCTGTTCTTGTTCATAGCTGCATTGCTGCTGGCGTTTCGGCATCTTTTCCTTCCGAATATGGAAGCGCTTGCGATCGCGAGGCAAAGTGACGGCAGTTCAATTGTGTCGTTATTGCCCGCCATCGTTTCGAGGATTCCTGATGCGATTTTGTTATTCGCCCTGGTTCTCTTAGCTGCGATTGCCAGTATGACCTTTTTTTATAGACGGCTTCCGGTGGATCGGAAAATTCGATGGATGATTGCCATTCCTGTGGGAGGTGCATTCTTCATGTATTTGAAAACGCGGGATTTTTCCAGTGAGATGGGGAGTCTATTGCAATCCGGACTCTCCTTGCAAAATGCGCTCGAGGTATTGATTGAACAAGAATTGGACGTTGTGCTCGCCGAAATTGCGAGAAGGGTGAGAGAACAGGTCATTTACGGTGAACCGTTCCACTCCGCGATCGAACTATCGGATGGGCTGACTAAACAGTTGGCGGGATTTGCCAAGCACGGGGCGGACAGTGGCCATTTAGCGAAGGAATTGCTCATCTATAGCGACCACTTAAACGATGTGATGGAACGTAAGTTGTCCCGTGCCTTGTCGCTGTTGCAGCCTCTCCTGTTCAGTGGAATTGCCATTTGCATCTTAGCGGCCTATCTCGCGATATTATTACCGGTCTATGGCATGTTGGACCATTTATAAAAAGGGGAGATCATATTGAAATTCAAACGAAATGAGCGGGGTTTTACCTTGATAGAAATGATGATCATTTCAAACGTTCAAAAGAGGGAAGTGCGCAACGTCGCTGTTTATTTATGTTTTTAGGCAGTTGCGCAGAGAGGAAAACCACAGAAAAACCACATTTATTTTCATTTTAGATAAATTGGCGGAAATACTCGTTGATTTTGTCGTCACTCTGCTGCTGCATCTTTTTCGTGACGTGAGTATAAATGTCGAGTGTAATATTGATATTAGAGTGACCAACACGCTCCATGATGACTGGAAGATCGACACCAGCCTCCACGAGCATTGTAATATGTGTATGCCGTAAGATGTGCGTACCGCTTACATCGTTAATCCCGTAAGCTTTGTAAATCTTGTTAAATACGCTGCCAATGGTAGATGCCCGAATTGGCTGCTGGGTTTTACCGACAAACACTAAATTCCGCCATTCAGATTTTGGATCCCGTAAGCCGATCAATTTTTCTTTATTGTATTGCACTTTCATTTTCTTCAACTCTTCAGCAAGTTCCTGGTTAAATGATACAGTTCGATTGGAGTCTTCAGTTTTGGGAGGCATAAAATCAAAACCTCCATCAGTCGCAGGCTTCTCAAACAACGTCTTATTTACCCTCAGCAATCGCTTGTCCAGGTCGATGTCATCCCAGGTGAGTGCTAATGCCTCGCCAACACGCAACCCTGTAGAGAGCATTGTGAGCGCTAGGGGATAGGCGTTCCTTCTGCCAGATGACCTCACTCCGGTTAAAAAGTTCTGGATCTCATCCTTCTCCAGATACTTTTTCTTCGAGTTTATAAGCAGTTGCGATTTTTTTTCAGCTTTGGGAATCACCGTATCCTTAATGAAGTTTTTCTCTACATATCCATTCCTTACAGCGTAATCGAACAGTAAATTCAGAGCGGTTCTGGTGCCAGCCAGATGATGTTTTGAAACCCCAGTATCTCTCCGCTCAATCAAAAACTTTTGTAAATCATTCATCTGCAGCTTGCTGATGAGGTGCTTTCCGTGCTTGTCGATAAATGGTTTCAAAGCTACCATTCTAACTTTGACGGAGGAGGGTTTCACAGTTTCCTTGTAGACATCCAGCCACTCTTCATAAACCTCTTGCACCAAACGTTTCTGCGGCTGTTTCTTTTTGGATAATTCTGCCGCAGCTGTTTGAGCTCTGTGCATTGCCTCCTTCTTCGTATCACCACGGCGGGTTACTTGGCGACGTTGTCCGGTTAGGGGATCTGGAGTTGCATCGGTTGTGCAAGACCATTTACCACTGGATAGTTTACGACAATACATATTTATCGCTCCTTTTATTGAATGAATACTTATTGCATATTAACGGTGATGAGCTATATTACACATCCTTTCTCAAGAATAAGGAACAGACGTTCTTTTTATTGTTAAAATAATACCCCGCTATAAAGAAGGGTAGGGGAAAAATCATTGTGAAACTGTAACTTTATTTATTACTTTCATCAAAAATTCGATA
Source organism: Bacillus sp. OxB-1 (assembly GCF_000829195.1). Classification (GTDB taxonomy): domain Bacteria; phylum Bacillota; class Bacilli; order Bacillales_A; family Planococcaceae; genus Sporosarcina. The sequence goes on along the minus strand of NZ_AP013294.1, from coordinate 2,915,826 downwards.
ACTTGGTTTTCATTATTTTGAAAGTACATTCCTAATGAAAAAATCAGGAAAATAATGCCTATAAAAATAATGATATTGGCAGTGAACATTTTATAAAATAAGTTTTTCCTTTTTGTCACGGAACTCTTTATATTTTTCATTTTAGATTTATCGAAAAGAAAAGTGTACTCGTTCATCCTGTTAATAAAGTTGTTAAATGAAATTTGAACGCTGGCATTAGAATAATAGGATGTATAAATTAAAGATAATAAAATTATTACAGAATAAAAATATAATCCGTAACTGATAATAGTTTTTATTTCTGCCCTTAAGAGCATGGCGATTATTGCTGTAACGATTGAAACAAACAAGCTGCTAAGGGTTTTAACTAACAAATCGGTTATTCTGTTAATTTCTACAGAAATCAATTCACCAGTACTTTTTACAATATCATCTATCTTTTTTCGTTCTTCTATATATTCTTTTATATTATCTTGTATATAAAAATTGAAGTTCTCTTTTGCAGTTTCAATAAGACTATCTAAATATATAAGAAATTCATCTAAACTGATAGGATGATTAAGTTGTAAACTAGAAGGTACTATATTGTGAAAAATTTTTAATTTATCTTCAGTTTTTTCGCTGTAAACCCATTTATAAAAATTTAATAACCCATCAATTTCATGTGTTTTGGATAAATCAAAAGACGTTTTGAGAATCATCCTCTTTTGACCGTTAAAGTAGCAATTGAAATAATCATTTTGATTATCATTTGGATCGCTTTTTTCAATAAAGGAAGATAAATAACTTATACACTGAAAAGCACACCATTTATTGAATATCTCTTTGATAGAATGAGAGTAATCAGATTTTAAAAATAACTGGTCCGGAATTACGGTAGATAAAGTGTTGTTCCCATTTGGCAATTTATCTATTTGCGTGAGAATGTCATCTTTCTTTTTTATTGCTCGAGTAATTACTTTTTCATCTATTTCTTCTAAATCGTCAAGAGTAAAAAAGTGTACAAATTCATTAGAGATTAACGGAATGTCCGTATTGATTATAAGAATTTGCGATAATGGTTTTTTGTTAAAAACAAATTCTGTAAAATCATCGAAGTTTAATTTCTCAATATGATCTCTAAAATTACTGATGTTATAATAAATAATTGAGTTGGTGTTGGGGTATGAAATAAGTAAATCTGCTTTTTTAAGTTTCAAAATAAAATCAATGTTTTTAGAGGCTTCTAAACCTAATGCAGAAATGATGTCGTCCCTTTCTGTCGGCATTGATAGTGAGAAATCACTAAAAGAAATAACAAAGCTACTTTTATAAAAGTGATAGAAATCATCTAAATAAGTGATAATCTTATCTACATCCAAGTTAATCTTGAATTGTAATTCACTGGAGTCTTCTCGTCTGAATTGCAGACCTTTTTGAGGTAGGATATTAAAAAACTCTTTATTTTTTAACATATTCCTCACTCCAATTTTTTTAACTCAACACCTTTTATTGAAATATCAACTGTTTTTTTACCATCAGGGTGTTTAGTTTCTTTATAGGAAAACTTATCAGGGTCATTAAATACATTGTGATCTATTGTTAATCTTATACCATCTAAGAAAACGCGTCTATTTTTTAAAAAAATCTTAGAAACTTCATCGGATTTTTCAAACTCATTCCTTGTTAATCCATATGTTTTAAAAATCTCTTTAGCTTGTCTAAAATGTTCATGTTCCTCGGTTTCTCGATTGAAAAATGTTTCCAAAAAGTTATCAATATTGATTAAGGGAGCAGTTTTAATAAGATTTATAGCATGATTATATATTTGCAGGCCTTTTTCATCAGTAATGTTTAAAGATGTGCTATCGTCCTTTATAGCTCTAACTCCTTTGATAAAAGAAGTGGTATTTGTTATTTCATCTTGGATAAGTTTTACGTTTAAAAAATTTGTCGAAAAAAATTGAGATACTGCTTCATCATCAATTGACTTTTGAGTGTTTTGTCGATCAAGCATTATCAAGTCATATTTATGTTCATCTTCAATATCAATATCAATTCTTATGAATGCTGCTTTTTGCAATCTTGTGCCAGCTTCAGGCCAGGCATTTCCTGTTTTAACAAGAGAAATTTTCATCTTATCATCCATAGTTTCAATTTTGGAAAGATATTGGTCTTTGTGATCTAATTTTAATATAGCCATATATCGTTCTCCGTTAATATTCACATCAGAAATTACAAGATCTCCAGGAGATATTGTTTTACTTGTCATAAATGAAAATAACCTTGTCGCTATCAAATGGGAGTAATCTATGAAATTATGACGACTCGAAAAAAATGATGTTGTTAGGTTATAAACTTCATTTACGGACGGATTGTTAAATTTTGCATATCTAACGTTTTTGTCTTCTAAACTATTAGTAGAATGTGTTGATAAAACTTGTTTAAATTCCTCGTTTAAATCTAAATTGAAATCAGATAATGCTAAACCGTCTATTTCTCGGTTATTTAAGCGATGTATAATGGCGCTATTTACTACTATACTGTTTACTGATATCATGACTATTCCCTCCGACTTTTTAATCAATCCACTCTAACGTCCCCAACTTCCCCCGCCAAGCAGCAAACCCATCCACCTTATGCCGAAAAATCAACTCCAACCGATAATGCGCAAACTCCTCAGATACCAAGAAGTAATCCGCAATGTCACTGATCAATACAGCTTCATCCAGCGCTGCATCATACACCCGGTTAATAAAGTGCTGGGGCATCAGGAGATAGGCTGCCATGCGTTTGGCCTGTCCTTCGACCTTGGCCAGCTGATACTCGTCAACGCTTAACTGAGGGGAGTGGTGGGCGTACAGATGACAGAACTCCTCGGCCGCCAGCAGCTTCTTCTCAATTTCATTCAGCCCTTCACGAATAAAGATAGTCCCACGTCTTCCACGATTCTTAGGGACTGAGAACGATTTCAGGTTATGTATGGCTTCCCATTCAACGGATTCGTCCATGAAAGGGGAGTCCAGAGGCAGTATCCGGATGCCGTATCGCCAACAGATGTCATAGATGTTAATTTCATCCGGGTAAGTGTAATGAAAATGGGAGAGGACCTTCTCGGCCCGTTCCTCCCAGTAGTCTGTATGTGGTTTTCGTAGTTGCATGACATCACGGCCTTACTTAACTATTTTCCATCCACCTAGCATTTTTGGTGTTGCCAAATCTGCACCATAACTGTCTACAAAATAAACTTGAACCAAATCCTCGTACTTACCCGAATTGTTGACTAGGTTAACAACTAGATTTCCGATTTGTTCGGCAAATCTTTCTTTCTCGTGTTCAGCTGAATAATACCAACTATCGCTTACTACGACGTTGACAATACTCCATTCCCCATGGCGTGGTCCTACGTCTACAATGATTCCGCCGCTAATTTCCTTCATTTCAGAAATAGCTGCATTAAATGCTTTATCTTGTTCTTTTTTCACAGTCTCTTCATTGGGGTAGGCAACTGTCGAAGTTTTAAATGTTGCATTTTTCCCGCCTAAATGATTTTCCGATGCAAGATCTCCGGTCATTTTGTCGCCGGTTTCTCCAAAAATGGCTTTGATATCATCTGGTTGTGGATGTTCGTCAAGGTTAAATCTAAACATCGCACTGGCTGCAAAATGAGCAGGTTTCCAATCTGATGGAATGTCAAAAGCTAATTCAGCTTTTCCGTCTTTCACTTTAATGAATCCGCTTTTATGATTGAAATTACCATCTATGAGTGACACTTCTAGTAAACCGCCATCAGGAATATTGGTATCTATAGCCACTTTAATCTTTCCTTGTTCAGCCGTTGCTTTTACAGTCCCCTCGACGTTTAGAAGCGCTTTTTGCCTTTTTTCAGCCTCTTCTTTTTTCTTGGCCTCTTCTTTTTTTGCTTTTTCAGCTTCTTCTTTTTCTTGTTTGTCTGTCTTTTTGTCCTTTTTCTCTTCATCCTTTTGACTATCAACTGCAATTTTTTCTTTATCGGAAGCTACTTCATTTTCTGATGAGGGAAGTAGCGCTCCGCCAATCATCATTAAAACGAAACCAATTCCGGTTGCGATGCCCCATTTCTTTTTAGGTTTCTTTCGAATAACAGAAATCACCAACATAACAATACCAACCCAAATAGTTAAAAATCCAACTACTGCAAAAAATCCTCCCATGATTTCCCCCTCCTAATCAATTTGTCTCATAAAAACAACTTAGTGAGATTTTCCCATTCGATGTATAAAAATAAACGCGGTCTAAAACCGCGGTTAATCTTCTAACTCTCCAAACCCATCTCCATACTCTTCTTCCTCTTCTTCCAGGAACATCTTCTTCATCTTATAGAGCTTGATCAGTTCTTTGACCTTCTTTTCTGGATCGGATGCTAGGTCATGGAACATGATGGGGTGTTTTTTGAGTTCGTTGAAGAGCTGGAGTTCTTCTTCTGAAAGATTTATTTCTTGCCCAGCAACAGTAACTTTACTATTCGTATTCATATCTGTTGTTTTGCCCAATAAATAGTCGGTGGTTATTTCTAGGGCATCAGACAATAAGACCAACATCTCGTTTGAAGGGGTGCTATGTCCATTTTCGTAATTACTAATGGTGCCTTTTGTGGTGTTGACTTTTTTCGCAAGCTCTTCTTGTGTCAGCTTCATTTTGTTTCTAGCGTTTTTTAATCTCTGGGATAACATTACAATTCCCCCTAATATAAGCACGTACAAGTATATTGTACATCATCTAAAAATGATTTAAATAAAAGTACAAGATATTTGTATTTAGTTGTTGACGTACAAGAATCTTGTATGTATACTAAAAGTATAAGTTGTTCATACATGGAGGTGAAGAAATGAAGAACGCTAATTTAATTAAAGCTCGCGAAAAGAAAAAACTAACCCAAGAACAACTGGCAAAAATCCTTGGTTATAAAGGAAAGCAATCAGTCGCTAACTGGGAGAATGGATATATCTCTCCTCCGTTAGAAACAGCAATGCGTATATCGAAAATTTTAGAAGAGGACCTCTTCTTTTTATTTGAGAATTTAGTACAAGAATCTCATACAAAGGAAAAGGGTGAAAAAGAAGTCGGATAGGGGGTGTAAACATGTCAGAAATCACTTTAGCAAACGTAAACGACTTGAAAGAAGTCATCCGTGCGGAGGTAAGGCAAGCGGTCGGCGAGGCATTGCGAGATCGTCAGCTTCCAGTCTTGCTATCCCTACAAGAAGCGGCGGAACTTTTGGGCGTCAGCCAGACAACAATGTACCGTGCAGCAAAAATCCAAGGCTTCCCAGTCACTCATGATTTTGGCCACGCCAAGGTTGTCACGGACCAGCTGCTTGAGTGGATCAAGAAGCGGAGCAATTACGATTTGGTTTACAACTTCAGTGGGTGAGGGGGAGTACTTATGGCGCAAACAAAAAAGTCAAAGCGTTCGAGGCTGGATTCTAATGAATACAAAAATATAAAAGGAACAAAAAGAGTTCGTTTGATTGCAGAACGAAAGAAGGCTGGCTTAACCCAAGCCCAATTGGCAGAGAAAATCGGATGTTCAACAGCGACAATCTCACATTTAGAACTGGGAAGAATGAATCCGGGACTCAATATTTCTTTAGGTTTAGAAAGGCTTTTCCAGCAACCATATGAAGTTTTATTCCCGGATTTATAAAAAGTACTTGACAAGCCTTCACAGAGTAATTTCCAGAAATGAATTTTTTCTGAAACACAGGGATGATTCCTGAAAAGAAGTATGCCGGAAATTCTCAAAAGCATAGTAAATTGGAACGCACAAACAATCAAGGGAAGGAACATTTATCCATAAATGGCGATTCACCGAAAACTATAATGAGAATCATCAAGCAAAGGAGGAATGAAGATGAATCAATTTACGAAGATTTTTGAAGGTAAAGAGTTGCGAATTGCCGGTGATGAATCCAATCCGCTTTTCTTATTGAAAGACGTTTGCTCAATCTTAGGTCTGGATCAAGTAGCAGGAGTGAAAAGACGGTTGGACAAGGATGTGATTTCAAATCACCCCCTTGAGACAGCTGGTGGAACCCAGCAAGCAACGTTTGTAAATGAAGATGGACTTTACGATGTTGTGCTCGAGAGTCGGAAACCCGAAGCCAGGAAGTTCAGAAAATGGATCACTGGCGAGGTTGTTCCCTCCATTAGGAAGACCGGCACCTATACTCAGCCGAAATCACAACCCGCACTGACAGTGGAGCAGCAAGCCCGCGAACATTTGAAGCTTTCCATCATGACGAGTGAACGCGTAGATGGAATCGAGCAAGACGTGAAATATCTGAAAGACCACATGCGGATCAACGGAGCTCAGGAGCAACGGATCAACATGAACGCCCGTGGGAAAATCATGGAATGCCTGGGCGGTAAAGATGCGAAAGCCTATAAGGAAATCGGCAAGAAAGCATTCTCGCAGTTTTGGAGAGAGTTCAAAGGCTACTTCGAAATTCCTCGGTACGGCGAACTGCCAAAAGTTCGATTTGAGGAAGCGTTGAATTTTATTCAGGAATGGTCGCCAGATACGGCACTGCGGTTGGAAATAAAAAAATTGAATGGTCAGCAGCATTTAAAGCTAGCGGAGTAAGAGGGCCGGGGGAGGGACCCCGGCAAGGTGAAAGGCTTTTTTCAGAGGTTGTTGTTGCGGAGGTTTTGGAGGTCTACATCTAAAGAATACAACACCCTTAACAGATAGAGTATTCCAATTCGGAATAAGGGGGTGAGGGAATGTTATACGGTTCAATTTTAAGAGCCTGCCGGGAAAGAAAAGGCTGGAATCAAGAGGAAATGGCGCACCAATTACATGTCAATCAGTCGGACATATCCAAGTACGAAAACAATGTCAAAGAGCCACCAATGTCACTCTTCCAGAGATGGGCGATGGTGACTGGATCGCAAGACGTGCTAGTCGCTTTTATTGCGGGCATGGAAGGCGTTTCAATCTTGAGCAGCATTTTGGCAACAGCCGGAACCGGCATCATCGGGTTTATCAAATTAGGAGGATTGTTATGAAACTAGAAAACTACAGAAAAGAAGATATCGAAGAAGTCATTGAGCTGAAAAAGATGGCGCAGCATCAAATTAATAAGGTGGAGCTGCATAACTGGACGGACGACATCGACAAGGCGATCAATAGGACACTTGCTCTCTACCAACTATTCAGCAAGATTCGGAGTTTGAAAAACGCGCAGTCGGATGAAAGAAAAATGGAATTTCTAGCGGCGAAACTGGCGATGGGCGGCATCCAAGTACAATCCATTCATTTTGGACATAAAAAAACCGACTGATGTTTGCGCCATCAATCGGAAAAGAGTTCGACTTGATTTTCATTATATCACATTGACGGAGCCTTGGCTCCTGTCAAAGAGCTTGGGAGCCATTGAATAATTTCCTCCCATTGATTCAGAGCTGGTTACTCTGATTCTCCCAGGCTCTTTGATGGGATTCAATCCATCAGGTCGTGAGTGGCTGGCAATGGGCTTTTATCAGCTGTTCGGCGGTCACTTGCGATACCTAACACAGAAAGGAATGGTGAAATGCGAAAACTGAATATGTATTTTTTCGGTGAGGAAGAGATCTCGCGTCACGATGCCGGGTGGTTTTATGGCATGATATCCGGCTCGGCCATCCTCACGGCGATTGTATGGGTGGTGGCGTTATGAACCGACAGGTGTTGCTGGACGAGTACGAAATTATGGGCCTCATCTTCCTTGTCAAAGAAGACATCAAACAGTTGAGAAGTACAGCGGAAACACTGGAAACCGTTGGGCATGGCTCGGAAGGCTCCAGATGGAGAATCGCGGAGCAAGAACGGCTCCTGCGAAAGCTGGAGGATGCTTTGAGTGGAGAGGGGGATACGGATGGGTGAATATGCGGATCTGATTGCGAAAGGCGTCTACTGTAAAAAGTGTGGCTGCTACACCGGGCAAGAGCCAGGGTGTCCGACACTTTGTAATGGTTGCGTCCATGAATTACATGAAATTGAAATCGAAAACGCTATAGAAAGAGGTGAAGAAATATGATGGATCCTGCGATTGAAAGGACGATGTTGACAGGCTATCCGTACCCGGAACCGGTCGTCTACGGTCGTTGTACACGATGCAGAGACGAAATTCATTACAAGGAAGAGTTCGTCGAAGCAGCTGGATATGCGTACTGCTGCAAGGAGTGTTTGGTGGACCAAATGTTAGAGGAAGGTAATGCCAATCTGGTTATTGCGGAATAAAAAAGACCACTCTGCAAAGTGGTCCCACGAAAAAATATCTTTGAATCGATTCTATCACAAATATGGGAGGAAATAAACATGTCTGAACTATCCATGCAATATCAGCAGAATCAGCAAGGGAACGTCCTTGGACAAGCTACAGCTTCACGTGAAATGGAAGAGGTCAAAGGGGCCATCTTCCTTGCAAAACAGTTTCCGCGTAACGTTTACCAATCAGAGCAGCGAATCATGGACGCCTGCAAACGACCATCACTAGCGGAAACAGCGATTTACCAATACCCTCGCGGGGGAACGAAAGTAGCGGGCCCATCTATCCGATTGGCCGAAGTGGTTGCACAGAACTGGGGGAATATCGATTTTGGCATCAAGGAACTGGAGCAACGCGAAGGAGAATCCACGGTAATGGCCTACGCTTGGGACCTGGAGACGAACACGCGGCAAACCAAAGTGTTTTCAGTGAAGCACAGTCGCCAGGCAGGCGGGCAATTAAAGAAGCTGACGGACCCACGGGACATATACGAAATGGTTGCCAACCAAGGGGCGCGAAGGGTGCGGAGCTGCATCCTTGGCATCATCCCAGGGGATATTATCGAAAAAGCGACCGAACAATGCCAGAAAACGTTGGCAGGTGCTTCCCCTGAACCCCTGCGCGACCGGGTTGCCAAGATGCTCAATTATTTTAAAGAAACATATAGCGTGACGCAGGAAATGATTGAGGACCGTTTCGGTTATAACGCCGATTCGTTCACAGAAATTGACTTGGTGAATGCAAAATCAATCATCAATAGCCTGAAAGATGGCATGGCGTCAGTTGATGATTATTTCGATAAAAACGTGCAGAAGAAACAATCAAGCGGTCTGGCCGATTCCTTCAAGGAAGAGGAGAAGCCGAAAGAGGCGAAGGCTGCTCCGGAAGAACCGAAAGCTGACCCGGTCGAGGAAGGGGGGAAGGTAGATGACAAGGACCCAATTCCTTCTGACGCAGGAGAATTACCACTCTACTGAGGCGAACCGAGAGTACTTCTCGGTTTCCCAGTTCAAAGATTTCAATGAGTGCCAGGCGAAGGCAGTAGCGAAGATTAACGGTGGTTTTGAAGAATCATACGGAAACGCTTTGCTCGTCGGATCATACACGCATGCGGCGTTTGAAAGTGAGACAGCGTTCGCAGAATTGGTCGAAGAAAATGCGGAACTAATCTTCAAGAAGCGCGGTGGGAAATACGCCGAATTTGAACAAGCGGATCTCATGATTGAAGCACTGAAGAACGATAAATTCGCCATGTTCGCCATGGAAGGCGAAAAGGAAATCATCCTAACAGCCGAAATGTTCGGAGTTCCGTGGAAAGCGAAAATTGATTCCATCAATCATCAACGAAACACATTCACAGATCTAAAGACTACCAGAAGCCTGTCACAGCGGCTTTGGTCGGACAAGTATCAGAAGTATGTATCGTTCGTTGAAGCGTGGGATTACGTGCTCCAGATGGCGGTGTATCGGGAGATCATCCATCAAAACACGGGATTCTACTACTCTCCATATATTGTTGCAGTTACGAAAGAAGATCCACCGGATAAAGCGGTACTACACTTTGATGATTCGAGGTACCAATTCGAGTTGGATTTCGTAGAACATTTGATAGAGCAATTCAAGGCACTTAAAGCTGGGGATGCGGAACCCTCTCGATGCGAGAAATGCGCTTATTGTCGGGGGACGAAGCAACTGAAGGACACCATTGAGATCGGTGAATTGGTGTGAGGGGGTAAGCCCCTCCACTCTACAAATGAGGTGAAATAATGAGCGGCGCATTTCTGATGTCGAGAGAAATATTCGGTCACGAAATATGGCAAGACGTAGCGAAGTTCAGGATTTTCTTCTACATCGTCGGAAATGCCGTCTTCTCAGATCGAGGAGTAACAAAAGGCGGCATTCACATTGGTCGGGGGCAATATCTTCGATCCTATCGAAACATCCGAGAAGATCTTCTATATGTCGAAAAGAATGCCGAGAAATATTACTCTCTCAACACCATAAAAAGTAAAATTGATGACCTTGTGAAAGAGGGGGCTTTGGAGATTGAGGAAACGAAGCTCGGAACACTCTTCACAGTTGTTAATTATCAGCATTACCAAGGGTTTGAAGCGTATAAAAAGGACGAAATAGCAGAAGGACAGAACAGCAAAAGAACACCTACAGAACAGCAAAAGAACGGCAACGGAACGGCAACGGAACAGCATCAGAACAATAAGAACTATGGTATTAAGGTTAATCAAGATATTACTACTACTACTCAAAGTGGCGATCCAGTCGATGTGATTGCCGATCGATTTTGTGATTTGAGATTGATCCATGAAGGTCGAGAGAGTCGGCCAACCGTGAAAGATTACGAAGCAATCGCCCGGATTGTCGCCCGTGGTATACCGTTACCACAAACAATCGAATTGCTTGATCAATGTTTTGCGGAATACAGGGAGCGTCAACCAAATGGTGCTATAAAAGCATTTGGTTATTGCGAGAAATACATTGGCGACCAATTCGACAAGGTTATCGCTGCTAAAAAGGCTCGAGAGGAGGCGCAACAGATGAAACCCGGGACGGTTCATCCTTTCAAAGTCAAGCAACCGAAGCAAGACGAACACAAATACGACTACGGATTCTAGGAGGTACGAACGTGAAGGGAATCCAAGATATTTTAGAAAACCTGCCAAAGCCAGTCGTCTTAAGCAGTTACGACTGTGAAGGGTGCGGTGAGAAAGTGAGTGTGACCGAAATGGCGATTGCCGGTGGTCCCGAAAAAGGAAAGCTGGAACGGTTTTTCCTTGGGTGCAAATGCGAGGACCAGTTAATTGCTGAAATGGTCGTAGCGAATGAGCGGAAAGCGAAGATGAACCGGGCAAAAGACGTTTTCGACCAGAACTCGCTCGTTAATCAATCCTTGCTGAAAGCGACTTTCGTGAACTACATCGCCCCGTCGCCAGAGTTGGAAAAGGCGAAAAATGAGGTTCTTGGTTTCGTGAGTAGCTTCGATGCGGTAGAAGGGAAGAATCTCTTGCTGACAGGTTCCTACGGAACAGGGAAAAGTCATTTGTCTTTCTCGGCGGCCAAAGCACTCATAGAGCTCGGATATTCAGCGCTCTTTTTATCGGTCCCTAAGTTGCTAACCAAGATCAAGGATACGTACAACAGCAAAGCGCAGTTTTCGGAAAATGACCTGCTGGATTACATCGCAAACGTGGACATGCTCGTTTTGGACGATCTGGGAGCTGAGTATACCAATCTTCGCAATGACGGAGACAACTGGACTTGGACCAAGCTTTTTGAGGTGATTGATAGCCGGTCGGGGCGTAGCACAATCTATACCACCAACCTTTCCGCTGCCGAATTGGAAGCGAAGGTCAATCCGCGGAACTTTTCCCGGATGATGGAGAATACGGAAGTTGTGAAAATGAACGGCCGGGATTACCGGAAAAAAGATTTTTAGGGGGATGCGAAATGACTGAAAAAGTGAAGTTGCCAAAACAAGTGGCAGAAGTGATTGAAAAACTTAGGAATGCTGAATATAGCGATTATGGAATCGTTAAATATACGGAAGTAGGCGGTCCGATTCACATCAAACAAGGTGCGGAAATACAACGTACCTTGTGCGATTGGATTTACAAGAACAACGGCAGAAACGCTGATTTGCTATTAGATGCTTTGCGTACAGGCTACGAAGTCGAGGAAAAGTTCAAGGCTGGGGATTGGGTTGTAGTTGAAGATTGTCCGTGTGAACGCATCGTTGGCAAGGTCCAAAGGATAAAGGACATATCAAAATATTCGACTTGTACTCGTTTTGAATATGAAGACTGGTGGTCGGATGAACACAAAACGAAGTTACGCCACGCCACTCCCGAAGAAATCAAAGCCGAACAGGAACGGAGAGTGTGGGCGAAGATCGGCAGGGAGCCGGGGGAGTTTCGAGAGGGAGATATCGGCATTCTCCTAGGTAGGGAATCATCCTACTCCTTGTGGAAAAACCTTAAAAACTTGTACGAAGAAGGAGAACTGAAAGGTTTCCACCCCGCCGAATCCTTCATCGAGTTTGGAGGTGCAGTTGATGCCTGAATGGATAAAGGGCCCGGGGTTTTACGTGATACAGCCGACCGGCCCGGTGGACAAGGAAATCTTAAAAGCGGAAATGGATGCATTGGAAATTAAATTGCGGGAAGCAGAAGCTAGGATTGCTGCAAGAAAGGTGGAGTCGGCATGATCGGCACGTTTGTTAAACCATCCAGAGAGACGGAAAAACTGGTCCTCATCGAGGAGTTAAACCGGCTCGGAATCTATGAAACTATGAAAAGGGAGCCGTTGGAGAGTTTGAGTTATTACTCACTGCGGACTCTCCTGGCCACAAGAATGGAGGTGGCGGAATGACCGGCCCACTTACTGCGGCCGGCTTCCAGCTGAACGGCCACCGGATGACCAGGCGCCTGCTCCGGCAATGGACAGAGGAGGGCAGGCCGCACACGGTGGCGATCCACACGCTCGGCGGCATCTACACAAGCAAAGGCGATGGTGTCTATGCGAGCACAGAGCAGTCGTTTAACAGCGTGGAGGAATTTTGGCAGTATATCGGTCGGTACTATCAAGGCCGAGCGTTGATGTGGGAGTCGCATTAAAAAATGGAGGTGGCGGAATGATAACCTTGCTGATGATCGTGGTGCTTGTCGTGATTGCTGGGTTGTCGTACGGACTCGGTTGGGTAGACGGAAGGCATCAAGGTCGTGAATGAAACGCCCTATGACCGCTATCTTGATGGACTGGGCAGATTGACCATGGCGCAAGCTGAAAAATTGAAAAAAGGAGAGCCGCTGCTCTATTACGGCCCTGGATCGTTTGAATGGGTGCCGGTGGAATTTGACAGCGTCCGGACGTCTCAAGGGAGTCCTGTCGTGATAGTCAAGACGCCGGAAGGCCACATGGTCGCATATTACGAGCGTCTAAAAACGATTGGAACAAATGATTTGTTGGAAGTGAGGTTTGGAAATGACAACTGAAACGAATGCGGAGCGGTTGGCAAGATTCAAAGCGGAGTGGCACGGTGATGATGATTTGCAAGGCGACGACATTGACTGGCTCATCCAACAAGCCGAGCGAACAGCAGAACTAGAATCCCACGCCATCGGCTTAAACATACAGCTAAACAGCGCGATTAAATTCAACGCTCAAATCAAGGAGGAAAACGCCAGTCTGCGGGAAGCGTTGGAAGAAATCGCTTCAACAGATGGATGGGAAACGGTAGACGAAGCTAGAAATCTCGCCCGCCAAGCCCTGAAAGGAGAATATGAATGACGAAAATCAAAGAACCGATTGCTGTTTGTCCGTCCTGCGAAACTGTTATCTGGACCGGTACCAGAGTTTGGCGCAAAGGGGACGAGCTTTACTGTCATAGCAAGTGCTTGATTGCTTCGTTCGGTGCGAAAAAGGCGGTGGCCAGATGAGGACCTGTTCCCAATGCGGCTGGGAGATGAGTGAGGGGTTTCTCCACGAAGACAGCGGTAACACGTACTGCACGACAGACTGCTTAAACAAAGAGTTCTCGGCAGTGGAGCGAGAAGCTATGAGCGTTGATGAGCTGTTCTGGACAGATTGGCACTATGAAAAGGCGGTGGCGAAGTGAATAGTTTTTATGTATACGAAACCCAGGCGGAATTGACAGCCGACCATTACCAGCAAGCCGAAGCTAACGGTATCAGCCGGGCGGCCGTTCGAAAGCGCATCAAGCTTGGTTGGCCCATTAGTAAAGCAATCAAGGAGCCGATCCTATCGCAAAAGGAAATTACCGAAAGGGCTTCGGCAGCTAGTCCGTTTCGGCAGACGAACGGGTTGCATTTCGCGAAGGAGGGCAAGGTGTGATTAATCGAATCATTATTACCGGGAGGCTTACCAAAGCACCGGACATGAAATATACCCAATCAGGGATTCCCGTCACGCGCTTTACTGTCGCGGTCAATCGGGCTTTCAAATCCCAGGACGGAGAGCAACAAGCTGATTTCATCAATTGCGTGGCGTGGCGGAAGCAGGCCGAGAACGTCGCGAACTTTTTAAACAAAGGTTCGCTGGTCGGTGTAGATGGCCGTATCAGTACCGGTAGCTACGAGGGACAGGATGGCAAGCGGGTATTCACAGTGGAAGTGGTCGCAGAATCGGTACAGTTTTTGGAACCGAAGTCCAACCGCTCGGAATCGCCGAATAGTTCGCAGTCCGGCCAATATCAGCAGCCAAATGCACCGGCCGGAAACTATGGACAGCAGACTTATACTCCACCGGGGAACGATCCGTTTTCGGGCGGAGGGCCAGTAGAAGTCGTGGATGATGATTTGCCATTTTGAGGGGATTTAGTCAAATCGGAGGTGGGCGCAATGACAGCATCCAAGCCTCGGAAAAGAGGGCGGAAGCCCGCAACATATGCGGTGTACAAAGGGGATGAGTTTCTGGTTGTCGGGACAGCGGCGGAATGCGCGGCGTACATGGGGTGGTCAAGTCCCAAGCGGACGCAGATCATGGTGTCGCCGTCATTTAAAAATCGGGCGTCGAAACACAAGAATCACGGGAGTCGGATGGAGGTCATCCGGGTGCAACATGATTTGGGACAGGAGGAAGCTATGATGACAGAAATACAAGTGGCGGAACAACCGCAGGCAGTGCGCGGCAGGCTAATGAAAACGATCGCCGTGTACTCGCCGGGCAGACGTGGCAGGATGAAACATGAAGTGGGATTCGTTGTTTCCCGCACCCGTCCTTTCCGGGATGTGGAGCAGATTACCGAACACGAAGAGGTTTGCAAGAAAGCGAGGTTGAGCCGGTATGGGCAGAGTTTGTTCGACTCCTGTTTCAAAAACTGGTGATGATTTAAACTTGGCGGTCCTGCAAGAAAACGCAAGACTCCGGGAGACGCTGAAATACTATGCGGATCCGAAAAACTACAAGCTAAGCGGATTCAACGGAGTGCGCCGGATGGTTCGGCTTGAACGGGATGGCGGACAAAAAGCAAGGGAGGCATTGGGATGGAATTAAGCAAACTGTTTGAGACGCAAAGGCGACTGGATGAACGGATCGTGAAGGAAAAAGGACTCGAAGGGCATGGCCTGCTGCCGATGAAGATTCTCGCCTTGCAAGTAGAGCTAGGCGAACTAGCGAATGAATGGCGTGGTTTTAAGTTTTGGAGTGAGGATCGTAATCCGAGGACAGAAGTGACGTACGATATATGCGGAACATGCGGAGGCACTGGAACGCCATTCGGAATACCAGAAGAAACGGACATCGACTGTTGGAAATGTGGTGGTGAAGGTGAATTGACAAGAAATCCACTCCTCGAAGAATACGTGGACTGTCTGCATTTTATTTTGTCGATTGGGTTTACGATAGGATCCACAAAACCGAGAGTTACATTCCCGAAAGCGGGAGGAAGAAGTAAGGAGTTTACGGCTGTTCGATTTAACGAGTGTTTGAGATTCGCAAATTTACTACTCGACGATGATTACTATGATTTATTGTTTCAGTATTTCATGGACTTGGGCTATATGCTCGGTTTCACGTGGGCCCAAGTAGAGTCTGCCTACTTCACAAAAAACAAAATCAACCACGCACGGCAAGAATCGGGCTACTAAAGGTGCGCCATGCTCAGAACGCTATATCGGACGGTTGACGGGGAGCGGCGGGTCATTTGCGGGCATCTAACAAAATTTGAAGTTGCGGCCCTTCGCCAAGAAGGTTGGCGGGAGGATCGGCCGCAAGTTAACAAAAACGGGATACCGGTGGGGAGGGCGGTTTGAATGGGAGTTTGTAAACGATGCAACAGAAAGTTGAAAACACAAAAGAGCATTGATGTTGGGTTCGGGCCGGTCTGTAAGAAAAAGCACGATGAGGCGGAAGCGGAGTTTCTAAAATTACAGGTCACGATTGATGAAGAGATGGCGTACCAGGAGCGGATCAGTGTATGAGAAAAGCCTATAGTCGGTCCCACGCTAACCGAGGCTCCGGCCTGGAACGGATGATTGACATGACGAATCAGCAATATCGCAATAAGGGCGTTGCAGATGTGCGCAAGGTGCCGCCGCCGGTGAAAATCATGGGGCAGCAGGGCAACCAAGTCACGGGTTACACCCAAAAAGGTGAGTGGGTCGATTACGTTGGCATCCATAACGGCCGGACCATCATCTTCGACGCCAAGGAGACCAGGGAGACAACCCGTTTCCCGCTCTCCAACGTATCGAGACACCAGTATAGCTTGCTAGAATCGTGGCACCAGAAAGGCGCACGCGCGTTCCTGCTTGTGTATTTTACGAAAAGGCATGAAGTATACGTCCTGTCGTTTGAGCGGCTGCAGGAGGCTTGGAAGGGCTATGTCGGGGATGGTAGAAAATCCATCCCATACACTGAGTTTCATTTGCATTGCGATCAGGTGGAGAGCGAGAAGGGGTATGTGCTGCATTACTTAAAACATGTGGGGGTGACGAAATAACAATTATCACAATTCCCGAAGCAGCCGCGGTAATCGTTGCTGGCGTGCTGCTGATGATATCCGGCTATGCAATGGGGCGATTGAGCAAGTGACGCGTCACATCAGACACAAAAAGCGACATAAAGGAAGGTGATTGGGTTGGAATCGACTTTGTTCAGAATATATGGATGGATTATTATTCGTCCTACAAGGTGGTTCTTCTGGAAAATGATATGTAATACCACTTTATGTGTATTACCTAAGAAGGAATGGGACAGATGGCGACTAACAAATGTACATTGGTGGGTATTGTACAAAACAGTATTTAAGTTTTTTAAGTGGCTCAATTACGATGCGTGGAGACACTTCTGTGATTGGACTGGAGGTTGGAGACAATCTTATCCATTGCCAGCAAGAGTTATCCATGCAATAGGGAAAACAACAGCAGGCTACGCCATTAGTGGCGGTCAGTGTTATCACTGCGGTTCTGAAGAAGGTTGTCCAGTTGAACTATCTGAAGATGACTCAGGGGAGCGTTTTAAATTATTAGAAACTTGGACATCAAGCACAATGGATGGAACAGATTACAGATTTAGAGGAATAACTATCTGTCCGAAATGTGGGTATGAACAAGAATACGAGGATGGTTCGCTTTAAAGAGTGATGCACATTACGAAGATTAAGCGCCGGAGCCGCATGCAGCGGCTCAGTCTTTGAATCTACTTGGAATGAAACCGTAAAACGATTTGATGGTCTGTAGCCAACCTGCCTCTTCGCGAGTGCGCATCGGGCGTGGATCACTGTTAAGCCTGTAATAGACAAGGCTAGTCGAGCAACCTAACATTTTAGCGATTTGCGGCCCAGACATTTTTTCTTCATGGTACAGCCGGACAATTTCCTTAGTCGAATACATGATATTACCCCCTTTTGGACAAGTTATCAAACAATTTCAGAAAGGGGAAGGGTTAAGAAAAAGGAGCGGAGCAAGCGCATGAGAAGGGAAGTAAAAAGGGATGGAGGAGTGAAGGGAATGAGTGAGGAGATTGTTCGAAGAATGATGAGAGACGCTTTTTTCGCGGCGATGCACGCTCAGCATATAGAGGTTTACCGGGCATTCGGTTATCAAAAAGTTTCCTACTTCGATTTGGAATATAATCCGAAAATCCAAACGCGGATCACTGACATGGACATGCTCCAACTTCGAATCGACATGGCTCTGGACGCAGGAGATGAAGAGCAATTCTTGCTGTTAACGGATCAACTGAAAGAGGTGGAATCATGAGCAATCGTAAAATTATTTCAATCGCGAACAAAGTGACATTCCTTCGGAAATACGACGGTCTGAGCATCCGGGAGTTATCAGCCGAGTTAAGATTCCGCATGGATCATATAGCCGACCTGGAAACGGGTGCTGTTCAGGCGGATTTAGAAGATGTCATTCGGTATTGTGATTTCTTTGGAGTCGATTATGAGGCGTTTCTGTTTGATGGGTTTGGGGAGTTCAAGCGGGCTTATATTGCGGACAATGAAAAGATGATGAAGGCGATTGGGTATAGCGTTTGAGAAGTATTCAATAAAAAAAAGACAGGCTCCTCCTGTCTCTACACACATACATCATACCATAGGAGGGGTCCGGGTGGAGAAAACAGCGGTGGTTGATTTGAGAAAAAACGGGACATACATCGTAAAAGACGGGAAGCTTTTACCGATACCAAGTCCTCCGGCGGGCTACGGGAAGCAAGTCATCAATTGGCAGGGTGGCAAACCTTGCAACGGAACTATCGAGGAATCGGTGAAATTTTAATAGGCTTATCGGAACAACCGAGGGCGCTAGATCATTTTGTTGGGTTCAACAAAATGGTTTGGTGTCCTTTTTTATTCGAGAGGGGCGAGGGAATGAGGACGTTGCAAGATCAGCTAAAGGAGAAAGGGCTCCTACATCCCGCAGGACGGGCGGAACGCGAACTGAATACAAAGACTGGGGGCAAGCAACCAGAACGGCTGACCGACCGAGAACTGCGTGAATTGATGGGGGTTACTCGTGACGTATACCGGCGTGGGCCGGGCGGGGCTTTTCGAAAACGATAAATTGGGAGGCTGGATTATGACTGAAAAGCAGATTGAGCAGCTGTTGAAGGATTATCATTGGATGATCAATTCAGTGAAAATTATGCGTGAGGGATTAAATGATATTGGCGAGGGGTTAACGGCTCAATACGGACTACAGGCAGCTATGCCCAAAGCGAGTGGCAGTCATAGTGATCCAATCTATCAAGAGTTCACCCGTCGAGAAAAACGATGGAAGAAGATCTATGATTACGAGCTAAAAATCAAGTCGGTTCAAGAGCGGATGCACGTCATTACGATTGATCGGGAAGTGGAAGTTTTACACTGGCTTTTAGAAGGAAAAAGCATGAGGTGGATCGGATTGCATATGGGGCTTTCTGATCGGCATATTGGCCGAATTAAGGATACTGTAGTGCGGAAGATGTCGCAAATGTCGGATACGTCGCAGAAGTGACGAAGGTATATTCCAGATGATACCATGGAAGGCAGGTCGGGGAGGCGGGTAGTGCGGGGAATCCCCCTTGTCCTACGCCCCACAAAGTGCGTGATGTCTCCCCTCTTTGCGCCCGAAGAAACCATATTGACCGCGTGCGGAAACACGCCGCAATGTGTTGTGTTATGTATATTCTTTGGGCGCTCTTACATAAAGAGGAATTTTCACCTTTCTTGGCGAAGTATGTCGATGGAAGGAGCGATATCGATGCAACAAATAAAAAAACATAAATTCACAGCATTTGTTATTGGTTTAGGTATACTTTTGATTTCCGTTATCCCGATACTTGTTAATTTATTAGCAACTAAAGCTATTTTTGAAGGGACATCTGGCGAGTTTAATTCTTGGTTAGGATTTTGGGGATCGTATTTTGGTGGCATTGTTTCAGGAGTCTTGACATTGGGTGGAGTATATATTGGAATTAATCATGAAAGGAAATATTCCTTATATTTAAGATACATTTCTCACAAAAGACAATTGGATAAATTTGTTGCTTGGGTTGAAGATATAGGAAAACTGGCTCGATATATTGAAGATACTGATATCAAATTTTTAGAAAGCTATAAAAGATACCTTGACGAGGGTGAAGATTTAATCAACTCGATATCTGGATTGGATATAAATATTTATCAAGAGGCACGAAACTTAATATATGAGTATGGTTGGCTGCTTCTTAACTTCGAACAAGCAAAGGGGACGGACGAATATAATAAAAAGTACGCGTTCAAAAAGATACCTGAAAACATAAAAGATATAAACGAAATCATACAAAGAATAAATAAAAAAGTTGAAACTTTAGAGAGGGACTTCAAATATTACTAATCAATTCCAAGCACTCTATTCGGGGTGCTTTTTCTATGCCTAAAAATCAAAGGGGGCGGCGGTGATGTGAAGTGCCGAATTGGGAAGAGATTCAGAGAGAATGGGAAACAACAAAGATAACCCTTACTGCATTAGCAGAGAAGTATAACGTGAAGCTTGGAACATTGAAGAGCAGAAAGAGCCGTGATAAGTGGTCGAGGGGAGCACCTAAAAAGGATGCAACCAAAACACAAAAGGTTGCAACCCCTACGAAAAGGATGCAACCAAAAAGAGAACAATTTGAGCCTGTTGTTGAGTCGGATGATCTGACTGATAAGCAACGGCTTTTTTGTATTTACTACATTAAATACTTCAATGCGACCAAGGCTTACCAGAAAGCTTATGAGTGTGCATATACGACGGCAATGGTGGAAGGACATCGTACCCTAAGAAACCCTAAGATTTCTGCTGAAATTGACAGGATGCGAACCGAGAAATTAAACGAGAAAAGGCTAAGCGCTGATGACATTCTGCAGAAGTACATCGATATTGCTTTCGCTGACATCACAGACTTTGCGTCATTTGGCAGAAAAGAAGTTCCGGTTATCGGCATGTATGGCCCGGTGCTTGATGAGAACGATGAACAGCTCATGCAAGAAGTGAACTATGTTGACTTCAAAGAATCCTTAGAAATAGACGGCACTATCATCACCGAGGTCAAACAAGGTAAAGATGGAGTATCCGTTAAACTAGCAGACAAAATGAAAGCATTGGATATGCTGGCGAAGTTTACGGATCTTCTTTCCGACAACGACAAGAAGCGCCTGCAGGAAGAGAAGTTGAAAGCCGATATTGCTAAAACCGAAGCAGAGGTTGGCAAAATAACAAGCGGTAAATCAGACACGGTGCGTGTGATTATCGAGGATGATGTGCATGAGTAAAGATATTCGCCTTTCAATGCAGAAGGTGATAGGTAAAGGATACGCTGATTACTGGAATTTCAAAGGTCGTTATCGAATTTGCAAAGGCTCACGTGCTTCCAAGAAATCAAAAACAACCGCAATTTATTATATAAAGAACCTCATGAAGTACCCACAAGCGAACTTATTAATCATTCGCAAGACATACCGAACATTAAAAGATTCATGTTTCGCTGAACTGAAGTGGGCGATCCATCAGTTGCAGGTCGATGATGAATGGGCAATAAAAGAATCGCCACTTGAAATGACTTACAAACCAACTGGCCAAAAGATTTACTTTCGTGGTCTTGATGATCCGTTGAAAGTTACATCAATTACGGTTGATAAGGGCGTACTATGTTGGATGTGGATCGAGGAAGCTTATGAGGTCCTGAATGAAGATGACTTTAATATGTTGGATGAATCTATCCGTGGTGCTGCACCTGAAGGTTTATTCAAACAAATCACTTTAACGCTCAACCCATGGAACGAACGCCATTGGATTAAGAGGCGTTTTTTTGATGCCGAAAATGACCCGGACATCTTAGCGAAGACAACGAATTACTTGTGCAATGAGTTCCTGGACGATGCCGACAAGCGAGTGTTTGATCGCATGAAGCGAGATAATCCAAGACGTTATCAGGTAGCTGGCCTAGGTAACTGGGGAATTGTTGACGGTTTAGTATTTGAAAACTGGGAAGAACGAAATTTCGATATTAAGAAATTGCTTCAAGAACGAAAGCGCATGAAAACCTTCTTCGGGCTCGACTTTGGTTATACAAATGACCCCACTGCATTTTTTGCAGGCGCAGTCGACGAGGAAGTTAAAGAAATTTATGTGTTTGACGAACTATACAAACACGCATTAACTAACCGAATGATTTACGAAGAAGTTTCTCAACTAGGTTATGCCAAAGAGCGTATACGGGCAGATAGTGCTGAACCCAAATCAATTGATGATTTGTATGAATTGGGCTTAAAAAGCATCATGAAAGCTCGTAAGGGTAAGGACAGCATAAACAATGGAATTCAAACAATCCAAGACTACAAAATCATCATCCATCCATCTTGCGTTAACTTTTTGACGGAGATTACTAACTACACATGGGATGAGGACAAGTTCGGCAAGAAATTGAACAGGCCGATAGACGACTTCAACCATTTGATGGATGCAATGCGCTACGCATTAGAAGATTTGAAAGGTGATCTATTCAGCTTCGACTAAGAGAGGTGAGAACATGAAGGCAGCTTATTTCCCGTACCAAGGCGCGGTCACGGAAACGGACAAACTGAATCAAGTGATTGCTAATGGAAACCAGGCAAAACAATTTGAATTAAATAGATTAGAGAAGGAAATTGCGAAATTTATCAAATCCGAAAAACGTAATATGATGCTTACTGGAGAAAGATATTATGAAGGCGAGCACGATATCCTTCAAAGAAAGCGACTGGTCATCGGCGAAGGTGGAAGATTGCAAGAAGCCCCAAACCTTCCGAACAATAAGCGTGTCGATAATCAATACGCTTCGCTTGTTGACCAAAAGGTGAACTATTTACTCGCAAAGCCATTGACAATCGAAACGGAAAACGAAGCATATGAGGAAGCGTTGAAGCTGGTGCTTAACAAGCGTTTCCATAGATTACTTAGAAATACCGGCGAAGCTTCTCTTAATCACGGAATCACTTATTTGCACCCTTATTATGATGAGCATGGAGAATTGCAATTTAAAAGGTTCCCAGGTTATGAGATTTTGCCTTTCTGGCTTGATGCTGATCAGACCTATTTAGGTTCTGCATTGCGTATATACATGGTTATTGATTATGACGGTGATCGTGAAATCGAAGTCACGAAAGTGGATCATTACACCACCAACGGCATTAAGCATTATATCTACGAGCACGGCCGTTTGAAATCAGGCGCAGTCGAACAATCTAGCTATCTCACGATTGAAACGGAATCTGATGAAGGCATAGACGTTGAGTTTAGAAACTGGCAGCGACTGCCGTTGATCCCGTTTAAATATAATCACAAATCGATTCCATTGATCCAGCGCGTGAAAAACTTGCAAGATGCGTACAATAAGGTTCTTTCAAACTTCGAGAATCATATGGATGAGGATACGCATAACACGATCATCGTTCTCGAAAACTATGACGGCCAGAACCTCGGGGAGTTTCGGCGCAACCTGTCTCAATATGGAGCGGTGAAAGTACGATCGACAGAGGGTTCCCGCGGTGATGTTCGGACGCTCGAAGTGACGGTCAATAAGGATAACTATGAGTCCATCCTGACGCTGTTTAAAAAGGCGATTATTGAAAATGGCCGTGGCTACGATTCCAAAGATGATCGCATGAGCAATAACCCGAACCAGATGAATATCCAGTCGATGTATTTGGATATCGACCTAGATGCCAACATGATTGAAACCGAGTATCAAGCGGCGTTTGAAGAATTGTTATGGTTCGTCAATCAAGACCTGGCGAATAAAGGAGTGGGTGACTTTGAGAACGAGAATGTGAACATCATTTTCAATCGTGATGTATTGATTAATGAGACTGAGGTGATTGAAGGTCTTGAAAAATCAGGGTACCTATCTGATGAAACTCGAATTGCTCAACATCCATATATCAAAGATGTTCGCCTTGAAATGAAACGACTTGAAGCTGAACAGCGCAAACAGATGGATCTCATGGACAACTACGACACCCACTTCAACCAATTGAATGGCGGTGGAGCGGATGGCCAGGAGTAGGGAATACTGGCGCAAGCGCTTTGAAATGCTGGAAGATGCTCAGAATCGCAAGGCCGTTAGCTATTACAAAGACCTCGAAAAAGCATACATTCAAACTATGGGTGCAATTGAAGCGGATATCGCTAAGTGGTATAGCCGTTTTGCCAAAAACAATGAAATCACGCTGGATGAAGCTAAACGGCTACTGAAATCTGAGGAATTGAGAGAGTTTCGATGGACGGTCGAAGAATACATTGAGTATGGCAAAAGGAACGCAATCAATCAGCAATGGATGAAGCAACTTGAAAACGCCTCCTCCCGCGTCCACATTAGCCGTTTGGAGAGTTTGCGACTACAACTTCAACAGCATGTCGAAAAACTGTATGGTGGGCAAATAGAGGGTTTTGAGCGCTTGATGAAAGAGATTTATCAAGACCAGTATTATCATACGGCTTTTGAGATTCAGAAAGCATTTGAAGTCGGATTCACCTTACAAGCGCTGAATGAGGATGTGCTCACAAAGGTCATCAGCAAACCGTGGACTGTCGATAATACAACATTCAGCGCCAAGATATGGCGCGACAGAAATTTGCTCATCAATACATTGCACACCGAAATGACGCAGGCATTCGCTCGTGGCGAAGGTCCGCAACGGTTAATTTCTGTCATTCAAAAGAAAATGAATACCTCCCGATCTAACGCTGCTCGACTAGTTCAAACTGAGCAAGCGTTTTTTAGTGCTGCTTCACAAAGGGATGTCTTTAAAGAGTTGGATGTTGATAGGTATGAGATCGTTGCGACATTGGACAGTAAGACCTCTGATATTTGCCAATCGATGGACGGTAAAGTGTTCAAAATGAGTGATTATCAACCTGGTGTGACCGCGAATCCGTTTCATCCAAGATGTAGGACCACGACGGCCCCTTGGTTTGAAGATGATTATAGTCAACGTATTGCCCGGGGCCGCGACGGTAAGGTCTATTACATTCCTAGCAATATTAAATATCCGGAATGGAAAGAGAGGTTTGTTGCGTGAATTACTTAATCGTTGTAGCAAATGGCGAAATGGTCACTAATAGAAGAATTTTAGGTGTGCACACCTTAACTACTTATGATGAGAGAGTCTATGTTTTCCGAGATGCAACAGGAGCAGTTTTATTCTCGGCGCCGTTTGATTCGGTGGTTTATATCGAACAAGTATGAAAGCGTGGTGTGTAAATATGGACTTTGAAGAATTCAAGAAAAGGTTTCTTGAAATCGCAAAACTTGATGGTATTGAGGTAACAGATGAGGAATTAGCTAAACTGTTTATTTCAAATTTGGTTATTAATTCATTCGAAAAGCAACAAATCATGAAAAGCATTAGGAAGAAATCACGGAAAGCCGGTATGGCAGAAAGGTAAGGTGATCCAACATCTCCGTTTGCTACTCGGTTATGTAGCTGTATGACGCGACAGGAGTGATAGAGAATGAGAACTGTACAGGGTGGAAAAATTAAACAGCTAGATACCAGAAATGAGTATCAAGTGGCAGTTGACACAATGAAAGAAGTCTTGCCGTATGCGTTGGAATTGTTTCCACCCCAAGCCAAAGCTTTGAAAGCTAAGTTCGATAGCTTAGTAGCAGAAGGCTTCACACTAGAGCAGGCCTTGGAGATTGTGAAGACACGACCAATATTTGAGTAATGGCAGATTTATCCTCGTCTTTTTAGCATTTGCAGACGTAAAAGATTCAAAGCAAATACCTAACGTGTCGTTACACGTAAAAAACGAATTAGGAGGAAAATGAATTGAACAAAGAACAATTAATCGCTCTTGGCCTGTCCGAAGAGCAAGCCGATAAAGTTGTGGCCGGTTTCGGTCAAATGATTCCTAAAAGTCGATTGGACGAAAAGATTGATGAAGTCAAAGACTTGAAGGACCAGCTCAAGGATCGGGACGGGCAACTGGAAGAATTAAAAAAGGTCGATGCCAAAGGGTTGCAGGCAAAGATTGACGAGCTTCAGGATGCCAATGAAACGACAAAGAAGGATTATGAAGCCAAGCTGAAGGAAACACAACTTTCCGGTGCAGTAAAACTCGCCTTGGCTGGTAAAGTTCATGATGCGGATCTTGTCGCTTCCCTCATTGACAGTAAGACAATCGAATTGGATGCGGACGGAAACGTCACCAAAGGACTTGATGAACAGCTGAAAACGCTGCAGGAATCGAAGTCCTTTTTGTTTGTGCCTGAAAAGGAAACGAAGTCCAACATCAAAGGTACGAAACCCGCTGAAAATCCAAACAGCGGCGAAGGCTCGGCGAACATCGGTGCTGACTTTGCGAAAATGCTAAACGACCGCGGAACTGCGCCAAGCAATGATAATAACCCATGGGGATAACACAAGGAGGAAACTGATATGCCATATGTAAAACAAGTTGAATCATTTGAACGCATTAACTTTTTAGCATCATCCAAAGTCCAGGCGTTCACTTATCAAGTGAGCGACGCTGGAGTTGCGGCAGATTCGAATGGTCAAAAAATCGTGAAAGCAGGTACTATCCTTCCGGCGAATGATGCAACCGCTGAAGGTATTCTTTACACGGATGTAGACGTGACGGAAGGGCCGCAA
The DNA here is from genome assembly GCF_000829195.1 of Bacillus sp. OxB-1. Taxonomy (GTDB): domain Bacteria; phylum Bacillota; class Bacilli; order Bacillales_A; family Planococcaceae; genus Sporosarcina. The sequence goes on along the minus strand of NZ_AP013294.1, from coordinate 2,889,442 downwards.
CCAGGTTCACTGATCGTGGAAGCTTATGTACTCGAAGAACGACTGCCGGTTGCGCCTGCTGAAGATGCAAAAACCGCATTAACAAAGATCACATTCCGATAATTATTTGACAGGAGGAAATGAAATTATGCCAGATGTATTAGAACTATTTGATTCCAAGACGGTGCTAAATTATTTGAAAGAACGCCAATACAAGCCTTTGTTAGGAGAAACGTTATTCCCCGAAGTGAAACACGACACTTTAGATTTCGAGTATCTAGTAGGAGCGAGCTCCCTGCCAGTCGTGGCGTCTGTACATGCTTTTGATACAGAAGCGGAAATTGGATCCCGAGAAGCGGCGAAACAAGCGCTAGAGGCAGCTTACATTAAACGTAAAATGCAAATTACAGAGAAAGATTTAATTGCATTGCAATTCCCACGTACTCCACAAGAGGAGCGATACTTAACAGGTCGTGTATTTAATGATATCGATACGTTAGTGCAAGGGGTCAAGGCTCGTGTCGAGCTAATGCGAATGGAAGTTTTGTCAACTGGCAAAGTTACGCTGAATGAAAACGGATTAAACATGTCCGTGAATTACCACGTACCTAGTGAGCACCAAGAATCGTTAGCGGGTGACGATTTGTGGACTTCGGCCAACGCGGATATTATCGGTGATATGGAGCGTTGGCAAGATTCCCTGGATGAAAAGGCAACTCGTGCTTTAACGTCTACAAAAGTATTAACTCAAATCCTTCGTAACAGTAAAATCATCGGATATCTTTACGGGAGAGATTCAGGCCGCATCCCAACTCGTGCGGATCTAAACGCGTTTTTACTTCAACACGACCTGCCACAAATCGCGGTGTATGATTCGAAATTCCGTCGTCAAAATGCTGATGGAACCTATACAACAGAACGTTACTTTGGTGAAAATAAATTCGTTATGTTTGGTGCGGGCACTCTTGGCGAAACGCTTTACGGACCAACTCCCGAAGAATCTCGCATGGTTCGTGAAGGCAATGAACAAGTGAAAAACATCGATAAGGTGATTGCGATGGTTTATGAGGAAGGTCTGGATCCGGTATCAACTTGGACGAAGGCGGCAGCTACAGCAATCCCTTCTTTCCCTGAAGCGAACAACGTATTCCAAGCACAGCCGATTGCATAAGGAGGTTGTAATAAGTGGCAAACATTAAAGTAAAAGTGAAAGACGGCGCTTTCCCCATTCGTTACAAGGGAGAGCGCTTTTTGGTTGGTGATGAATTGACAATTGATGATAAGTACTTCGATGAATCGTCTATGGAGCGATTAGAGGAGCCGAAAAAAGCCGCTCGCTCTTCTAAAACATCCGAAAGCGAGTGATTCGCATGTTGGAAGATGTAAAAAAACGATTGGTTTCACTAGGTGTCTCAGTGTCTGGTGAACCTTCAAATTCTGACGATCTTATTTTGTCATTTACCATCGAAAAAATTACGAATCACATTAATAACCAAACGAACCTTACAAAAATTCCAGAAGGCTTGAAAGAGATTGCGGTCGATATGGTTGTTGGTGAATTCTTGTTTCTTAAAAAGGGCATGGGGCAGTTGGAGATTGAAACAATCGATTTCTCCCCTGTTACCAAACGGGTACAGGATGGCGATACAGATGTCGAATTTGCTGTTGGTGAGAATAGTACGCCAGAAGCAAATTTCGGCGCCCTGTTGGCTTACTTGCGGCATAACGAAGTTGATTTTGTGAAATACAGGGTGATGACATGGTGAACGCTCGCAGAAAGGCCATACAGAGCTTGTATCGAGGCATCTGCACTGTGAGAACGTGGGAATCGGTAAAGGACCCCGTTACCCATATAACGACAGAAAAAGAAGTGACAAGATTCGAAAATGAACCTTGTAAACTTTCATACGAAAAGCAAACCACTACTTCAAATACAGGTGGCCCGGCTGTTATTTCGCAAACCATTAAACTGTCGCTCGCTCCTGAATTAGACGTGCCTTCCGGCAGCAAAATCATCGTCACTCAGGATGGAGTTACGAATGAATACACTCGTAGCAGTCCGCCAGAAGCGCGCATGGATCATCAGCATATCACGCTTGAACTATTCGAGAGGTATGCGTAATGGCCAGGTGGGGTAAGGTCAACTTCAAACAGCTGGAACGCTTGCAAAAGAAAATGCAGAAACTTGAAAAGGCTGATTTTGATAAGTTCTGCGAAGATATGGCGAAGGAAATAGCTGCAAGATTCCTAGCCAGAGTGATTAAACGGACGCCAGTAGGTGATTACGGTGACGGCACTGTTGGTGGTACTCTGCGTAGAGGGTGGACTGCTAAGAGTCATCGCGAAGCAGAACTTACATCCGCATTCGGCGGCGGTGCAGGCGCCAAGAAGTTCACTGATTCAATGACTGTTAAGAAAAAGGGCAATATGTATGAAATTGAAGTGATAAACCCGGTGGAATATGCAGCTTACGTGGAGTACGGTCACCGCACACGTAACCATCAGGGGTGGGTGCCAGGTCGTTTCATGATGACTATATCCGCGGATGAGGTAGAACAGCTAGCTCCAAAATTGATCGAAAGAAAACTCATGAAGTTGTTAGGAGAGGCTTTCAATGGAGATTAACGACATCATTACCGCTATCTCCATTAAGTTGAACCGAACTTTCGGGGATGGCTATACCAATTATATCGACGAAGTACCGCAGGGGTTTCAAACTCCTGCTTTTTTGATTCTCTTTTTGAACTTAGAGAACATTCGTCAGATAGGCAAACGGTGGAAAGTCACCACGCTATTCAATGTGCAGTATTTCCCTTCTGGCGGTTGTGCTGATGCTTCAAACCACACACTGAAGGTGCAACATGCTCTAAAAGAAATCACGCTGTTAAACGGTTCTGTAATGCTTGGCACCGAGGCGAACAGCGAAATTGTAGACGGAAATGCGCATAACTTTATTCATTTCAATTTCTTCTTGCGAGAGGTAGAAGCAAAGACTTTGATGGGATCGCTCAGACATTATGCAAACGGAAACGAGGTGGCTACAGTTGGCGAAGAATGACGCTATTAAGAAAGAATCAAAGGCGACTGCGATTATGGTTGCGAAAGCAATCAATGGCAAAACGCCAACCTTTTCGAAAGCCCAACTTTTAAAAAGTGCAAAGTATGTTGGTCGACGAGATGCTTTGAGTGCATTGCTTAAAGATGACAAGACGTACACGCATGATCAAGTGGGACAAATATTAGAGAAATTCTACAAAGGAGGTAGCAAGTAATGGCGTTAGGTGGAGGCACATTCCTTACACAAAACAAAGTACTTCCGGGTACTTATCACAACTTTATTTCCGCGGCACGTGCATTCGTGAATCTATCAGACCGCGGTTATGTCGGCTTGCCGATGGTCCTTGATTGGGGCGTTGACGGTGATGTATTCACAGTAACTGTCGAGGATTTACAAAAAGATTCGTTGAAAATCTTCGGATACGATTATACCCATCAAAAGTTGAAAGGGATCCGAGACGTTTTTAAAAATGCCCACACAGTTTTCTTTTATCGGTTAGAAGAAGGTGCTGCTGCGGCGGCCAATTCATTTGGAAAAGCGAGGTTCAAAGGTATTCGAGGAAACGATTTGAAGGTAGTAGTTTCGGCGAATGTCGACGAGCCTGCCAAATTTGATGTCCAAACATTTCTGGGTACAACTTTAGTTGATGAGCAATTGGCGGTTGCGACTGCTGCTGAATTAATCGATTCCGACTTTGTTATTTGGGACGATGCAGCAACATTAGATTTAACAGCGGGCACCAACTTTACTGGTGGCATAAACGGAACGGGATTGACCGGGACTGCCTATCAGAATGCGCTAGATTCACTGGAAGCCTATGGCTTTAATACTCTTGGGTGCTTGTCTGGCGAACCGACAATCAAATCGCTGTTCGTTGAGTATACAAAGCGTCTGCGGGATAGTGTAGGGGCTAAATTCCAGCTTGTTGGACACAAATTAGGCGCGGTGGATCACGAAGGTGTTATTGATGTTCAAAACGATGCAATCGGCGATGGAGAAGAGGTCTTTGGTGCTGTTTACTGGGGCGTCGGTGCCCAGGCGGGTGTTGCGGTAAATAAATCGAACACCAACAAAGTTTACGGCGGAGAATTTACGCTTGATATGACCGAAACGAAAACTCAACAACAGCTTACTGCTCTATTGAAAGCAGGAAAGTATGTGTTCCATCGTGTGGGCGAGGAAATCCGTGTTCTGGAAGATGTGAACACATTTACGTCATTCACTGTTGACAAAAACGAGGATTTCTCCATGAACCAAGTCATCCGCGTTCTGGATCAGATCGCTATTGACACAGCAACTTTATTCAACACGCGCTATTTGGGTCAGGTTCCAAACGACCAAAGCGGGCGTGTTTCTTTATGGGGAGATATTGTTGCTCATCGTAGAGAACTGCAAGGTCTACGAGCAATTCAAAACTTCGATCCAGACGAAGTTGTTGTCGCGCAAGGTAATTCAAAAAAATCTGTTGTTGTGAATGAAGTGGTGGAGCCGACAGTGGCGATGTCACAACTTTATATCACGACGACAGTGGCATAAGGGAGGTAGACTAAATGCAGCTATTAAAATTAAACCTTCAGTTTTTCGCGGATGAAACAATGCACGCCAGAGAAGCTGTTCACGGCGCTCAAGGTGAAGCATTCGTCACAATTGATGGCAATCGCTATAAATTCGCGAATGTTATAAACTTAGAAGCTCGTTATGATAAATCGAAATCACAGATTCCTATTATGGGGCGTGTTTCAAAGGGTAACAAGTCTGCCGGCGGAGAAGGTACTGGATCAGCCACATTCCATTACAATACATCCATTTTCCGTGAACTGCTTTATCGTTACCAAGAAACAGGCGAGGACATCTACTTTGATATCCAGGTGACGAATGAGGATGCTTCCGCGACTGTGGGTCGGCAAACAACTATCTTGAAAGATTGCAATATGGATGGTGGTATCGTAGCATTAATCGACGCGGATGCGGAATACCTGGAGGATTCTTTCGACTTCACATTTGAGAGATTTGAATTCCCGGAGCGCTTTTCTATCCTGAACACAATGCAATCTTAATCAAGGCTCACTTCGGTGGGCTTTTTCCAATTACCTAAATTTGAGAGGATGTTATTAAATGAGTAACTTACAAGCTTTCTTTGCACAAAATATTGAAAAAGTAGGGATTGATGAACGTGTAGTCTCAAAACGATTTAAGGATGAAAACGGAAAGCCTATCCCGTGGCAGTTCGGAGCGATTGATGGCGAACAGGATACCGCTAACCGTAAAGCATGTACGAAACGTATGCCGGTTCCAGGTAAAAAAGGAATGTTCATGCCTGAAACGGACTTTGAAAAATACGCATTGAAAAATGCGGTAGCAACCATCAAATTTCCTGATCTGAACAATGCGGAACTACAATCTTCCTACGGAGTGATGGGCGCCGAGGCATTACTTCAAAAAATGCTGTTGCCGGGTGAATTGACGGAAGTGAAAAAGATTGCGCAAGAAGTTAACGGCTTTGATGTTGGAATGGACGATCTTGTAGAAGAAGCAAAAAACTAATTGATGACGGCGATCCGGATGCAAATATAGCCCATTACTGGCTTCATAAATTGCATAAATTGCCGTCAGAGTACCTAGCTTTACCGCGGCTAGAAAAAGCCTTTGTTATCGCATCTATACAAGCGAAAATCGAGGCTGACAAGAAGGCGGAGCAAGATGCGAAGCGTAATAGCAAAAAGGGTAAGCGCGGAAAGAAGAGATAGCATACCCCCCGTTATTTCGGTATATTGATGGTTAAAGGGGGGATTGGCATGGCAAGAAATCAAGTAATTGCCGGAGATTATGAAGCAAAAAACATAATGCTCAAGACCAGTTTTTTAGGTAAACAAAAAGTGCATCTATTCACTGGGTTCACCAAAAGCTTTGAGTTAAACAAGGAGACTGTTAAAGACTATGAAGTAATAACGGAAGAACATCGCAAAAGCGCTGTTAGCGGTGTCGCTCGTGGTTTAGTGGGTGGCGCTTTACTCGGTCCCGTAGGGCTTTTAGCGGGGCTTTCAGCAAAAAATAAAGGGACGCATACATTAGCAATCGAATTTCATGATGGAAAACGTTCTTTAATTGAAGTTAATGAAAAAATCTATAAAGCACTTATCAGTGAATTGTTTTAATTATGCTTAAGAAATTTTTTTCTAAGTTTTTCAAGAGTACTTCTAACGAAATTATTGTTTCAGCTGACGATTATTGGATCACTACTAGGAAGTTAGAGGACAGTAAATATTGCAGTGTTTCAGAAGTCGAAGAAACCTTTATTAGAAACATGATACTTAAATCCAAATCGAGGAATCTAAAGTATTATTTTGTTCTCGAAAGAAAGAGTGATAAAGCAATTGCTGTTTTTTATAAAAGGATCTACGTTGGTAGAATTAAACTTCGAGGCCGAAAAACGTGGATGCAAATATTGCTTAATCTATATGATGTTAGAAAGTTAGAGGACGAAGAATTGGGTACTTATATCGAAAACATCGATTTGTGGATTGATTATATCAATAAGGTTGAAGATTAGATACATCGAAAACGGTGTATCTTTTTTGTTTTGCTAAAAAGGCGGTGAGGAAAATAGCTACTATACGCACATCCATAATGATAAATGACATGATGAGCCAGCAATTCAGAGCTATGAACATGGCGATGTCTACTGTTATTGATAGCTTCCGCTCGTTAGAAGATGCAACCGGCCAAGCTATAGACCTAGCAGCTTTAAATACTGCACAGCGTGAATTACAAGAAATTGAAGCGAATTTTGATCAAATCGAAGATGAGATTAGGCAAGCTGAACAAGCTCAAAACAGATTGAATAATGACATTAATGAAGGTAGAAATCTAATGGAACGCTTTGGGGGCGCTGTTTTGAGTGCCGTTGGTGCTTATGTGTCGTTTAGAGGCTTAGAGAAAATAACCAGTATGTCTGATGAATACGCAAATACAGTTGCACGAATTTCAATGATGAATGACGGCTTACAGACAACTGCCGAATTACAAGAAATGATTTATCAAGCTGCTCAAAATGCCTATTCGCCATTTGATGACACTGCTAAAATGGTTGCGAAACTTGGAAATAACGCAGCAAGTGCATTTGAAAGTAGCGCTGAAATCGTCGACTTTGCCGAACTGGTGCAAAAGCAATTCTCGATTGCTGGAACGAGCATAATGGAAGCAAGTAACGCTTCATTGCAATTAACACAGGCGTTAGGCTCAGGCGTATTACGCGGTGATGAGCTTAACTCAATCTTTGAGCAAGCACCGAACATCATTCAAAACATCGCCAATTATTTAGATGTACCGATTGGGGCCATTCGTGAAATGGCCAGAGAAGGAGAGCTGACTGCCGATATTGTAAAAGCCTCCATGTTTGCGGCTGCTGACGACATTAACCGCAAGTTTGACAGTATGCCTAAGACGTGGGGGAATGTTTGGACTGAGATGGAAAACTACGCCGGGGATAAGATGGCGAGCGTCTCGCATCGTATTAACGATTTTATAAACTCAACTAATTTTATTTATCTACAACAAATGGCGATGCAGGCGTTCGATGTGATCGTCATGGGGATTAACCTCGTGATTGCGGTGTTAATTTCATTTGGAGACATGATTGCGAATGTAGCTCAATTCTTCCAAAGCCATTGGTCGATATTCGAGCCAATCTTAATGGTAATCGCTGTGGTGCTAGGAAGTATTGTCACTATACTTTTAGCTAAATACGCGGTCCTAGGGTTGATAAGGGTGGCAACGCTTGCCTGGGCGGCTGCTCAATGGGTGGTTAATGCTGCATATTTAGGAAGCCCGATTACTTGGGTACTGATTGCAATTATCGCAATCATTGCCCTGATTGTGTACGCCCTTATTATGTGGGGCGAACAAACAGCTACTGTAATCGGTTTTATCATCGGGCTGTTCATGTTGCTATACGCTCGTATTCATAATGTTATAGCGAATCTATGGAATATTTTCGCGGCCATAGCTGAATTTTTTGTGAACGTCTGGCAGCATCCGGTGTATTCTGTTAAGAAGATGTTTTACAACCTAGCAAGCAATGTATTAGATCAAGCGATTGCAATGGCTCGTGGCTGGGATGGATTCGCCACGTCTTTTGTGAATGCAATTATCAGTGCCGTAAATATTGCAATCAAAGCATGGAACGCATTTATTGAGATTCTTCCAGATGGGGTCGCATCGACCCTCGGACTGGGAAAAGGAACAGAGTTCTCGTATAGAGAATCAATCACCAGTGATTTGCAAGGAATTAAGGGCGCTTTAGGAGATTGGGTCGGAGAAGCGCCGGCCGATTATTGGGAAGCTCCAAAAATGGACTTTATGGATTTCGGTGAAGCATGGAATGCCGGTTTTGATTGGGGTTACGACGGAACCATGGTTGTCAGTGATTCATTAAATGGCTTGGTTGAAAAAGCAAAAGGTTTCCTAAATTACGATACACCCATGGAGGATTCGGCGTTACAAGCTGCGCTTGAGGGGTACGGTCTTGGGGGCACTGATTATGGCATGGGTGGCCTTTTGGATGCGGTTGATGATGGTAATAAAGCCGGTAAAAAGACCGCAGGCAATACCAAAAAGCTTGCAGATAGCGTAGGTATGGCGGCGGACGACCTGAAATATCTCCGTGATCTAGCAGAACGAGATGTAATCAATCGATACACAACAGGCCATATCAAAATTGACGTGAAGAATGATAATCACATCAATAACGAGATGGACATCGACGGTATTATTGATCGCTTTGCAGAGAAACTTGAAGAAGCGGTCGATACAGTAGCGGAAGGGGCTGACGGGGATGTATAACTTCTTTCTGGATGGTGTACAATTCCCGATTGCACCTTCTGAAATGAATACACGGATTAATAATCAAAACGAAACGATTGTCCTCATGAATGAGGGAGAAGTTAACGTATTGAAAAAGCCTGGTCTAACGGATATTGAGTTTGAAGTACTTCTTCCAAACGTCAAGCATCCGTTTTCTACTTACCCGGATGGATTTCAACCTGCAACCCACTATTTAGAAAAGTTGGAGCAGTTAAAAGTAGGTCAAGAACCATTTCAATTTATCGTCAATCGAATGATGCCAAGCGGGGATCTATTGTTTGATACAAATATGTCGGTATCTCTTGAGGATTATGAGATACAGGAGGATGCAGAAAACGGCTTCGACATTGTTGTGGCAATTAATTTAAAGCAAGACAGGCCATACGGTACAAAACGATTGAAAATCGAAACAAGCACATCGAACGGCGGTGCGACTAGGAAAGCGACTGTAGAAAAACAGCGCCCTGCCACCAGTAAAAAAATACCGAAGTCAGTAACGGTCAAAAGTGGAGACACACTTTGGGCGATTGCCAAACTGGAGTTGGGGGATGGATCAAAATATACCGAGCTCGCCAAAATTAATAACATTGCCAATCCAAATGCAATTAAAGTTGGGCAGGTGATCAAGCTTGAGTAAATCAAAGCTTTACATTTTATCTCGTGGTCGCATATTTGAATGCGCCGTCGAGGAAGGTGTCGTTTGGGAGACTCATCGTAAAAATACACCCGGCAAACTGACATTCAACGTTGTGAAGGATGAAGTGCTAGGGTTTCATGAAGGGGATGCCGTCCGATTCGATTATGATGGACATAAAATTTTCTTCGGTTTCGTATTCACGAAAAAACGATCCAACAATCGGATCATCAGTGTGACTGCATATGACCAGTTGCGTTATTTGAAGTACAAAGACACCTACGTCTACAAAAATAAAACAGCTGCCCAATTGCTCAAGATGATCGCCAATGACACTAAACCTAACCTAAAGCTTGGAATTATCGCAGATACAAAGTACGTGATCGCTACACGCGTTGAGGATAATGAAGAGTACTTCACAATGATAAATTATGCTTTAGATGAAACTATAAGAAATACCGGCAAAATGTATGTTCTTTACGATGATTACGGATCACTGAATCTTAGGGACGCCAAGATGCTTCGGACCGATATTCTGATAGATGAAGAAAGCGGCGAAACGTTCGAGTACACTACTTCCATTGATGAAAATACGTATAACAAAATAAAGCTGACTCGTGAAAATAAGGAGAAGGGAACTCGTGAAATATTCATTGCTCAAGATAGTGCTTCGGCGAGCGAGTGGGGCGTTCTTCAATATACCGACAAAGTTGAAGAGAAGGAAAACGGTAAGGCGAAAGCAGATGCTTTACTAAATCTTTATAATCGAAAAACACGCAAACTGAATATCAACAAAGTTTTCGGGGATATACGTATGCGCGGAGGTGCTACTGTCGGGGTTCAAATGTACCTTGGCGATCTGACCGTAGCTAACTTCATGATGATTGAAACGGCCAAGCATACATTCAAAGAATCGGATCATAGAGTCGATTTGAAACTGATAGGCGGTGATTTTGTTGCGTGATATGGTCGATATTCTCCAATCATTTAATAAAAGCGCTAAGGGTGTTCAAAGGGTTTCTAAACCCTGCGATATTGTCTATGGTACCGTCGAAAGTGTACTCCCATTAAAAATACGTGTGGACCAAAAACTTCTACTAGAACAGGAGCAACTTAAATTAACACGTGCAGTAATGGATTATGAGGTTGATATGACAGTTGATCACTTAACGGAAAATCGTTCCGGTGGCGGTGGTTATGCAGAATTTGAATCTCATAACCATGATTATAAAGGTCGAAAGAAGTTCCTGATTCATAATGGTTTAGTTGACGGAGACAAAGTAACAATGATTCGCGCTCACGGCGGCCAGCAATATCTTGTAATCGATAAAGAGGTGGTTGAATGATACCTCAACAAATTGAAAATGATGGGTTAGAACTTAATTTCGAAGAAGCTCAAAGTCCTTCTCGAACGTATAAAATCGACTTGGAAAAGAAGCGTATTATCGGCTATATCGATGAACGCGAAGCGGTCGAACAGTTTATTTATAAAGTCTTATCAACTGAGCGCTATGAGTATTTGATCTACAGTTGGAATTATGGAGCTGAGATCGCGAAACTGTTTGGCCAGCCGATTCCATATGTCTATTCGGAACTGAAACGACTTATAACGGAAGCATTAACACACGATGATCGCATCGAAAGTGTTGATGCTTTTTTGTTTAGTCACAGAAAAAACAAAGTGTCCGTGTCGTTCACTGCCCATACAATTTACGGCGACATTGAAGCTAGCAGGGAGGTGCTGGTTGCATAATGTTTGAACATCAAACTTTTGAAACAATTACAGATCGTATGATTGCATTTGTCGAGGAATGGAAGCGTGAAAAAGGTGAATCCATAGACATACGTGAAGGTGCCATTGTCTATGATATGAGCGCTATGACCTCCAAGGAACTTCAAGAATTCTATATTGCGCTTGATGGCATTATCCTGGAGACATTCCCGGAAACAGCTTCAAGACCGAATCTAATTAAACGAGCAGCTGAGTATGGCATTGTTCCCGATGAAGCTACCTATGCAGTGTTAAAAGGCGAATTCAATATTGATATTCCAATTGGTTCAAGATTCTCGCTTGGTGAACTGAACTACGTTGCTATACAACGAATATCACCAGGGATTTATGAAATGGAGTGCGAAACATCCGGAATCATCGGCAATACGCAATTCGGCTCGCTCATTCCAATTGAATACATTGATGGCCTGCAAACCGCCGAATTAACCGAGCTACTCATTCCTGGTGAAAATGAAGAAGAAACCGAAGTATTTAGGAGCAGGTTCTTTCTGACTCGTAAACAGATTCCGTATGGCGGAAATCGAGATGATTATTATCAAAAGGTATTGAAAATCGATGGAATAGGGGGAGTGAAATCATACCGCGCTCCAAGCGGTGGAGGAACTGTTGGAATCACAATTATCGCTTCTGATTTCAGTGTACCAACTCCCACTCTTATCAATGAAACTCAAACGATTATAGATCCAATACCAAATAACGGCGAAGGCTTAGGAGTTGCGCCATATGGGCACCGAGTAACGGTTAAAGGCGTTGAAGAGGTCGTGGTAGATATCGCTATGAAGCTCGTTTTATCAAATGCAACTCCTGGACAACTCCAACCAGAAGTCGAAGCGATCTGTGAAGAATATCTTCTTTCTTTACGTAAGAAGTGGAGCGAGAATGACATCTTGGTTGTTCGTAAACTTCAAATTGAAGCAAGCGCAATCAATATTTCTGGAATAGCAGATATTACAGAATCGACGATTAATGGAATCGACTCGAATTTAATTTTAACTCGCGATCAGATTCCGGTTCTCGGGGTGGTGACTCTCAGTGAGTAATCGTGTAATGCGAAATCTCCCTCCTATCTATCATGAATTGATTGAAGCGAAAGCCTTAACCGAAAGCGTATCGAATGAACTAGAAATGATTGAGATAGCAAAAAAACGGGTTGAAAATGAGCAATTCATTGAGACTTCAAGCGAAAGGTATATTCGGATTCGCGAGCAAGGATATGACATTCGCGCGGATTCATCAACTGAAACGTTAGACTTTAGACGAAGGCGACTTATCGCAAGGCAATCCTCAAGAATGCCAATCACTCAACGTAGGGTGCATGAGATCTTGAGGACCTTGGTGAGTGATGGATTTGAAGAGCATCTTGATGTAGAAAAGTGTGAAACGCTTTTTGTATTTGATGCAACCGAACAGTCAATTAGTCGAGAAATTGACTACACACTAGATCGTTTAATTCCACTTAACATGAAATTGTCAATTGCACGACGTGTGAAAACAAAAGTTTATGTCCCGGCATACATGAACGTAGGAACTGAAATCACGATTCACCCAATGCAAATTGATGATATCCGAGATCAAGTTAACTTGAATGTTGCTGCATATGCACAAATTACTCGGGAAGTAACGATCAATCCTATATAGAAAGGAGTTAGAAAATGGTACAGTACGGAACGATAATTACGAACATCGGCCTAGCCAAGATTACAAATGCTCAAATCACCCAAGATACTGTTGACCTTTTGCACATTGCCCTGGGGGATGGAAACGGAGCTTATTACGTGCCGTCTCAAAGTCAAACCACTTTAAAGAAGGAGGTTTGGCGTGGAGTAATTGCTGATATGTCAGTCAGCGAAAGTAATCCCAATCGCATCTCGGTAAGTGCCTATATCTCCAGTACTGTGGGCGGTTTCACAATAAGGGAGATTGGTCTGTTTGATACAGAAAACAATCTAATAGCTCTATCTCTTTATCCGGAGCAGTACAAGCCCCAACTTTCTGAAGGTGTGTCGGAAGACGTTCTACTTCATTTTGAAATCGAAACGTCAAATGCAAGCGTGGTAAATCTCGCGGTTGATCCGACTATTATTATTGCAAGCAGAAAGTATGTCGATGACAAAGTCGCAAGTGCTATGGGGAATACCTCTCAAAAAGTGGACACTTTACAGACATCGCTTACTGCACATTTGGCGGATTACACGCAATTCAAATCAAATGTACAAGATTTGATAATGATAAAAAGCGACATAGTAATTTTATCTGCGAACTGGATAGATGATAGAGCTATTAGCGGTTTCTGGATTTATGATCTAGCTAATACAGACATTGATGCGAGTACAGTCGTGGATGTAAACATTCATTTATCCTCATTAGAAAACGCAAGCGATTTAAAATCAGCAACAGAAAGTTTCGCTGGATATGTACGTTTATATGCTGATGAAAAGCCAACAACTAATATTACAGCAGACTTGAAGCTGATTAGAGAGTCAGGTGTTGTGTAATGGCAGTAGGGAAAGTAAATGTCGGGAGTAACTTTAAAGAAGTGGAAAAACTAGTAACAATAGATGCTCCCACTGTTTCTAGCGGCCTGCAAATAGTGGATGACGGAGAATTTATATATGGTATAGACAACTCTAAGGCTTTCAAAAAATTTTCCAAAGATGATTCATCAGTTATATTTTCCGCATTAGCCACTGGGTTGGGCACTAATACAGCTATGAATTTGGCGGTAAATAGCAATCATGTAGTGATTACAACGAGTGCTAATCCGCCAACCATACAAATTTATAATAAGTCGGATTTTTCACTGGTCGGTTCTATGGCATCAGGTGCAGTTACTAACGCAGCTATAACGTCTTTAGCTATTGACGAAGAAAGTATCTTCGTTTGGGATAATAACCATACTAACTCAGGAGGCTATCTTAGAAAATATGACATCGCTACGCGGAAGGCGAATGGGAGTGTATTAGTTCAAAACCTGGGTTATGACATACATTTGGACGATACTTATGTGTATGCAAAAAACTCCAACCACACAATTACTAAATTCTTGAAATCCAATTTAAGTTCGGTTGTCGAAGGCGACATAATTGGGTATAGATTTACCATGGATGACGAATATCTCTATGCAAATCAATCGCGAACCATCTACAAAGCGTCTAAAAATGACCTGAAGGTAATCTCTCAGAGGTTAATTTCCGAACTTAATAATACTAACTACGAAACAACTACGGATGATGAGCATCTATATGTCGTTTGCACGGATTCGACCTCTAACAGAGCGTTAGCTAAATTAAAAAAGAAGAACTTCGAGTTTGTATCTGTGAGTGAGCCAGTCGATAATTTCGCCACAACGTTAATAGCTGATAAGAATTATTTATATGTTGCACAAGCCTACACGACTCGTTTCTTAAAGATGTCGAAAGTTTTATATTTAAAAAAATAGGAGGCTTTATACATGCCGATATTTATCAAAAGTAATCATGAAAATCAAGTTGTCTACAGACACAACATGCCTTTTCACGAAAAACATGGACTAGGCAAAACACAGGCGGAATTGGAGCAAGAAGGGCTGTTGGTAGATTACGTCCCGACTCCAGATACGTCCGACAAAACGAAGATGGCCGTTCTGTATATTAATCCCGAAACAAAGGAACTGTATTATCAGTATGAGGATATTCCAGATACTCCAGAGAGCGAAGTGGCTCTACTGCGCAAAGAAAACGCCACGCTACAATCGGCAGTATCAGAACTTACAATGTTCGTTGCATCACAGGATGAAAAAATAGAACAACAAAACCAAGCTATTTCAGAACTATCAATATTAATTGCAGGGGGTATGTGATTTGTTTAACGAAAACAGTGGATTAATAGCAATCTGGGTAGATAATGTAAAAACAGGAAAGTATACACGTGAGCAAGTACCAAAACTAAGTAATTTGCAGGAAGTTGTATGGGCAATTTTAGATGCAGAAAACGCAGCATAAGCTAGCGTTATTTTTTATGGCTTAATGTCGCAGTTGGACGCTTATACGACAAATTATAGCGCACTGTTTTTAGTGCGAAAACCTCCGTTCTTTGATATAATGGATATATCAGGAATGGGGGTTATAATATGTCAACGGTAATAAAAGAAGGTATGACGTTTGGCTACTTGAAGACATTGGCCGTCAAAGAGAATTCTGAGAAAAGACAGTCGTGGTTGTGTGAATGCGTTTGCGGTGAAAAGATTGTAGTTGCTCGAAGGCATTTATTGGGTTATAAAAGCAGAAGAAGTACAAAAAGTTGCGGTTGCATGGAAAAATCACAGGGTGGATTGACGATGAGATATCCACGTATCTATAATTTGTGGGGTGGAATGATAAGGCGTTGTTACGACCCTAGCGCTGATAACTATTCCAGATATGGTGGTTCTGGTGTAAAAGTGGAAGATGTTTGGCGTAACAATTTCCAAGCCTTTCTTGAATGGTCGCTCAAAAACGGATATAAAGAAAATTTAACCATCGATCGCATTGATTCCACAAAACCTTATGGACCAGAAAATTGTAGATGGGCGGATTATTTCACGCAAAACCAGAATAAAGGTATGCACAAAAATAATAAAACCGGTCATATAGGTGTTTACAAGTCTAACAGCGGATACCGAGCCTACATTCAAAGAGATAAAAAAAGAAAATATTTAGGCCACTTCCGTGCGATTGACGAGGCTATAGCCGCAAGAATGAAGGCGGAAGAGCTCTACTCTAAAAATGGTCACTTATAAAGGATATCTCTCTCCCTCTGTCGAATATTGGAAGGTGGAGGGGGAGATATAATGTCTGACGTTTTTACAGAACGAACTCAGCTGGTACCAAAAAATCAATGGATTTGTGATCACTGTGGCGACCTGATTGAAAGTATTGATCGAGGGTGGTTAGAGTGGTATCACGAAGTAGGAACTTATGATAATCATACCGAGACAGGCTTCAGAATTGTGCACGATCATCAACGGTGTATGTATAATCAGAGATCGATGTTTGCTCAAGGAAAATCAGTGAGTGACATGCACTTGGTGGATTTCACGGGCGATAATGGCCTGGTCAGTCTCTTGTCGTTAATTGAAACTAAAAGAATCAAAGATATTGAAGAGTTCTCAGAAATAATAAGAAGAATACACGTCTCTTATTATGAAGAAGCTAGGCAATATTGGACGCAAGCCGAAGAAGATGGATTCTTTGACGGGGCAAATGAAGTCTGGCCTTATTTACCAGAAACATCATTGCAAATCATTAGCAGGTACAGTAGATAATATTTCTATGAGAACGTCCACACCGGGCGTTCTTTTTTATATCCAAAAAAAGGCAGGTGAATGCGGTTGTGCCAGAAAATGCAAACGAGTTAGTAAAAGAATTAACAAAAGTCATGACGGATATAGGCTTGGATATCCGGGAAATCAAAACGACCTTGACGCATTTTGGCGAAAAATTTGACCGAGTACAGAACGATATCGCTGAAGTGAAAATCGCCACGACTGAGACAGAGCACGAAGTGGAAGCGCTGAAAATCAAAATGAACACCGTGGAAATCCAGTCCGCCGATACGAAACACGACGTAGGCATTCTGTTTCAAAAGTTTCGTGAACGCGACAAAAAAAGCGACACCGATCGAAAATGGCTTATCGGTACGGTGCTGACAGTGGTCGGTCTGACAATCACCTATATCACTTTCATTATCAACTATTTAGCGTAAAGAGGTGGGTCGCATGTTGAAAGGTTATCGTGAGTACAGGCGCAGCCTGCCTCCGAAAGTCAAAAAAAACATATCTTTTTCGAAAAAGATACTAATCGTTTCGTGGGTGAGTGGGTCGCTAATCACCATTTATGGACTATGGCTGACCTACCTAATGGTCGTCAAAGGCTACCACGGAGATGTCTCCATCGTCCTGACGGTCCTCGGAGGAGCATTCGCTGAAATTTCGGCGGCCACGTCTTTTTATCTTTGGAAAGAAAAAAATGAAAATATCAACAAGCAGCAGCTTAACCCGGATTATTTAAAGTTGGAAATGGGGGAGGACTTCGGAGATGAATACATTGATTGATAACTACGCCGTGATTATCGGCTTGATCGTACTCCTGTTAGTTGCAGGCAGTGCGATTTTTTATTTTTTTCGACAACCCACTGAAGCGCAGCTAAGGAAAGTACGTGCCTGGCTGCTACTAGCTGTAACACAAGCAGAAAAAGAATTTGGTAGTGGCATGGGTAAAATTAAGCTGAGGACGGTATATGAGTTATTTATTACTCGGTTCACCTGGCTTGCTCGTGTCGTCAGCTTTGATATGTTTTCGGACTTGGTAGACGACGCACTCGAAGAAATGCGGGAAATGCTGAAAAACAATCCACGGGCTTTGGAGTACGTGAATCCGGACGGTGATGTGTAATGTTCATTCGTCCGTGCGAGGGTCGCATTACCTCCTATTTTTCATCCGCTAGGCTCGATCCGGTAAACAAGAAAACGATACGTCCACATTATGGTGTAGATTACGGCAATTCTCCATCCAACAATAATATTGTAGCAGCAGCGGCGGGCAAGGTTCGCATTGCGAGCCGTAGCAATAGCGGGTATGGCAATTATGTCATTATCACTCATGCCAATGGCTGGGAAACAGTGTATGCTCATTTGGCATCTATAGCCGTTAGACCAGGGCAGACCGTGGGGCAAGGCCAAAAGATTGGAGTTAAGGGTACAACCGGTAACTCCACTGGGGTTCATCTTCATTTCGAAGTCCATGCAGGCCGGTGGGATGCCAATTACTCAAAGGTTAGAAACCCCTTGCATTATTTAATAGATCCAGAAGTAAAGCGCCTGCAACAGCTGCTCGTCAATGCTGGCCAAAAGATCGCTATCGATGGCAAGTTTGGTCCTGCAACCGAAGCGGCAGTCAAAGATTTCCAAAAATCGTCAGGGTTAGTTGTAGACGGATCGGCCGGACCGGCGACGATAGCAGCACTCGAAAAGAAAAAGGAGGTAGCAGCAGTGAGCACATTAAATCACACGCCTAGCCCGTCGCATAAGACTGGTTGGGAATGGGCGGAAAAGCAAGGATATATGAATGGCAAATGGCCAAAGGAGCCTTTGACGCGGGAACAGTTTGCGAGCGTGCTAATGAAAGTTGTTGCCGATATGAATAAGAGATGAATGTACAAGCACCCTATCCATTATGGCGGGGTGCCTTTTTATTTGCTTGCAGACAGAACAATTGTTCTATATAATAATTGAAAAGGAGGGAACGAGTGTGCGTAAAATATTGGAGCGGTCGGTAAAGTATGGAGAGGTGCTGGATATGATTTACCTGGCTAAAGACGGCCAAATCAGCAAACGCAGGGTCAAAATGATTCAAGTGGGTGAGGCATCATTCCGTGCTTATTGCTACATGCGGGAGTCTCGAAGAACTTTTCTGATTGACAATGTACTCGCGCTTGTTCCTGTAACAACAAGAGAGAGGGTGATTGTATGATGAACAATAACCGCGATCGAGGCACCATCAAATGGACGGCTATGATGCTGACAGAGCATGTCGAGAAGTTAAGGGAGTGGTACGATGAGGATAACTTTGTACCGCGCCCCGAACTAGATGAATGGGATTTCCAAGCTATCCAAGAAGAACTGGAATTGGCCTTTAAGCGTCAATGCGAGTCCAAAGTAAAAGTGTGGAAGGCCGGCGGTATCGATTTATATATGGGCAAAATTTGCGAACTCGATACTCGACTTGGTTGCATATCAATCGAGGGGCCGTTTGGTCATGATAAGATATCAGTGCATGATATAGTGTCTGTCCAGTGTGTAGATTGAAAAAACGACCGCATCAGCAGTCGTCAGTTAGCACCTTCTCAATTTGAGCCATATCCTCAAACTTGGCAATAGGCATTTTCCTCTTTAAAGTTTTGCCTTCCGCGTCGTATAGGTAAGTACCTTCTTTATCAACCTCGATCAACCTGACTTCTCCCCGCGCTACATCAATTACAGGCATCCTGTAGTATTTCTCTCCGATATGGTAAATAGTTTGCCCGTTGTTTATCAAGAAATCAGAAATGTACCGCTGTAGTTCATGCAGGTCAGAAAACCCCTTGTCCTCTAGTCGCTGATAAACCTCATTAGAATATAGCCTCATTTTGCACCCCTCCAAAAATTTACAGAAACATATAGACATAATACACTACTCCGTACTATGATGATAGGTAAATAGTTTGAGGGGGTATGAGAATGAAAAAGTTTATATCATTGGTAATGACTGTTGTCTTGTTGATCGGTTTATTACCGGCAACAGCTGGCGCAGCACCCAAAGAATTGAAAGTACACTTTATCGATGTTGGCCAAGGGGATGCCATCTTGGTCCAAGCACCTGGCGGTAAAAACATGCTAGTGGATGGCGGGCCTAAATCGGCCGGCGATAAGGTGGTCAAGTTTCTAAAGGCAAAAGGCGTCAAGCGGCTTGATTATGTGGTAGCGACACATCCAGACGCTGATCATATCGGTGGGCTAGAGGCAGTGCTGAACGCTTTCCCGGTAACTAATTTCGTAGACTCCGGCTATCCGCATACCACACAAACCTACTATAATATGTTATCGCTAATCGACAAAAAGAACATCAAATTCACAGTTGCAAAAGAATTGGACAAGCTCGCGCTGGATCCGCAGATGGTCGTCCGGGTTCTGTATGCCGATGAAAATGCGAAAGATAGCAATGACGCATCAATCGTATTAAAGCTTACTTACAACAAAGTATCATTCTTGCTGATGGCTGATGCCAACACGGCAATCGAAGACAAAATCCGAGCTAAATACGATGTAACTGCTACTGTCCTTAAAAACGGACATCACGGCTCCAATACGAGCAGCTCCGCAGCATTTATCAGTAGCGTCAAGCCGAGCGTCGGGATTCTGTCGTATGGAAAAAACAACAGCTATGGACATCCGCATGCGGCAATTGAGGCTCGTCTGAAGAATGTTGGTGCGACAACGTACAAAACAGCGGTACATTGTGACATCACAGTAACCACAAATGGTGTAAAGCATTCTGTATCCACTGGTTGTGGCAGCAAAGCAACGGCACCAGCAAAGCCTGCTCCGAAACCAGCAACTAAGCCGGCACCAAAACCGGCTGCTAAACCTGCGCCAACACAAACTAACTTCAAAAATTGCACCGAGCTGAGAAAGGTGTATCCTAAAGGGGTTTCATCCGGCCATCCGGCATATCAGTCGAAAATGGACCGAGACAAAGACGGATGGGCGTGTGAGCGATGAGGGAAAAAGTAAAATACACACTTGACCGTATTGAAGAAGGGCAGTATGTGTTTCTAGAACATCCCGACGAAGAAAATCAGCTTATTATTCCATTCAATGAAATCAATGCTGAAATTTCAGAGGGTGACATCGTGTTGATTAGCCAATTGGATGCGGGATATGAAATCGAACTTATAATAGGTGAGACTGAAATCACACGCGACAAAGTAAACAGTTTGCTCGAAAAATTGAAGAATAAAAACAAATGAAACGAACAGCCACTGACTCAATCAAGTCGGTGGCTGTTTTAATGTTTTAACATATCGCCAAAATAACTACTAATTATAGAAGGTTTTTTTCAAATGTGGTCTTTTTTTAAAGAAATCACTTTTTCAATCATAATAATGTGGTCTTTTCTGTGGTCCATTCACATAAAAACCACTGAAGTAAACACTGTCAGGTAAATGAAGAAAAGAAAAGCGGCGTATAGTTTGATCTACACCGCATGGCAGCAAGGTTTTACTTGTCCTGAAAATGACAGGAAAAGCAGTTTTAAATGATGATCGTGTTGTTAATTATTTCTATATTAATTTTAGTTGCCATCCCGAACGTGACGAAACATTCGAAGTCCATCGACGAAAAGGGCTGCCAAGCTTATGTGCGGATGGTGCAAGGGCAGGTGGAGGCCTATAAGATGGAGAAGAAGCAGATTCCGAGTTCGATAGGGGAATTATCGGATGCTGATTATCTGCCGGAAGGAGCAAGCTGCCCGGATGGCAGGGAATTGTTCATAGACGGTGACGGGAAAGTGGAAGTGACAGGCCATGCTGGAGAAGCATCGGGGACATAATGAGCATGGGTTCACCTTTCTTGAGATGCTGTTGGTCCTATCCGTCATGGCCATTTTGACAATAATCATCTTGCCGATTGGAGACAAGTGGATCAAGGAGAAGACTGAAAGGGAAGCGATGCAGGCTTTCATTGCAGCCATTTATGACATGCAGGCTTATTCGATTGCGCATAATGCTTATACAAGGATGGCGATCCGGAATGGGGGAAGGGATTATATCACATACGTTTCTTCAGAGGAAATCGCGAGAGGCTCATTTCCGGAAGGGATGTATTACGCCAGCAGTGTCGGTTACAGGGTCGAGTTCCAAGGAGACGGAAATATCGTAAATTCCGGCACTGCCACATTGGTTGGAAAAAGCGGGGATTTTGAAATCCGGTTTCAATTTTTGCGGGGGAGGGTGGTCGTATATGAATGAGAAAGGATATTCGTGGCCGGAAGCAATCCTCACGTTAACGGTCGTCATTGTCATCTTCGGTACGCTTTTGCCATTCGGAGCCCGTATGAGTGCAAATTTCCATGAAAAAAAGAGAGGGATGTATGCGATGGAAGCAGCCTACAAAGGGGCTATCCTTTACCAGGCAATCGGGCAGACGACTGGAATCCTCCGTATTGACGATGTTTCGTATGAATGGGAAGTGTCGGGGGGGACCGTCTGCGTCTCCTACCCGGTTATAGACGGGACGGAAACAAGATGCGCCGGTTGAGGAACGGGATGGATGAGCAAGGGTACACCTTCCTGGAAAGCATCTTTCACTTGCTGATCACAATTGCATTCCTTCAGCTTTTCTTACTGTTTTTTGTGTGGAAAGCTCCCATTGAACGGCAGTTCTCCGATCATTCAGCAACGGAATGGGAACTGTTTGCGATTGATCTGCAACGGTTGTTGACAAATGTCAGTACCCTTGAAATCGCGGATGCAAACAAGCTCAGTTTACGGATTGACCGGTCCACCTATCATGTCAGCCAATCGGGAAATGTCATCCGTTGGCAAAAAGCCGGGGAAGGGCATGTGCCCATCCTCACCAACGTACGTTCAGTGAATTTTACAGTTGACGGGTCAATGATCACAGCTCACGTGACGATGCTGGATGGACTCGTCAGAGAAAGGGGGTTTGCCGTTGGGCTTTATCCGGAATGAACGCGGCGCCATGTTGGCAGCAGCCATTGTTTTACTATTTTTCGTCAGCCTCTTCCTTTTCACCCTCGTTTCATGGCATGATAGTCTAAACAGGACGTTTGACTCCGTTGAGACGTATTATAAAAATGAAACAGTGAAAACTATGCAGCAATAATGAGGTTTTTGCAATAGATGGGTGATGAAATGAAGAAAGTTTATTTAATCGGCTACATGGGAAGTGGTAAAAGTGCAATCGGTCGACGGTTAAGCTATGTCGTCAAAATGCCGTTTTATGATATGGATCAAGAAATCGTGAAAAAAATGGGGATGTCCATCGCTGAAATTTTCGAGACGTATGGAGAGGAGCGTTTCCGTGAGATGGAAACCGAATTTCTTCAAACATTCCGGGATGAAAGTTGCATCATTGCGACAGGAGGAGGCGTGCCGGTTCGAAAAGTGAACCGGGATATCATGCGAAGCACAGGACTGGTCTTTTTCTTGAATGCCCCATTCCAAAACATATGGCAACGCATAGCCAAACCGAAAAAGCGGCCGATTGTGCAGCGGTCCACCCGCGCCGGTCTGGAAAGCCTGTATGAAGAACGGAAGCCGGCTTATTTGGCTGCGGCCCATTTCAAAGTGGAAACAAAGAATCGGACATTGCGGGAAATTACGGATTATATCGCCTTTCAAATTTACCGATTAAAATGGGAGGCCAAGCCAAAGGAAACCGCCGGGAAAAAATGAAGCAACAGATTTGAAATAGCATGAAATATAGATCGAATGCCAAAATCCGAAAGATAACATTCTTTTATGTTGTATTGTTCGGAAATGAAGCGAACTCTTAAAAACAATTGCGCTTTCTCATTCGTAATGTTAAGATATATGGCGATAGGACATTTCGTGTCTAGACATAATCGAATACTGCGAATGATTGTATGTGGAGAGTACGCGAAAGCGTCGCCGAAGGAGCAAGTAACAGAGGTTGCGAATCTCTCAGGCAAAAAGACTCATACATGACGCGTCTCTGGAGAGCGCCGGATGAGCCGGCCACCAACGAGGAAAGCCGCAAGGTCAATCTTTCAGGTAACAGGACAGAGGTTCTCAATTAGGGAACCTCTGTCTTTTTTTATCATTTTTTAGGGGGAATGCGGTGTGGCAGAAGGATTAAAACGGACTGCTCTTTTTGACAGCTATAAAGAGTACGGCGGCAAGACAATTGATTTTGGCGGATGGGAGCTGCCTGTCCAATTTTCGGGCATCAAAGCGGAACATGAGGCTGTTCGGACGAAAGCCGGGCTTTTCGATGTTTCCCATATGGGGGAAGTCGTCGTAAGCGGGGACGGGGCTCTGTCTTATTTACAGAAACTTGTGACGAATGATGTTTCCAAGTTGAAAACAGGCCAAGCGCAATACACTGTAATGTGTTACGACGATGGCGGTACGATTGACGATCTTCTCATTTACAAGCGTGACGAAAATGATTACTTCCTCGTCGTGAATGCGTCTAACATTGAAAAAGACGTGGATTGGCTGAAGCAGCATGCGACCGATGATGTGACGGTCGATGACCAGTCCGCTTCCTTTGCCTTATTGGCGCTGCAAGGGCCCGCTGCTCAAACGGTGCTTCAAAGGTTGACGGATGAACCGTTGGAAGAGATCAAATTCTTCCGGTTCAAAGACAATGTTGACGTAGACGGGCATTCGGTCATGATTTCGCGGACCGGATATACGGGAGAGGATGGATTTGAAATCTATGGTTCCCCTGATGCGATCGTAGCCCTGTGGCCGGCAATCCTGGAAGCTGGAGCGGAAGAAGGGATCGTTCCAGCTGGTTTGGGAGCAAGGGACACCTTGCGTTTTGAAGCCGGCTTGCCATTATATGGGCAGGAGCTGTCAAAAGACATCTCCCCATTGGAAGCGGGGCTCGGCTTTGTCGTCAAAACGAATAAGGAGGCAGACTTCATTGGGAAATCTGCACTCGTCCAACAAAAAGAACACGGTGCACCACGGAAACTGATCGGAATAGAAATGATCGATAAAGGAATCCCGCGCACGGGGTATAAAGTGTTTTTGGACGATGAAGAGATCGGTGAAGTGACAACGGGTACCCAATCGCCGACATTGAAAAAGAATATCGGCTTCGCTTTATTGAAAAGCGAACACACTGCCGAAGGGACTGAAGTGTTTGTCGAAATTCGGAATAAGCGCCTCAAAGCAGTCATTATTGCAACACCGTTTTACAAACGATAATTGAAAAGGGGATAGAAGGGCATGAAGCATCGTTATCTTCCAATGACGGAAACGGATCGCGAAGAAATGTTGAAAGCGATCGGCATCTCATCAGTAGATGAACTTTTTGAAGATATTCCTGTGAAAGTTCGATTTAAAGGAGAATATAACATCAAATCGGCCAAGTCCGAATCGGCATTGACTAAGGAGCTTGCGGCATTGGCCTCCCAAAACGCAAATTCGAGCACGCATGTCTCCTTCCTTGGAGCGGGCGTCTATGATCATTACAAACCAATCATCGTCGACCACGTCATATCCCGTTCGGAATTTTATACGGCATACACTCCGTATCAACCGGAAATTTCCCAAGGGGAATTGCAAGCTATTTTTGAATTCCAAACGATGATCTGTGAACTGACAGGCATGGATCTTGCCAACTCCTCGATGTACGATGGCGGGACTTCGTTGGCGGAAGCAGGTACGCTGGCGGCTGGTCACACGAAGCGTAAGAAATTGCTTGTTTCCGAAACGGTTCATCCGGAAGCCCGCGATGTCGTCACGACCTATGCACAAGGCCAATCCATCGACGTTGTCCTTGTTCCACAAAAAGACGGCATCACGGATATCGACCAACTGGCGTCTTTGGTGGATGAAGAAACGGCAGCGGTGCTCGTCCAATATCCGAACTTCTTCGGTCAAATCGAAGACCTTCAAAAAATAGGCGACCTGACCCATGAAAAAGGCGGTCTCTTCGTCGTATCAGCCAACCCGCTTGCCCTCGGCGTCCTCACGCCGCCAGGGAAACTCGGAGCCGATATTACGGTTGGAGATGCCCAGCCATTTGGGATATCCGAACAATTCGGCGGTCCGCATTGCGGATATTTTGCGGTCACGAAAAAATTAATGCGGAAAGTTCCAGGCCGGCTTGTCGGTGAAACGACAGATGACGAAGGGCGCCGTGGGTACGTATTGACTTTACAAGCCCGTGAACAGCATATCCGCCGTGATAAAGCGACATCCAACATCTGTTCCAACCAAGCGTTAAATGCTTTGGCAGCTTCGGTTGCGATGACTGCACTTGGAAAAGTGGGTGTACAACAGATCGCTTATCATAATATCGCCAAGACCCGGTATGCCAAGGAAGCATTTGAAAAAGCCGGTTTTGCAGTTAAATTTGGAAATGCCCATTTCAACGAGATTGTCGTCGATTGTAAAAAGGCTGTGAAGGAAGTAAACGCCCGTCTATTGGAAAAAGGGATGATCGGCGGTTACGATCTCGGCCTAACGTATCCGGAATTCGCCAATCATGCGTTGATCGCTGTCACGGAACAGCGGACAAAAGAAGAAATCGATGCACTTGTGCAGGAAATGGAGGCCCTTCATGCATAAAGAGAATCAGCCACTTATCTTTGAACTATCGAAAGAAGGCCGCATTGGCTACAGCCTTCCTGAATTAGACGTGCCGGAAGTGAACTTGGCGGATCTGATGCCGACCGATTTTATCCGCGAAGAGGCAGCGGAGCTCCCGGAAGTTTCCGAACTGGATATCATGCGTCATTACACAGCCCTTTCCAACCGGAACCATGGGGTAGACACGGGGTTTTATCCACTCGGTTCCTGTACGATGAAATACAATCCGAAAATCAATGAAGCAGTGGCACGGTATGCTGGCTTTGCCAACATCCATCCATTGCAGGATGAATCGACCGTGCAAGGTGCTTTAGAAGTAATGTACGATTTACAAGAGCACCTTTCCGAAATTACAGGAATGGATGAAGTGACCTTGCAACCGGCAGCTGGCGCACATGGCGAATGGACGGCTCTCATGATGATCCGCGCTTTCCATGAAGCGAACGGTGATTTCCACCGGACCAAAGTAATCGTGCCGGATTCCGCACACGGAACGAACCCGGCATCCGCAACAGTTGCGGGATTTGAAACCGTAACGGTGAAATCAAATGAATTCGGTCTGGTCGATATCGAAGACCTGAAAGCGAAAGTCGGCGATGATACAGCGGCGTTGATGCTGACAAATCCGAACACACTTGGCCTGTTCGAAGAAGATATTCTGGAGATGGCCTCCATCGTCCATGGGGTAGGCGGCAAATTATATTATGACGGAGCTAACCTGAATGCGGTCATGTCCAAAGCACGCCCTGGAGATATGGGCTTTGATGCAGTGCACTTGAACCTCCATAAGACGTTTACAGGCCCTCACGGCGGCGGCGGACCGGGATCCGGCCCTGTGGGAGTTAAAAAGGAACTGGTGCCTTACTTACCGAAGCCAGTTCTCGTCAAAGAGGGAGACACGATTACATTCGATTCGAATCGTCCGCAATCCATCGGCCGTGTGAAGCCGTTTTATGGGAACTTCGGTATTTTCCTACGTGCGTACACGTACATTCGTTCTATGGGACCTGATGGATTAAAAGCTGTAACCGAATATGCCGTCTTGAATGCGAACTACATGATGCGCCGGTTAGAGCCCTATTTTGATCTCCCCTACACGAAGCATTGTAAACACGAGTTTGTCCTTTCAGGGCGTCGTCAGAAGAAATTGGGAGTCCGGACATTGGATATGGCAAAACGATTGCTTGATTTCGGCTATCATCCACCGACGATCTACTTCCCGCTCAATGTTGAAGAGGGCATGATGATTGAACCAACTGAAACGGAATCGAAGGAAACGCTCGATGCCTTTATCGACGCGATGATCCAGATCGCTAAAGAAGTGGAGGAGAATCCTGAAATCGTTCAAGAAGCTCCACATACTACAGTCGTTGGTCGTCTGGATGAAACGAAAGCTGCCCGTAAACCGGTATTGCGTTTTAGTAAAGAGTAAGTTTGAAAGTACATCACTCTCCAGTGGTGTACTTTTTTCCATAGATCAAAATGTCTGTGATACAATAAAGAAAGTTAAAGCGGATGTCCATCTGCGATGAAAAGATTTTCAAAATTCAATACATAGTTGAGGAGAGGTTATATGAAAGCTGAAATGATTCCAGGAAAAAAAGCTCCTTATATTTGTACACCGCTAGTAGGAAAAAATCGGGAGGAAATTATGAAGGAGCTGGAAGCAATTCTTCCTAAAGAGCCAGATATTTTGGAGTGGCGGGTTGATTTTTACAAAGAAATTGATCAATTATCCACTGTACTTGAAACTGCCGAACAAATTGCTGCAACTGCTGATTTACCCATTTTATTTACCATCCGATCTGAAAAAGAAGGCGGGCAATCCATTTCACTTTCAGAAGAGGAAAAAGTAGAATTATTATCTGAAGTTTGTAAAAAGAAGGCAGTGCAGTTCATCGATTATGAAGCAGCCAATGATCCAGAACATATCAAACTAATAAGAGAAGTCTCGAAGAATAATGGAGTTAAGTTGGTTCTCTCCTATCATAATTTCGACTATACACCAGAAAGTGCGGAGATTATCAAGCGTTTACATCTAGCTGAATTTTATGGCGCTGATATAGCAAAAGCTGCCGTCATGCCAAACAGTAAAGACGATGTGCTACGTTTATTAGCATTGACAAAAGAAGCTGACCGAGTAATGAGTATACCCCTCATAACTATGTCCATGGGAAGCATCGGAGGGGTAAGCCGGATCTTAGGATGGGTCTATGGTTCCGTCCTGACCTTTGCAGTGGGCGTCCAAAGCTCAGCACCGGGTCAAATTCCAATTGATACATTGCGAGATGTAATTGTAAGTACGCAAGAATCGTTACCAGATTGGACATAATAAGATTAAGCCTGTTTCTTTTTATGAGAAGCAGGCTTTTATTAATTGACGAAATAAAATATACAGACTATACTAAATGAAAGTGGACTAACCAGTGGTCCATTTTCAATTACCCTAGACGAATGAAATAACTAGTAATTGGGCGGAAGGTGGAAACCTTGAAGGAAAAAATGTTTGTTGAACTGCAGCACACGAGAGTCTATGAGAAAATTGTGGAGCAAATCAGAGGCTTAATTGAAAATGGGACATTAAAGCCGAATGACCGACTTCCAAGTGAGCGAGAGCTTGCTCAAGAATTAGGTTGCAGCCGTACTTCCTTACGTGAAGCTTGTCGAGTTTTAGAGTCGGAGGGGCTAATTGTGTCGAAGGCAGGTGGTGGTCGGTTTGTTCAGGAAGTGGACCAGCGACTTACGCTAACCTATCAGGTGAATCCAGTTGACCTACTTGAACGCACGGCTGTTATGCACTTTTTGGAAGCTCGGGAAGCGCTCGAACCTAAAATTGTTGAGCATGCAAGCGAGAGGGCGACAGAAGAAGACATAGTGAAAATTGAAAACGCGTTACAAGCAATGAAAGAGAAGTTAAAATATCCGGAAGAGAAAGTAGAAGCGGATAGCAATTTCCATCTTGCACTAGCAGAGGCGACTCACAATTTTGTGTTTGTCTCTATGATGGAAATGAATTTGCATTTGTATAGGCAAGTTCGGAAACAGACGTTAAAATCTGCAGATCGTTATTCGGAATCACTCCAAGAACATAAGGAGATTTTAGATGCGATTAAAGCAGGAGATAAAAACAGAGCCATTCAAGCGATGCAAAATCATTTACAGCATTTGCGGGATAATGTACTCGGATTTATCAATAAAGAGGAATAACGGAGGAAATGACAATGGAAAAAGAAAATTTCGGGCCATTAACAGGCGTGAAAGTGTTAGACATTTCCACAATGATCGCTGCCCCCTATGGTGCTACATTACTTGCTGACTTAGGAGCCAATGTAACTAAAATAGAGTTGCCGAATAAAGGGGATACGTTACGAACAGTAGGTCCATGGAAAAATGGAGAGTCACTTAGATGGCCAGGGCTTGCACGGAATAAAAAGTCCATTACGCTTGATATTCGTTCCGATGAAGGTCAAGAAATTTTCAAGAAATTAATTGGCCAAACGGATATTTTAATTGAAAATTTTCGACCCGGAACTCTTGAAAAGTGGGGACTTAGCTATGAAACTCTTAAAAAAGAAAATCCACAATTAATCATGGTTCGAATTTCTGGCTACGGCCAAACAGGTCCTTACAGTACGAAAGCAGGCTTTGGAACGCCAGGTACAGCATTTAGTGGACATACGTATATTCAAGGGTATCCGGATCGTCCGCCTGTAAGCCCGTCCTATTCTTTGTTGGATTATATAACGGGTGTTTATACAGCATTTGCAGCCGTTAGTGCTTTGTATCATCGAGATACAAAGGATGGCGAACCAGTCGGACAGATGGTCGAAATGGGACTATACGAATCGTTGTTCCGCATGTTGGAGTTTTTAATAGCCGAGTATGATCAATCAGGAAAAGTAAGAGAACGGAGCCCCGGCTTGGCGGGTCACTCAAGCCCAGCAGGTACTTACGAAACAAAAGACGGAAAATTTGTCGTTCTAGTTTGCAGTACGGATCCTACTTTTGAGCGACTTGCCGAAGCGATGGAAAGAACGGATATGTTACAAGACGAGCGATATTCAACAAATGCGGCCCGTTTGAAAAATGATCACGAGGTCCAGGAAATCGTAATTCATTGGATCAAGCAACAGACGTTAAAGGAATTGCAGGAAAAACTGGATGCATTCGGGGTGCCTGTAAGCCCAATTTTAAGCATTGCTGATATTTTTGAAGACCCTCATTATAAAGCTAGGGAAAATATCGTAGAAGTAGAACATCCACGCCTAGGAACCGTAAAAGTGCCTGGCATCGTTCCAAAATTCTCCGAAACACCTGGTATGATTCGCCATCGGGCACCCGAGCTAGGGGAGCATACCGAAGAGATTTTGGGCGGACAACTAGGTTTATCCCAGGAAGAATTAGCGTCGTTAAAAGAGAAGGGAGTTATTTAAATGAGTACATTGAAATTACCATCTGATGTGACAATTTGTGAGGTAGCACCACGTGATGGGTTCCAAGCGGAACGAAATTGGATTCCGACTGAAGAGAAAATCCGGATTGTTAGAGCTTTAGCGAACACCGGAGTGCGTTCCATGGAGATTACGTCTTTCGTCCATCCAAAAGCCATTCCTCAATTAAAAGATGCGGAAGAAGTCGTTGGAGCTACGGAAGACTTAACGAATATAAAATTCCGTGCGCTAGTTCCAAATGTTAGAGGCGCAGAGCGTGCTATTTCAGTAGGGATTAAAAAATTAAAGCTCATGCTGTCGGCAACTGATTCTCACAGTCTTTCCAATGCAAATAGTCTTGTTGAAGATGCTCAAAACGGATTTGCACCAATCATAGAATTGGCAGAAAAGCATAATGTTAAAGTGGGTGGATCCATCTCGGTAGCTTTTGGATGCCCTTATGAAGGAATAGTACCTTTGGAGCGAATTGCTTCTATTGTAGAACGATACAAAAAAATGGGCGTAGAGGAAGTGTCGCTTGCAGATACAACAGGGATGGCCAATCCAAGGCAAGTTTATGAATACTTAGCTGTTCTTCAAAAGGATTTTTCGGATATTGAATTCTCTATGCACTTGCATAATACGAGAGGGATGGCATTAGCCAATGCGTTCGCGGCACTTCAACAAGGGGTAACATTGTTTGATAGCTCGATTGCCGGCTTAGGCGGTTGTCCATATGCGCCGGGAGCTAGCGGCAATATTGCGACAGAGGATTTAGTTCATGCTTTTGAGGAAATGGGTATTAAGACGGGCATGAATGTAGACCGCTTAATCGAAGTAGCGAAAGACGTGAAAGACTATTTAGGACATGATGGAGGCAGCTATATGTTGCAGGCAGGACCTTGCTCGGCATTAAGTCCAAAAGTGGCAGCCCAAGAAAAGTTGGAATCGTAAAAAGCCGTACATAGAGATTGTTCTCCAGTACGGCAGATCAGATTAATGAGGCTCATATAAATCCCAAGCGTGCTTTAAAGATTCAACGATATGATCGGCAACTTCCTCGGCAGATTGGTCATCAACCATTAACGAAGAGTTGTTTAGCGAATAAGCGCCTTGTCTTTCATGGAAAAGTTGTTCAATTTCCTCAAGATTACGGTTTTGTAAAACAGGACGATTTTCAATAAGGATGTCAAGACGTTCTTTCCATTCCTCCCAAGAAACATCGAGGTATAAGACCGTACAATTAGCAAGGCAAGCTTCACGCACTTCGGGATGCATAAAGGCGCCGCCACCAATTGAAATGATTTTGAGCTTTTGTTGCTCGCAATAGGATTGAATTAACTCCCTTTCTCTGTCTCGAAACACTTTTTCACCATGTATCGTAAAGATATCAGTTGTTGACATGCCAAATTCTTTTTCAATTTCTTTGTCAATGTCAATGAAGCTACGGTAAAGCTTTTTGGCTACAAGTTCGCCAATAGTGGTTTTTCCAACTCCCATGAAGCCGATTAATACAATATTTTGCTGTCTAACTGGTATTTTTCCAAATATCAAATCAAACACTCTTTCTAAGGATGATAGGTATCTAAATTATAGTACAATGGCATTACTCTGTAAACGCTATTTCACTAGATAGGAGTTTTATTTATATACTAAATGAAACTGATAATTTTTCGAATATTCCTTAAAAGTGTATTGCATTGTTTAAAGGAGTCAGGTAATATGTTGTTCACCATAGAAAAATTTGTTCCTTGCGAATTTTAGTAGATCGATCTAGTAATCATTATACAACATTTTTATGTTAGATCGATCTAGTAACTCTAGTAGATCGATCTAACTCCGCATTTATTGAATGGAAGGTGAATTTTATGCCAGCAGAACAATTAATTAAACAAGCAAGACCGTATGTAAATGGTAAATGGCTGGATGAAGGTCGAGAGGTTATAAACGTCACAAGCCCTTATAAGAAAGAAGTTATTGGGAAACAATTTTACGCCACTATGGAAGATGTGGAAGAAGCACTTGAATCTGTGTTTCTGGCGAAAAAAGAAGTGGCACAAATTCCTTCCTATCAAAGAGCCGCTACTTTAAAAAGAGCAGCAGATCTATTGGAAGAGAGAAAAGAAGCCTTTGCGAAACTAATTTCCTTAGAGCTTGGTAAACCTCTAAAAAACACCTTGGATGAAGTGGCAAGGTCCGTTGAAACTTTGCAGTTGTCAGGAGAAGAAGCTAAACGTTTAGTAGGTGAAACAATTCCTGGAGATGCTTCTGAACGTGGAACCAATTCTGTAGCAATGACGTTTCGTGTGCCGGTTGGTGTGATTGCAGCGATTACGCCATTCAATTCACCGCTGAATTTAGTTTGCCATAAAGTGGGTCCCGCGTTTGCAGCTGGTAATACGGTTATTCTTAAACCGGCCCCGCAAACTTCGCTTGTGGCAGCTGCACTGGTTGAACTTTTTTTAGAAGCAGGGTTTCCTAAAAACTCGATTAACATGCTTCTTGGCGGAGTAGATATCGGCCAGGCTATTGTAAAAGATGATCGAGTAAATGTAATTTCATTTACGGGAGGGACTGTCGCAAGCCGTAATATTTGCAGCATCGCGGGAATGAAAAAAGTGTTATTGGAACTTGGCGGCAATGCGGCCACGATTGTACATGAAGATGCAGATCTTGCTCGAGCAGCTAGACTTTGTGCTCGTACAGGGTATAGCAATTCAGGCCAAAGCTGCATTTCGGTTCAAAGAATTTATGTTCATCAAGCAGTTGTTTCGGATTTTAGAGATTTGTTGAAAGAAGAAGTTGAGAAGTTAGTAATAGGAGATCCACTTTCACTGAAAACGGATGTAGGAACTCTAGTAGATGAAAACGCAGCAGGCAGAATTATAAGTTGGATCGAAGAAGCGATAGAAGCTGGCGCGGAACTTGTAACCGGCGGAAAACAAAATGGAGCCAATGTGTTACCAACGGTTTTATTTAACCCCCCTAAGACAGCCAACGTAGTTTGCCAAGAAGTATTCGGACCTATTGTAAGCATTTTGCCATATGAACATATTGAAGAAGCCATTGAGGAAGCCAATGATTCAGAATTTGGACTTCAAGCCGGTATTTTCACAAATCAACTCGATTTAGCTTACCAAATTGCACATTCTCTTGAAGTAGGGGGGATTGTCATTAACGGGACATCCAATTATCGTCTCGACCATTGGCCGTATGGCGGTGTCAAGAATAGTGGAATTGGCCGGGAAGGTCCTCGTTTTGCGATTGAGGATATGACAGAAACGAAGATGATCGTTCTTCAGCTGTCATAACTTGAATTATTAGAATTGAATTCAAAAAGTTCAGTTATAAGGAGGAAACAAATTCATGAAAGAAGTTATCGCTCGTCAACTCGTCAGGTATTTGGAAGACCGGGGCGTGGAACACATCTTCGGCTTGTGTGGCCATACGAATATTGCGGTGCTTTCCGAGCTGGAAAAAAGCTCGATCAAATTTGTTAATGTACGCCATGAGCAGATTGCGGCGCATGCGGCAGACGGTTATGCCCGCGCGAAAAAACAGACGGCGGTTGTCCTCAGCCACGTCGGTCCCGGCATGACAAATGCGGCAACGGGTGTGGCCAATGCAGCGCTGGATTGCATTCCAATGGTCGTCATCGCAGGCGACATCCCAAGCCATTACTACGGGAAACACCCGCATCAGGAAGTAAACCTCCACGCAGACGCCACTCAGTACGAGATTTACCGTCCGTTCGTCAAACGGGCATGGCGGGTCGACAGCGCGCATCTGTTCCCAGAAATTCTGGAGAAAGCGTTCCAATTGGCGGAAACAGGGACACCAGGTCCGGTGCTCGTTTCGGTCCCGATGGACATTTTCTCGATGGAACTGGAGACATCGTATTTCGACTTCCAATCCCATCATACGAAATCGCTTCAAAAGCCGTCTATGGATGACCAAACAGCGGAAGCGATTCTGAAAACTTTGGTCAACGCGAAAAACCCGGTCGTTTACGCGGGGGGCGGGATATTGCTTGCGGACGCAGCAAAAGAGCTGGCGGAATTCGTCAACCATTTCGATTTCCCGGTAGCCCACTCCTTGATGGGCAAAGGCGCAGTAGCGGACGACAACCCACTCGTCCTTGGGATGACAGGCTTCTGGGGGACGGAGTTCATCAACCGGAAATGCCGCGAAGCGGCCTATCTTTTTGGGCTTGGCACGCGTTTCGCGGAAGCGGACAGCAGTTCATGGGAAAACGAGTATACGTTTGACTTCCCGAAAACCAAGCTCATCCAAATTGATATTGAAGCGAGCGAGATTGGCCGCAACTATCCAGTAGAGCTCGGCGTTGTCGCGGATCTGAAGCAGGCATTGACCGTGCTCAACCGTGTGGCGAAGCGTCTCTATCCGGAAGGGCGTCAAAACGAGTCGCTAAAACAAGAAATCGCCGAAAACAAGCGCCAGTTTAAAGCGAGCAACGAGCCATACATCCAGGACAACTGCTTTCCGATGCAGCCGCAGCGCATCTTGGCAGAAGTTCGGGAAGTCTTGCCGCGCGACGCGTATATTACTACCGATGTCGGCTGGAATAAAAACGGCGTCGGCCAGCAGTTCGACATTTACGAACCCGGAACGATCTTTACGCCAGGTGGCTTTGCGACGATGGGCTTCGGGGCACCTGCTGCACTCGGCGTAAAAGTGGCGCAGCCGGACCGTGTTGTCGTGTCGCTGGTCGGGGACGGCGGTTTCGGGCAGAATCCAGCCCTTCTTGCGACAGCGGCCGAAGAAAATATTCCGGTCATCTGGGTGATCATGAACAACTTTGCTTTTGGAACAATTGCAGGTCTGCAAAAAGCGCACTACGATACGACACTTGGCACGCTGTTCACGAAAGACGGTCAGCCTTACTCACCGGACTTCGCAGCCATTGCACGGGCCTATGGCGTAGAAGGCATCAAGATCGAGAAAGCGGAAGAGTTTAAGCCGGCACTCGAGCAAGCGATCGCGGCGAATAAACCAGTCGTCATCGATGTCGCTATGCTAAACAATCCAGTCCCGACCGCCGGACACTGGAATATCATGGACATCTACTCACCGGATAAGAAGGTTCACCACGTGTCTACGAATTAAAAACTAGATTACCAGACAATATAAGAATGGAGGATTACCATTGCAAAACCAATTTTCATTAGCTCAACTGACTGTTCTTGAATGTGCTCCACCTGAAATGACATACCTTGCGGCTCGCGCAGGGTATGACTTCGTAAGCTTCCGGCCGATCTATATGGGCCTTCCTGGCGAGCCGAATTATGCACTCGCTGAAAATAAAGAAATGATGAAGCAAACAAAGAAAGCGCTCTCAGATACGGGATTGAAACTGTTGGATATTGAACTTGCCCGTATTTATGACGAGGTGGATCCAAAAAGATATGTTCCGGCAATGGAAGTGGCGGCAGAGCTAGGGGGGCGCCATGTACTTAGCAGTATTTGGACAGATGATCGGAGCTTTGCCATCGAGAAATTTGCAGAACTCTGTGAGTTGGCAAAACCGTTTGGGCTAACTGTTGAATTGGAATACGTTCCGATTGCGAGCGTATCCAACTTGGCAGATACCTTATCTGTATTACGAACAGCCAATCAAGATAATGCCGGCCTAATGCTCGATATCCATCATTTTCACCGGGCAGGGGATAAGGTGGAAGATTTGGATGCCGTTCCACGCGAATGGTTCCGTTATCTTCATCTATGTGATGCACCTGGAAAAATTCCAACATCAAAAGAAGAAATGACACGTATTTTACGCGAAGAGCGTTCTTATGTTGGGGAGGGCGGCATTGATGTAGCAAGCATCGTAAATCGCATTCCGAGGGTTCCCTATTCCATCGAGCTGCCAAACATTAAACGTGTCAAAGAATTAGGCTATGAAGAGTTTGCGAGACGTTGTTTAGTTACAGCGAAAGAATATTTACACGCTCACCCAAGAACGGATGATGTGTATGCAGTATCTGGAAAAGATGCCCGATTAAATATAGATAGATAAGTAGATAAAGAATGTTTGATCCCATCGTTCGGCTGATCAAACATTCTTTATTTATTAGCAAATGTTAAATGTCAGAAAATTATGGACAGCAAAATGAGCATATGGTATTATCTTGAATAAATGGTTCACTTCGCTGAATTAAGTTCCGTACAGTGGACCTGGAAAGGAGAACACTTAAAAAGCACTAATATAAGAATACGAGGGGGAGTACAAATGAAAAAAGCAAAAATTCTTTCAATCTTTATGGTATGCTTAGTTTCAATTTTTTTAGCTGCTTGTTCTGATAACTCTGAAAGTGGCCAACAAAATGTGGCTCAATCTGAAGAAATAAAAGTTATGAAATTCGCTTCTATTAATACAAGTGATAGATCGATTACATTAGCGATGAATAAATTCGCAGAACAAGTTGAAAAAGAAACAAATGGCCAAATTAAAGTTGAGGTGTTTCCAGATAGCCAATTGGGAGGTGAAAGAGATAATTTTGAGGGCTTACAATTAGGCTCGTTACAGGCGTCCATTATTTCAACAGCCGTATCTTCCTCTTTTTCTCCCAATTTAAGTATTTTAGACTTACCGTTTTTATTTAAAGATCATCAGACCGCTTATAATGTATTAGACGGAGAGATTGGTAAGAAACTTTTAGATGAAATGATAGACCAGGGCGTGGTTGGAATGAATTTCTGGGAAAACGGCTATCGTCATTTAACAAATAATATTAGGGAAATAAGAACACCAGACGATTTAAAAGGGTTGAAAATTAGAACAATGGAAAGCCCTATACATCTAGATGTGTGGAAGGAGCTAGGAGTCCAGCCAACGCCAATGGCTTTTCCGGAACTTTTCACTGCTCTTCAACAAGGAACAGTTGATGGGCAAGAAAATCCGTTTGTAGTTACAGCGACGAATAAGTTTTTTGAGGTTCAAGACTATTTAACAGTTACCCAACATGTGTATGGAGCAAATATATTTTTGATTAGTGACAAGTTTTGGAAGACTCTTACCGATGATGAAAAAGAAATTATTACTAAAGCAGGAGAAGACGCAAAAAATTATCAACGTGAAGTTGAGCAACAACAAGCTATTGAGTTTTTAACTGTCTTGGAAGAAAACGGCATGAAAATTACTGAATTGAATGATAACGAGCGACAGCAATTTATAGATAAAGTACAACCAATTTATGAGAAGTATTCGAAAGAATTAGGCAAAGAGCTAGTTGAAGATTTGCTCGAAGCCGTTAAGTAATAATTAATTATTTTAAGAGAGCTGCCTCCTTAAATCCGGTGAATTAGGAGGCTCTTTCTTTTTTAAAAGCTAATGATTCGAGAAAATATCTTACAATAAATTAAATATTATTCACAAAAGATAATGACAATTTTATTGTTCTATGGTATCCTTTATTCATAGTTCCGCCTGGTAGTAATATAGTTCCATACAGTGGTACTCGATTTTGTGGTCGAATCAAATGCTAGACATTTTTAGATCGATCTAAATTTTTGAAAGCGCTATCGAGTTAGCATAGGGACAATTGAATTAAGGATTGGAGAGAAGCATGTATAGACTTAAGAAGTCATCCATTCTATTTTCTAACTATATTACTAAAAAATTGTTTGAACAATCATTCGCTGGGAGTGAAATATTTTGAAAAAATTTATCTATCTGATGGATAAAGTCAATTTTCTTTTGAAAATTCTTTTAGGCACGTTTTTAGCAATTTCTTTAGTACTTCTTACCTGGCAAATCGTTGCAAGAGCCGTTTTTAACTCTCCGCTAACTTGGTCGTCCGAACTATTACGGTATTTACTCGTTTGGATCACCTTCTTAGGAGCTGGCTTAGCGATACGGTACCAAAAATTAATTCGCTTGGAATTTTTGTTTTCCCTAATTAAATTTCCACCAACTCTTGAAAGAGCAATTCGTGGAATAGCAGTAATTATTACAATGGTGTTTTGTGTAATTATCTTGTTATTCAGTCTTCAAATATTGGAGATTGTTCATTTGCAAAAATCAGCTGCTTTACATATTCCAATGTCAATTCCATATTTGGCAATCCCTTTTGGCAGCTTAATTATGCTGTTCAATACATTGGTTGCTTGGCTTGAAGGTGACTGGGATAAGGAAGGAGGCGAAGTAGTCTAATGGGTCCGCTTCTCTTATTCGGTTCATTTATGTTTTTTCTGATTATTAGTGTGCCGGTTGCGATATCAGTTGGATTATCCTCGGCCATCATGATTTTCCAAGATGGAATGCCGCCAACCGTAATTATTCAACGCTTGTTTACAACTATTGATTCTTTCACCTTGTTAGCGGTTCCTTTTTTTATCCTAGCAGGTGCTTTGATGGAAAGAGGGGGGATGTCCAAGCGCTTAGTTGATTTTGCCTATGCAATTGTGGCATCAAGAACCGGTGGATTAGGGATGGTTGCCGTCTTGGCCTGTATGTTCTTCGCTTCAATTTCCGGATCGGGAGTAGCCACAGTAGCCGCGATCGGATCTATCATGATTCCTGCAATGGTTGCTAAAGGATATGATAAAGGATTCGCTTCCTCAACAGTCGCCGCTGCAGGTGAATTAGGAGTTGTTATCCCGCCGAGTATTCCGCTCATTCTTTATGGGGTAGCGGCAGGGGTATCCATAAAAGATTTATTTTTCGCCGGAATCATTCCGGGTCTCATGATTGGAATTACATTTATGATACTCGTGTACATTGTTGCAAAAGTAAAAGACTATTCAGGCGACACCGGATATACATGGAAAGAGAAGTTTGTTTCCTTTAAAGATGGCATTTTAGCCTTGATCATGCCTTTCATTATACTAGGCGGTATTTATAGTGGTATTTTCACACCGACTGAATCGGCTGTTGCAGCTTGTGTTTACGCGCTGATCATTGGGCTCTTCGTATATAAAGAGTTGAAGTGGAGCGAGCTGCCGCAAATCTTCTATAATGCGGCATTAACAAGTTCGGTTGTTCTGGTCATCATTGCAAACGCAGGTTTGTTTGGCTGGATTTTAACTAGTGATGGGGTTCCTCAAACAGTTGCTACATGGTTTAGCGGCATCTCGAATAACCCAATTATCTTCTTACTAATTATTAACTTACTTCTATTTATTGTCGGCATGTTCTTTGATTCGGGAGCGGCCATTCTCATTCTGGCTCCAATACTTGTTCCTGTAGCCATCACTTATGGGATCGATCCAGTCCACTTTGGGATTGTCATGATTGTTAACTTAGCGATGGGGATGATTACACCACCATTTGGGGTTAACCTCTTTATGGTAAGCCAGGTTGCCAATATTCGAATGGAGCAATTGATAAAGTATACAGCTCTCTTTGTTCTCGTCATGGTATTTAACATCTTACTATTAAGTTATATCCCAAGTATTTCTACTTGGCTGCCTCAAGTGTTTACAAAGTAACACTGATTTCGTTGAAAGCGGTATGCCAGACTGTTGCCTGGCAACCTTTCAAAATATATAAAATAAAAAAGGAGTGGGGAAAACGATGAAAAAATTGTATTTCGTCATGCTGTTATTAGTTGCCCTCGTATTGGCTGCCTGCGGAGGGGGCTCTTCTTCGGAAACGAATGAAGGATCTGCTTCTGCCGATAGCAAACCAACAGAAAGTACAAGTGGTAGTTCTGGAAAGACGACTATCATGAAAATTGGATCGACTGATAAAAAAGATGTGGCGATGGGGAAGGCCATGTATAAGTTCAAAGAGGTTTTGGAAGCGGAAACAAACGGTTCGATTACAGTAGAAGTATTCCCTGATAGCCAACTAGGCGGAGAGCGAGATATTATTGAAGGAATTCAGTTGGGTTCAATTCAAGGAGGACCTATTGGTGCAGCAGTCATGTCAAACTTCTCACCTCGTTTTAACCTCTGGTCTCTACCATTTATTTTCCCAACTCGGGAAAAGTCACATGAAATATTAGATGGTCCGCTTGGACAAGAAGTATTAGCTGACTTAGAAGACATCGGTATCATCGGATTTAATTTCTGGGAAAGTGGAATCCGTAACCTTACAAACAACGATGGAGAAATCAAGACACCAGATGATTTGAACGGATTGAAGATTAGAACATTGGAAAACCAAATTCAGTTGGATCTTTGGACTGAACTAGGTGCAGTGCCGACACCAATGGCATTCCCTGAATTATTTACTTCCTTGCAACAAGGAGTAGTATCGGGTCAAGAAAATCCATTCAGTGTTATTGCGGAAGCAAATTTCTATGAAGTTCAAAAGTATTTAACAGAAACACAACACTTAATCGGAGTTAACCCTTTCTTAGTTAATAAAAAATTCTATGAAGGCTTAACAGAAGATGAACAAGTCGCTATTAAAAAAGCAGCTGATGAAGCACAAAAGTTCCAACGCGAAGAAAAAGCGAAGGAAGACGCTCATTACAAAGATCTCTTGATCGAAAAAGGAATGCAGATCACTTCATTGACACCTGAAGAGAGACAAGTATGGGCGGATAAAGCAACACCAGTTTATGAGAAACACAAGAATGAAATTGGAGAAGACTTGGTTAATAGACTGTTAGAAGAAGCAAGTAAGTAAGTTATAATGCGGTCCAAATAAAGTAGATTTATTTGGACCAATTTTTTTATCAAAGTACAGAAAGGCTGATCAGAATGTTAGAGTTGTTTATTGAAAAGCCTTTGCATTTGGAGCTGAGGGAAAATAGCGAAACACGTTCCCTAAAGGATGATGAAGTCAGAATAAAAGTAAAATATGGCGGGATTTGCGGATCAGATCTGAGTGTGTATAAAGGGAAGTTTTCACATGCAGTATATCCAATTCGGCCAGGGCATGAGCTCGTTGGAACCATTGTGGAAAAAGGGAAATATTCTCCATATGAAGAGGGAACCCGTGTAGTCGTTTTACCAAATACATTCTGTTCTGAATGTGAAATGTGCAAGCAAGGGAAAACAAATATTTGCGTAAATAAAAAAGCAGTCGGGATTAATCAAGAGGGCGGTTTTGCGGAGGAGTTCATCATTTCTTCTCGATTTGTTTGGCCTATTCCTGATGATTTGTCCGATGATCGAGCTATCCTAATTGAACCTTTTGCAGTGGTGGTCAGTGGATTAAACAAAGTTAAGATTTCGGAAGGAATGTCTGTAGCAGTCGTGGGCACTGGAGCTATTGGACTGTTGGCAGCTTCTTTAGCATATTCGTTTGGAGCAAATGTGACGGGGATTGATGTCAACACAAAAAAACATCAATTGGTAAGAGAAATTGGTAATATTCGAGCAGTGTACCCTAATGATATTAAAGATGAGAAATTTGACATTGTCATTGAAGCGGCAGGAACTGAAGAGGCTGTTATCCAATCCATCCAAATTTTAAAACCTGGAGGTTCCATGGTCGCTTTGGGAATCACGGGTGATGTTAAGATCCCTTACATTCAAGTTGTGCGGAATGATTTAACGATCTATGGATCGATTATTTATAAATTTCCGCAAGACTACGAAAAAACGATAGAATACTTACGAAATCCAAGCGTAAATGTAGACTCAATCGTATCAAAAATTGTTTCCCTACAAGAATATCAAACAGCCTT
This sequence comes from Bacillus sp. OxB-1, assembly GCF_000829195.1. Taxonomy (GTDB): domain Bacteria; phylum Bacillota; class Bacilli; order Bacillales_A; family Planococcaceae; genus Sporosarcina. The sequence continues at coordinate 2,847,219 of NZ_AP013294.1, read as the reverse complement.
TCAAGATGCCTTGTCAGGAAATTTTGGTAAGATTTTGATTGATTTTAATATTAAATAGGAAAAGGGGAATTCCGATGAAAACTGTTACTGTCGGATTAGTCGGAGCTGGGTATGCGGCGCATTTGCATGGAAGAGGGTATTCCAAAGTTCATGGTGTTCAAGTGCGATTAAAAACGATCGTCGACCTGGATGAGAAGCGTGCGAAAGAGATTGCGAAGACATATGGCTTTGAACATATCAGTTCGGACTATCAAGATCTTCTAAACGATGAAGAGATTGATGTAATTGATATTGTGACACCTCCCCATCTTCATCTATCCTTTGCCTTACAAGCGATTAAAGCAGGAAAACATGTAATTTGCGAGAAGCCATTAACTGGATATTTTGGAGAGTCATCAGATGAAAAACCAATAGGCCATCATGTACCCAAAGCCAAAATGTATGAAATCGTTTTGAAGGAAATTGAAGAAGTGAAACAGGTGATCGCATCAAGTAATCGCTTATTTATGTATGCGGAAAACTACATTTACTCTCCAAATGTGCTAAAAGCAGCGGAAATTATTCAGCATAAAAAAAGTAAGTTATTATTTATGAAGGGTGAGGAGAGTGTCCGAGGATCCAGTTCGGCTGTTGCAGGAAATTGGGATAAAACAGGCGGTGGAGCTTTAATGCGCATCGGCTGTCATCCGGTTTCGGGTGTTCTATGGCTAAAGCAAGTTGAAGCAAAAGCTCGAGGCGAAGAAATTTCTGTAGAAAGTGTTCACGCAGATACAGGTAATCTCATTACATCTCTAACTGATTACGATAAGCGTCATTTAACAGGCAATCCAATAGATGTAGAGGATTTTGCCAATGTCACCATTACTTTTTCAGACCAAACAAAAGCTGTTGTCATGGCAAGCGACCATGTATTGGGCGGAACGAAAAATTATATTGAAATATATGCAAATGATGGTGTCATGCATTGTAATATTACGCCAACAGATAATTTAAGAACCTATTTCTTAGATCAAGAACGGTTGGATGATGTGTATTTTTCCGAAATGATGGAAGAGAAAGTAGGTTGGAATAATCTGTTTGTCGCAGAGGAAATTTTGAGAGGATACACTGGAGAGCTGCAAGATTTCATGGAATGCGTTGCAGAAAATAGGCAACCCCTTTCCGGCATAGAGCTTGCGTACGAAACAATTCAGGTAGTGTATGCAGCCTATTTATCGGCAAGTGAAGGAAGACGAATATATTTGGCGGATGAAATATAGATTAATATTACGCCAAAGCAAACAGGATCAACCTGTATTATACAGATTCAAAAAAATCGCTTCCTTTTAATAGTGTCTTTTTTTGCAATGGTGTGAAATGAACCATTTTCCAAATATCCTTGATATCAAGCTTTTAGATATCTGACAACTCTATCAATATTTTTATTTTGTAAAAAAGTAGATGTTTTTTAATTCAAAATGAAGAGGAAAACAAAATATTTTTTATAAAAGTAAATTAATATTGTAATTCTAAGAAGAATGAGTTAATGTTGTGTCAACGCTTACATCTAATTGTTCTAATTTTGAAAGGAGGGAAATATGATAAGGAGGTAGATCGATCCAAAAATTGTATATTTTCAAAAATCTTAGTTAAGAGGTTTAGAAAGTGTGAAATTTGGTATTTAAGGTGGATCGATCCAAAAGAGAGGATAAAATGTAAACGTCAGAATTAGTTATTTTAAGTTTAAGAATGAAATAGGGGGATATGAAAATGAAGTTTCGTATGTTAGCAGTTTTACTTATTGCGCTAAGCATGATTCTTGCTGCATGTAATTCTGGTTCATCCAGTTCATCATCGAATGAGAGTGCAGGTGCAAAAGAGTCCGATCAAGGATCAGAAGAGAAAAAGGGATCTGCAATTGACGGCACGATGACTGGTGTTGTTCAATGGGCGGCAGGCGGAGCGGCAGATACGATTTCCCGTGCGATTGCTCCTCTAGCTGAAAAAGAATTAGGCCAATCCATTGTTATGACTAACAAGCCTGGAGCAACAGGTGCGATTGCCCTTCAACACGTTTTAGATCAAAAACCAGATGGAAAAACATTATTATTCGCTGCGGAAAACCCTGCACTTTATGGAGTTCTAGATATTTCGAAAAGTGACTTTGATGATCTTTATCCAATCAACATTTTCTCAGCGGCACAAACAGCTATTATTGTACCAAAAGATTCGAAGTACGAAACAATGGCTGATCTAGTCGAAGATGCAAAAGCAAACCCTGGAAAAGTGAAAATGGGTTCAACTGGTCCTGGAGGACAGCCATTCGTAGTAGCTACCATGTTAAGTACTGTTTCACAAACACAATTCAACTTAGTGCCTTATGATGGAGATGGCCCACTCGTTTCTGCCATCCTAGGAAATCACTTAGACGCTTCAGCTGTTGGACTTACTGCCGCGATTGAAAATGCGAAAGCTGGTAAGATCAAGGTTCTAGCGATTACAGATACAGAGCGTGTGGAAGACTTGCCAGATGTTCCTGCAATTACAGAGGACGTTCCTGAAATGGAAAAATTCTTACCTTGGGGTCCATTCTATGGTGTTTGGGTAAGAAATGATACTCCAGATGAAATTAAAGAAGAACTGACAGAAGCCTTTAAAGCTGCCCAAGCAGCACCAGAATTCCAAGAATTCTTAAAACAAACTGACGGTGTTTCACTCGGACTAACAGGCGACGAGGCAGTCCAATACTGGAAAGATTGGCAATCGAAGACAGCTTGGATCCTTCATGAAGCCGGTGAATCAAAAGTAGATCCTGCTACTCTAAATATCGAGAAAAAGGAATAAGAGATTATGCTAGTGCATCGAATTATTCCGGGTCTATTATTTGTAATAGCAAGTACCTTACTCGTGTTATCGTTCTTTATTGAAGGGCAAAAGGTTACTGATTTTTCATCAGCGGCCTTTTTGCCTGCGGTAACTGCATTTCTCATGCTTGTCTGCTCCCTTTTCATTATGAAAAGGGGAGTGGCGGCGCCTTCACCTCACTCGGTTCCAGAACCAGGTGAGCAAGAGGATGAGGAAGAAAGCTTAGTGGAAATTGAAGACATCACCAAGAAACAACTGTATGTTCGTTTAATTTCCTTTACCGTTGTAACGATTATATTCGCATATTTAATGAACTTTCTTAACTTCCTAATCATCTCTTTCGTATTTTTATTTGGAGCTATGATCCTATTAAATAGGAAGAAAATCGTTACGGCTCTCATTGTTTCCATTATTATGTCAGGTGTGTTTTATTACTTATTTTCATCAGTTTTCAAGATTGTGTTTCCCACGTAAGGAGAGTGTAAAATGATAGAGCAAATGTTAATACCTCTATTAGATATAAAGTTATTTTTGCTTGTAGCACTTGGGACGCTACTTGGATTTATCATCGGTGCTTTGCCTGGTCTTTCCGTCACAATGGGTGTGACACTATTAGTTTCCCTTACTTTTACGTGGGATACACTTTCCGCAATTGTCATTATGATCTCCGTCTTCTTCGGTGGAGTATATGGCGGGTCGCGAACCGCTATCCTAATTAATATACCGGGAACCGCCTCATCACTTGCTGCCACTTTTGATGGTTATCCGTTAACCAAAAGGGGGGAGGCCGGCAAGGCCATCGGGATTGCGACGATATTCTCGGTCATCGGCGGGCTTTTCGGACTTGTAGTCTTGGCAACAGCTGCTCCTTTCCTGACAGATCTAGCTTTGCAGTTCGCTCCTCGAGATTACTTTCTCATTATGTTTCTCGGTATTTTATTAGTTGGTAGTTTGACAACCGATTATTTACCTAAATCTATCTTCGTTGCAGGAGCTGGAATTATTCTTGGCTTAGTTGGGATCGATACAATGACGGGGGCAACCCGCTTTACTTTTGGTAATTTAGAACTGATGGGCGGCATTAACTATATCGCCTGTTTGCTCGGGTTGTTCGGCTTAGCCGAAGTTTTTTTTCAACTTCATAATTTAGGGAAAAGTAAAGCAAATGTGGTGATTGGAAAAGTCCTCCCGCCATTTCTGTCTTTGCTTAAGTATCTACCGATCACTCTACGAACATCGATTATGGGGGTTGTCGTAGGTGCGTTGCCGGGAGCAGGCGGGGAAATTGCATCTTTACTGGCTTATGACCACGCAAAACGAACAACTAAAAAGCCAAATCGTCCATTTGGAAAGGGAGCTTACGAAGGTTTAATCGCTCCGGAAACGGCTGTTATGTCAGCTGTTGGCGGAGCCCTTATTCCAATGTTAACGCTTGGTATACCTGGAGATGCGGTAACCGCTGTTTTGATCGGGGCTCTCCTTATCCATGGGTTGAATCCAGGACCTATGCTATTGATTGAAACCCCGGATTTATTTTGGGTCATTGTTGGAACTAGTGCTATTTCCCTTATTTTTGTTCTAATTTGGGGACTATCGGCAATATCGCTGTTTGCACGGGTTATTACCATTCCTAAGTATATATTATTGCCTATCATTGTGTTCTTTACTGTAATTGGATCTTATGGAATTAACAACAGCGTAACAGATGTGTACTGGATGATTGCGTTCGGTATCATTGGTTACTTCATGAAACTCTATAAATTCCCAGCAGGTCCGATGGTCTTAGGTATTATTCTTGGTCCACAAATGGACGTCTATTTGAGAAGATCCATTATTTCCGAAGAAGGAAGCGTACTCGGATTTTTAGGAAGCTTAGTCAGCCACCCGATCAGTTTGGTTTTGACACTATTTATCGTCATTACGCTATTTACACAAACTGCCTTGTACCGAAACATTAAAAATAAAATGTTTAAACCAAAACCGATTTCCTAATTAGGAAAGCTCTTTCTGCGGGGTCTATTATAATAGAAGAAACTCACTATCTTTTTATGAAAACAACCTTTCTGCTCTTGGAGAGGTTGTTTTTTTACAGAAAGAAAATGATTTCTTTTTTAACTTGAAAAGCATTGCTAATTCTCAGAACTTATTATAAGATTACATTAAACGGGTTCCGCTCTGTAAAATAGAGTTCCGTTTTTGCGGCATACCAAAATACTCTTTTAAATAACTATTGGAGGAGATTGTATTGTCAAGTATTGAGACAAAACCGAAAACATTAACAGAAGAGCAACAGCAGGAACTAGATTTAGCTTTTGAAAAAGCTAGAAAAGCATTAGCAATTATTGAGACATATGATCAGGAAAGAGTGGATCGCTTGTGCCAGGCAGTTGCTTGGGCGGTATCCAATAAAAAAACGTTTGAACGATTGACGGATATGGGAATCGAAGAAAGCGGCCTGGGCGATCCTGAGAGCCGTATGAATAAACGCTTTAAAATCCGAGGTATATTGAGAGACGCACTTCGCCAAAAAAGCGTTGGAATTATTGAAGAAATACCGGAAAAGGGAATTGTTAAATACGCAAAACCTGCGGGAATCATTTCTTCCATTGTCCCAACAACAAATCCGGATCTGACACCTGCTGGGACAGCGATTTACGCAATCAAAGCTAGAGACGTTGTCATTTTCTCTCCACACCCGCGTGCGAAAAAGACATCGTATGAAACAGTGCAAATCATGCGCGAAGCACTTGAAAGAGAAGGCGCGCCCGCAGATATTTTGCAATGTTTAACGAATGTCAGCATTCCGATGACAAAAGCTTTAATGGAACGGGCTGACCTAGCTCTAGCCACAGGTGGAAAAGACATGGTGAAGAGTGCATATAGTTCAGGAACGCCTGCTTATGGGGTAGGGGCTGGAAACTCGACGATGATCATTGATGAAACTGCTGATGTAGCCCAAGCAGCAAGAAACTCCATGTTGAGTAAAACATCTGACTTTGGATCGGGATGTTCAGCAGATGGAAACTTAATCATCAGCGATCAAATTTTTGATGACATGCTGGCTGCTCTAGTCAAGGAAGGCGCTTACTTAGCGAATGAAGAGGAAAAAGAAAAACTTCGCAACGTAATTTGGGACAAAGACGGAAAACGTTTGCCATCCACAGTTGCAATCGCTCCACAGCAACTAGCAGAAATTGCTGGATTTAGCATTCCGGAAGACCGTAAATTTATCGTTGTCCATGGAGATGGAATCGGGAAAGAGCATCCTTTCTCAGGCGAAAAATTGACCACATTGATGGCGGTGTATCAATACGAAGGGGAATTCGAAAATGCTCTTGATATGATGCGTGCGATTTACGAAGTGGGCGGAAAAGGGCATTCTTGTGGAATTTACTCCTACAATGATGACCATATCCATCGTTTAGCGCTTGCTGCTCCTGTCAGCCGTATTATGGTTCGTCAGCCTCAATCAAAAGCAAACGCGGGAGCATTTGATAACGGTATGCCAATGACATCAAGCTTAGGCTGTGGAACATGGGGCGGCAACATCGTTTCGGAAAACGTGAATTTAAAACATTATATGAACACGACTTGGGTTTCTCGTCAAATTCCAGTGGATCGTCCGTCCGATGAGGAATTGTTCGGTGAATTCTATAATCCGGAACTAGAGAATTAATTGACACTTTGAAAATCAGAGATTGGACCAAATGAATGCCTAGATAGTTCATCTACTAGTCTCTGGCTAAACAGAGACCGGGCAGCTCATTGGCTCGGTCTTGTTTCTAAGCAGTTTGCACACTAATATTAGATCGATCTACTAAATAACACTTTCAGAAGACAAGTAGGTGAGTAGCATGCTAGGATTAGTTATTAATAAACCAGGTGAACTAACTTTGCGTGAAGTTCCTTCCAATAGGCAATTACAAGACAAAGAGGTTAAGATAAGAACTATATACGGCGGCATTTGCGGATCTGACCTAAGTGTTTTTCGTGGAAAGCTGGCACATGCCGTTTATCCTGTATGTCCAGGCCACGAATTAATCGGAACCATTGTCGAGGCTGGCGCAGAGGCAAAATATTCAATTGGAACAAGGGTAGTCGTTTTACCAAATACCTATTGTGGAGAATGTGAATTTTGCCGTAAAGGCAAAACGAATATTTGCGTGAATAAAATAGTGTTAGGTGTGAATGCGGACGGCGGATTTTCCGAGGAGTTTACTATCACAGACAAATACATCTTGCCGATTCCGGATAAGCTTTCTGATGAACGGGCTGTATTAATCGAGCCTTTTGCAGTAATCGTCCATGCGTTAAGCAAGGTGGAAATCAGCAAAGACACAACAATTGGCATTATCGGTTGTGGGACAGAAGGTATGTTGGCTATGACATTGGCCGCTTACCATGGCGCTCAAATTACGGGCATCGACATTAATCCAGATAAACTGGAAAAGGTGAAGTCAAGTTATCCCGGAGTTCAAACAATGCTACCAAATGAAGTAGATGGAAAAGTGTTTGATATTGTCATTGAGGCAGCAGGGGTACGCACTTCATTTGAACAAGGAATTGACTTGGTTAAACCAGGAGGGACAATGATCGCTATCGGGCTTCCCGCTGAGGCAACCATCCCTGTCATTCAAGTAGTGCGAAAAGAGATTTCTATCTTAGGCTCTATTATTTACAACTTGCCTGGGGATTTTATTAAGAGTATCGATTATTTAATGAAAGAAGATTTGAATGTCGATCCAATTATCTCGAAAATCTATCCTTATACGAGTTATGAACAAGCGTATGAGGATGCAACATCAGGAGAGTACGGGAAAATAATTTTGAATTTTAAGGAGGAAACAAATTCATGAAAGAAGTCATCGCTCGTCAACTAGTTAAGTATTTGGAAGACCGAGGCGTGGAACACATTTTCGGCCTGTGCGGCCATACGAATATCGCGGTACTTTCTGAGCTGGAAAAAAGCTCGATCAAATTTGTCAACGTGCGCCATGAGCAGATTGCGGCGCATGCAGCGGACGGTTATGCCCGCGCGAAAAAACAGACAGCTGTCGTCCTCAGCCATGTCGGCCCCGGCATGACCAATGCGGCAACCGGTGTGGCAAACGCGGCGCTAGACTGCATTCCAATGGTAGTCATTGCGGGGGATATTCCGAGCCATTACTACGGGAAACACCCGCATCAGGAAATAAACCTCCACGCGGACGCCACTCAGTACGAGATTTACCGTCCGTTCGTCAAACGGGCTTGGCGGGTGGACAGCGCGCATCTCTTCCCGGAAATTTTGGAGAAAGCATTCCAATTGGCGGAAACAGGGACACCGGGCCCGGTGCTCGTGTCGGTTCCGATGGACATTTTCTCGATGGAACTGGAGACTTCGTATTTCGATTTCCAATCTCATCATACGAAAGCGCTTCAAAAGCCGTCCATGGATGAAGAAACAGCAGAAGCGATCTTGAAAACACTGGTCAACGCGAAAAACCCGGTCGTTTACGCCGGGGGAGGAGTATTACTTGCGGATGCAGCGGAAGAGCTGGCGAAATTCGTCAACCATTTCGACTTCCCGGTAGCGCATTCCTTAATGGGCAAAGGCGCAGTGGCGGATGACAACCCTCTCGTCCTCGGGATGACTGGCTTCTGGGGGACGGAGTTTATCAACCGGAAATGCCGCGAAGCGGACTATCTCTTCGGCCTGGGCACGCGCTTTGCGGAAGCGGACAGCAGCTCATGGGAAAACGAGTACACGTTCGACTTCCCGAAAACCAAGCTCATCCAAATCGATATCGAAGCGAGCGAAATCGGCCGCAACTATCCAGTGGAGCTTGGCGTCGTCGCGGACCTAAAGCAGGCGCTGACCGTCCTTAACTGCGTGGCGAAGCGGCTTTATCCGGAAGGGCGCCAAAATGAGGCGCTTAAACAAGAGATCGCCGACAATCGTCGCCAGTTCAAGGCGAGCAACGAACAGTTCGTCCAGGACAACTGCTTCCCAATGCAGCCGCAGCGCATCTTGGCGGAAGTGCGGGACGTCCTGCCGCGCGATGCGTATATTACGACCGATGTTGGATGGAACAAAAACGGCGTCGGCCAACAGTTTGACATTTTAGAGCCAGGCACGATCTTTACGCCGGGTGGCTTTGCGACGATGGGCTTCGGGGCACCTGCTGCACTCGGCGTAAAAGTGGCGCAGCCGGACCGTGTTGTCGTGTCGCTGGTCGGTGACGGTGGTTTCGGGCAGAACCCGGCCCTTCTTGCGACAGCGGCGGAAGAAAATATCCCGGTCATCTGGGTCATCATGAACAACTTTGCTTTTGGAACGATTGCAGGTCTGCAAAAAGCGCACTACGATACAACGCTCGGAACGCTGTTCACAAAAGACGGCCAACCTTACTCGCCGGACTTTGCGGCAATTGCGCGTGCGTATGGCGTCGAAGGCATCAAGATCGAGAAAGCGGAAGAGTTCAAGCCGGCACTGGAGCAGGCGATTGCAGCCAACAAACCCGTCGTCATCGATGTCGCCATGCTGAATAACCCGGTCCCGACAGCCGGACACTGGAACATCATGGACATCTATTCACCGGATAAGAAAGTTCATCACGTTTCTACGAATTAAATAATCAAAAAAGAATATTTTCAACCTCCTGTATTTAAATGTACAGGGGGTTTTTCCGCGTTATTTTGAAAGTGGTAATTAAAACGGCAGGTATTAGACTAATTACAATACAGCCTACTTATCCGGTATCGATGCAGCATTCTCGCGTATTTAATTTTCGTGGCAACACTGTGTCTCTATCCTATCGGCAGAACGCAGCAAACGGCTCTACAACCGCATGGAAGGAATTATTCTATTAGAGCTGCATTCCAGTTCATTCTTACATGTTGCGCTATTTAGGGACAGTCATTGATTTCTAATATAAAACGAAAAGCAGGTGACAGGAAACAAATCGTTTCCCGCCGCCTGCCTTAATTTTTTCATAAATGCATAAGAGGTGGAATGCGCTGAATGCGTATCTGGCTTGAATAGTAGTTTTACATTTTCAGCTTTTATTAAAAAAAGGTTAGGAGATAAGCAATACCAATTGCGATTCCCATATAAAGAAGTGCAAACGGAATGTTCCAAAGACCTACCCGATATGGATTGACTTTAATGATTTCTGACAAGATGGATAACGATAAGTTATATGGACTATACATGACCGTAGCCACACTAGATGCTATGAGTACAAGTGTTAAAGAAATACTCGATACCTCGGGAAGAATTGGCTGCAATAACTCTGCGATCAGAGTAATAGAAACCAAAGGGTGAAAACCAATTAATGCCGATACTACAAAATATAAGCCAATTAAACAGAAAAATAATAACGAGTGTTGGGATGAATCCATAAAGGCTTTTTGTAAAAATGACAAATGGCCGGAATGGGTTAACATTGCAACAAAAAAACCAGCACTTAAAAACATAAAAAAGTAGTTTGGCAAATTATTTGTCCGCTCGATCCAATGCGGTAACGTAATTTGAAAATACCGTTTTGTCCGGCGGTTCAGTACCGCCCAACCAACAGAGATAGGCAAGAGCAACAGGACAATGGAAAATAGATAGCCTTTATTTAGTATGTTTTCCAATACCGAAACTGCCGAAATGAAAATGATCAAGAGGATAATCATTTCAGTTACTTTCTTTCTCATTCTACGGGTCGAGGATTCCCTCATTTCAAACGGAGCGGCTACAATTTCTTCTTGATACCGTGTTGAAGTGAAAGACAAGTCGAATACCATTAACAAAAAGGCAATGAATAATAAGATTGGTAAAATAGTTAGGTATTTATTGTTGGTCATATCCAAAGAAATACTGACCATTATCTCCATCGGGCTCCATGAAAGACATAAAGCGTAACTCCGTAAAAGACTTTGTGTTTTAAATTTATCGATCGTCAATTTAGGAAACTGATTTAACGTTCGATCAAGTGATCTGCTTAAAAGAGGAATTGTTGCTATATTTAAAAAGAGACCAAGTAAATGAGTGACGAAAAAACTTCTGGAGTAAAGCTTTTTCAACTTGGTAACTCCTTGTTCCAAGAAAAGGCTCAAACTTTTATCGTAACCGCCTACCCGAATAAGGGAATTGATAAAAGGCAGAAATAAAAATAGAGAAAGCATTCCTAACATCGTTTCAAAATTTAACAAAAGTTCTGTCCAAGGTAGATCACTTTGAAAAAACAAAAACAGTCCAATTAGCAAGAAAATAATTCCCGAGCCTAAATAAAGACCCTTTGCAAACCGTACGGATATTACGAGCGCTATAATTGCAAGAATACCAATTGAAAAGGAAAGTATAGGGGAATCGATAAAACGGGAAATGATGTATAGAATAATTAATAAAGTATAAACAAGAAGTCGCATAAACAATACTTTCCTTTCTCCACATAACTAAAAAAGACTAGAGGAATCTATATAATTAGATTAATACCAATACATCTCTATGTATTGCTGAATTCAGCTGCTAAAAATATAAAAAGGAGCCGCAAACACGGTGAATTCATTCCTGTTCACGGCATTGGGTACATTAGTCCCGAATAATTAACTCTGGTTTTATTATTATTTTTTCCCCCTTTTTATCATTATTTGTAATTCTGCGTTGAAGCAGATTAGCAGCCTCATTTCCAATTTGCCTGGCAAAAGACGAAACAGTTGTTAGGGGAGGCTGTACAATTTCTGATTCAGGCACATTATCAAATCCCACTACCTCTATATCTTTTCCGATAGTTAGACCCGCTTTTCGCAATCCAAGAATAACACCAAAAGCAACAAGATCACTAAAGCAAAATATGGCGGTCGGCAGATGATCTTTTGATTGGCTGAGCAGCTCTTCAACCGCTTCTGTACCTGCCTGTTTATTAATAGCTCCTGGGAGTATGAGAGAGTCTTCAATAAGGAGCCCTTTTTCTTCATAAACGGTACGGTATCCTTTCATCCGTTCCGTCCATGTAGAGGATTCCTTGCGACCGCCGATAAAGGCAATACGTTTATGCCCTTTGTCAATTAGATGATTGATAATCATTTGTGTACCTAAATTATAATCCACTCCTACATAGTCGAAATCGCTGTGAGGCAGTTCACGAACTGTGAGGACAACAGGGATATCTAATTTCTTCAATCGTTCGGCAGTCTCTTTTCCATTACCGGATACCGGAACTAAAATAATTCCGCCGACCCGATGTTCTAGCATGGTGGAAATAAGTCGATCTTGATTCGAATGTAAATCAAAAGTTGTTCCTAATAGACCAGTATAGCCCTCTTTTTCAAGCTCCTCCGTAATCCCTATGAATAAATCAGAATAAAATGTGTTAGCGATATCCGTAATAATAATTCCAATTGTGGTGGATTGTTGTGAACGTAAATTTGCCGCGACACGGTCATATACATAGCCCAGCTCATTCATCGACGCCAACACTTTCTTACGCGTAGCCTCTGATATGGTTGGGCTATTGCGGACAATGAGGGAAGCGGTCGATCTGGAGACACCTGCGTGCTTCGCAACTTCTTGTAAGGTAACTCGATTTTTCTTTGTAGGTCCTATGGAAATCACCTGCTAACTAAAATATTTTTAAAGCGCTTACTCTTGAAGTGAACGAGTTTGCTTGAGAACGGTTCTTCTAATTAAAACATTGGATCGATCTAAAAAAGATTTTTATAATTATCAGAATAACATATATAGTTTGGACCGTCTAATAGAGTTATTTGTATTATGGGGCTAACGAATAGAGAAACTTGACATTGAATATGCAATTTACTTATCCTTAAGTGAACTGGGCTAACCAGTGGTCCATTCTATTATACAGAGGAGGCATATAAAATGCAAAACAATGAGATTGGTCAAACAGGTCTTTATGTAAACCCTATTGGATTTGGCGCCAATGCTATAGGTGGACATAATCTATATCCCAATTTGGATGAAGAAGCCGGAAAAGAATTGGTGCGTCAAGCATTACAAATGGGCGTGAATTTTTTGGATACAGCCTATATCTATGGTCCGGAACGTTCCGAACAACTGGTAGGCGAGGTGATTAAAGAGACAGGCATGCGAAATAAAGTAATTTTGGCAACCAAGGGCGCCCAACGTATAACAAATGAAGGAGTTATATTTGATAATTCCCCGTCCTTTTTGCGACAAGCTGTGGAAGGAAGTTTACAACGGTTGCAAACAGATACGATTGATTTGTTTTACATACATTTCCCAGATGAAGATACCCCGAAAGACGAGGCAGTAGGGGCATTGAAAGATTTAAAAGCGGAAGGAAAAATCCGGGCAATCGGTGTCTCTAATTTTTCTCTCGATCAGCTCAAGGAGGCAAATAAAGACGGATATGTCGATGTGTACCAGGGTGAATACAATTTGTTGAACCGGCGTGCAGAAGAAGATTTGCTCCCTTATGCAAAGGAACACGGCATTTCGTTTGTTCCGTTTTATCCATTGGCGTCAGGTCTATTAAGCGGAAAATATGATAAGACTGCGAATTTTAATGATTTTAGAGCGAGACTGCCGCATATTAAGGGTGAATCGTTCAGCCGAAATATGGAAAAAATCGATCAGCTTCGAAAACTGACGAAGGAGAAGAATGTTGAAATGGCTCATATAGCACTTGCGTGGTTATTAAGACAAGAATGTATAGATGTCATTATTCCAGGGGCTAAACGAATTGAACAATTGGAGAACAACTTGAAGGCATCAGATGTACAACTTACAAAAGAGGACTTGATAGAGATCGACGCCATCTTCGCCTAACCTTACTCAATAAAAATTCAGAAATATTGGTATTGTAAAAGAAATGAAGTTAGGCTAAAATTATAATTAAATTCCGCCAAGCGAAACATAATTTCGTGTGTCGGAACTAAAATGCCATCTAAAATATAAAAGAGACGAGGAGAAAGCGAAATGAAAAAGGTATTAATGCTTCATGGAATTAACCACAACATGTTCGGAAAAAGGGATCCCGTCCAATACGGAACCGTCACGTTAGAAGAAATTGATTCAGGAATGAAAGAACTGGCGAAGGAACTGGGAGTAGAAATCGAAAGCTTCCAAACGAATCATGAAGGGGAAATGTGCGAACGCATTCACCAAGCGTATTTAGAAAATATGGACGCTGTCATTATTAATGCAGGCGCTTGGACACACTATAGTTATGGATTGCGTGATGCGCTTGCCATCTTGGAGGCTCCTATTATAGAAATCCATATGTCGAACATTCATGCAAGAGAGCCTTTTAGACACCACTCCGTTTTTGCAGAGATTGCAAAAGGGCAAATTTGCGGTTTTGGTGTAGAAAGCTATTATTTAGGTTTGCGCGCAGCAGTCGCAGCGATCGAGGAAAAATAATTCCGTACGATGAACAGTGAATAGGCATCTCTCCAATCGGCACAGCCTGTCTAAAATGCAGGGGTTCTGTAAATGGAGAGATGCCATTTTATTTTATTTCTGCCAAATACATGAGTTTTATATGAAGGATCAGCTGAGTTCAATTTTTGCAGCAGTGATCCATGACAGATAATGCCTGCTATTCCAGAGAAATATCAAATTTGAAATGAATCTTGAAAACCCTTGCAACTGTAAGCTATGATAAAAGATATACATGAAAAAATATTGTTTGTATCTTCATTTTGGTATTGAAATCAAACCGTCAGTTACAAAAAAAATCCATCTCTCTAGGTGGCGATGTGAGTGTCGAATTTTTTTCTGTCCATTGGATGTCTAAACTTTGCTGAGTAAAGTTAAAGCCTCCGGAGGATGTCATTGATTTTTTCGGATCTCGAAAAAGTCCGGACGCAATTAAGCCGATCGTATTTGATATTAATTAGGGAGCGTGTCAGCATGACTTCAACAGAGCAAGACAAGGGAATCCGTTCATTGCAACGAGCGATTGACTTGTTGGAGTGTTTTACGATGGAAGAAAGAGAACTTTCCTTAACCGAGATTTCTAAAAAGATAAAACTAGCTAAATCAACAGTCATTCGACTCCTCTATACATTGGAATTGAATAGCTTTGTTGAACGGGACCCTGTTACGTTTAAATATAAATTGGGAAAACAATTATATTTTATAGGGAATATCGCCGGGCAATCGATTGAAATACGAGAAGTTGCAAAAGAATCGATGCGAAGATTGCGGGACAAAACTGAGGAAACTGTAAACCTTTATGTTTTGGACAAAGAAAGCAGAGTTTGCATTCAACAATTCGAGAGTTCCCAGTCCATTCGCCATATTATCAAAATCGGCGAAAAACTACCTTTAACATTAGGGGCAACAGGCAAAGTAATTTTAGCTTATCAATCCGAAGAATTTATTGAACAAGTTTTCAAAAAAGAAGATCCGAAAAGAGATTTCCAAGAATTTAGACAGGAACTGCAGGAAATTATAAGGAATAGGTTTGCCCAAAGTATTGATGAGCGGGAAGTCGGTTCTTCCGCAATTGCAACTCCAATCTTTGACGTAAATGGCCAGATGATTGCGGCGTTGTCTTTATCGGGGCCTACGACTAGATTTAAAAAAGAAGTCATTGAGCAATGGAAGGATGATCTATTGCAATGCGGCATGGAAATTTCAACGAACTTGGGATTTCAAAATTAGAATAATTGAGAAGGGAAGAGAGGGGACGCGTTAGGTGGATTTTCAACAGCTACATAATTTCCAAGTACTGGCGCAAATTAAAAACGTAACCCGTGCCGCAAAGGAACTTTCTCTTACTCAATCAGCGCTAAGTAAATCGATTGCTCGTTTGGAAGAAGAAGTGGGCGTACCATTATTTGAGCGGAACCCGCGCGGTGTCAATTTGAACTCATTTGGAACTTTGTTTTTAGAGTATGTAAACCGTGCAATTGAGGAAATGAACAATGCAAAAGAGAAGATAAATGAGATGATTGATCCGTCAAACGGAATCATTCATTTTGGCTTTATACCCTCATTGCGCTCTTCATTTGTTCCCAACATTATTCAACTTTTTTTTAATGACAGTCCAAATGTCCGTTTTCAATTATCGCAAGGTCCTACTGGGAAAATTATTAAACAATTGGAAGCAGCTGAAGTAGATTTAGTATTTTGTTCCCCGCAAAAAGAGGTGGAGAATATTAGTACGTTTCCAATTATCGATGAAGAGCTGTTTTTAGTCGTTCCCTCCTCTCATCGGCTTGCTAATCGAAAAGAAGTAGCGTTGGCGGAAGTTGCAAATGACCTTTTTGTCCATTATCATTCAGACTACCCATTGCGGCATGTTATTGATGAGTTTTGCCAAGATGCAGGTTTTCTTCCCAAAGTTGCAATAGAAGGCGCTGAGGATGAAATTATTGGAGGGTTAGTTGCCGCCAATTGCGGAATTGCATTAATGCCCGCTACTCAAGGGCTCGACCAAACGAAAATATCCATGTTATGTGTCACGCAGCCGCGGTGCAGACGACTCATTGAAATGGCTTGGCGAACAGACAGCTATATGTCGCCAGTAGTGGAACGGTTTAAGGATTTTGTTATCCATAATATTTCAAGAGTTATTTGAATATTTAGTTGAATTATTTTTTTGAGACCTGGAGAGATTGTATCCAGGTCTTTTTATTCTGTAAGAGGATACACTGATTTTTATCCCTACTGATTGAGGTAGTCCTTTTCGTCATGGATTCCATTATTATTATTCATTTTTCAATAATTAAAACTCAAGCTATACTTTTATTAAGATATAAAAAATGGATTGTGAGGGGAAGACATGAATCCTACGACACGAACGAATGCGGTAAAAATGATGAGTGCAGAAGAAGCTGTGGAGCAAATCCCTTCCAACGCAACGGTAGCTTTTCTTGGGGCCGGAGGAGGCATTGCAGAACCGACCGCTGTCATTGAAGCACTGGCCAAACGGTACAGGGAAACAAAGAAGCCTCGTGATTTAACACTCTATTATTCGACTGGCCTTGGGGATCGTGGAGATCGGGGGCTGTCTCCGTTAGCTCAATCAGGTCTTGTGAAACGAGCAATTGGCGGACATTGGGATCAGTCGCCTCGTCTTGCTGAAATGGTTGCAAGAAATGAAATTGAAGGTTACAACTTTCCGATGGGGGTAATGAGTCAACTGCTGCGTGCTGCGGCTGCCGGACATCCTGGATTATTAACACATGTTGGGATCGGAACATTTATCGATCCGCGTCAAACAGGCGGGAGATTAAATGAGCGCACGACGGAAGAATTAATAGAAATTTTTGAAATCCAAGGCAAGGAATGGCTGTTTTACCCCGCCATACGTCCTGATGTAGCAATTATTCGTGCTACGACTGCCGACACGGAAGGATATCTGACGATGGAAGATGAAATAACGTTTTTGGATATTCTTCCTATGGCACAAGCCGTGAAGAACAATGGAGGCATGGTCATCGCACAAGTGCAACGACTGGCAAAGGCAGGAACCTTGCATCCAAAGGATGTAAAAATACCGGGATATCTTGTCGATGCTGTAGTCGTTGTTTCCGAGCAGCCTCAGCTATATTCCGGTGCATTAAATCGATTTATGTCAGGCGATTTCATTGCTGAAATTGGAGAGATTGCTATACCTCCTTTAAATGAGCGAAAAGTCATTGCACGTCGAGCTTTATTTGAAATTTGCCCTGGAGATGTCGGAAATGTTGGCGTTGGTATTTCGGATGGGATTGGTATCATCGCTCAAGAAGAAGGAGTTGGCGATGAGTTTACCTTGACGGTTGAAACAGGGCCTATCGGCGGAGTTACAGCTCAAGGGATCTTCTTTGGGGCAAGTATTAATAATCGTGCGGTTATTGATATGCCGGCCCAATTTGACTTTTATGATGGGGGAGGATTGGATATTTGTTTTCTCAGTTTCGCGGAAGTGGATCAGGCTGGAAATGTCAATGTGTCTCGGTTTAACGGAAAAATTGTAGGAACAGGCGGATTTATAAATATTACATCTAATAGCAAGAAAGTAATTTTCAGCGGCACCTTAACGGCTGGCGGGCTCCAAACGGAAATAGTGGACGGTTCCGTAAAGATTCATCAGGAAGGACGATTTCAAAAGTTTGTTCCACAAGTCGAAGAGATTACATTTAATGGTACCGAGGCAATGAAGCAGGGAAAAGAGGTTCTTTATATTACGGAACGAGCTGTTTTTAAATTGACACCTGAGGGACTAGAGCTGATTGAAATAGCACCCGGAGTAGATATTGAGAAAGACATTTTGAGTCACATGGGCTTTCAACCGCGAGTTTCCCCCAATTTAAAAACAATGGATTTGCGTTTGTTTTTAGAAGAGCCAATGGGAATCCGAGAACAATGGTTGAATCAAACATTACGTAACCAATCTAGAAATCATAAGGAGGAAGTCAAATGACAACACATAAAGTACCCTTTGAAATCGGCGATACAATTTCTTATACAAAAACAATTAGTGAGTCAGATGTGTATTTATTTGCAGGGATTACCGGAGATTTCAGCCAAATGCATATGAATGAAGAATTTATGAAAACCACTCCATATAAAAAGCGGATTGCTCATGGCGTTTTAACATTTGCTCTAGGTTCTACGGCATCCACTCTAATTCAAGTTCAAGCGAGAGCTGAGATTCCAAGCGTTTCGTACGGATATGATAAGCTACGCTTTACAAACCCCGTATTTTTTGGAGACACCTTAACAGCACACTATACAATTGAAGACATTGATCACGAAAACTTAAAATCATTTGCTAAAGTAGAAGTATTGAATCAAAAAGGAGAACTTTGTACTGTGGCCCAGCATATTTTGAAATTCATACCTTGAGAAATAGGAGTAGAGTTATAGGCATTACTAGGAAGGAACGTGACAATATGAAATTCCATTTACGCTGATGAAATCAAACTAGAATTAAAAAATGCTTTTGAGAAAGCACAACAGGATCCAGAGTTTCAAAATTTCTTAAAGAGAACAAACGGCGAGTCTCTTGGAATTAGCGGGGCAGAAGCAGAGGAATATTGGAAGAATTGGCAATCCACGACGGCATGGTTATTACCATGATGCAGGGGAAACTGTAGTAAGTCCGGCTGATCTTGGAATACCCCGAACGGAATAAATGGAGCACCTCCCCATGTGCAGAAGAATTTTGAATGTCTTCTGCCATTTTTTCTTTCATAATTTTATTCTGATAAAGAGGTGGATTTTTGTTGAAGATTTGTATTGTCGGCGCTGGAGCGCTTGGAAGCACAATTGGCGGAGTGCTTGCCGAAGGCGGATCAGAAGTGTATTTAATTAATCGGAGAGAAGAGGTTGTCGATGCGATTAATAAGAACGGATTGATGTTGCGAAGCGGTACAATTGATCGCGTTGTATCTGTGCAAGCAAGGACGAGTTGTGCTGGCATAGGAACTGTTGATTTAGTCATAGTGTTGGTGAAGTCCTTTCACACTAAACAGGCGATCGAAAACGCGAGGGACATCATTGGCGAGAATACAATGGTGTTATCGTTACAAAACGGACTGGGAAATGAAGAAGTAATTGCTGAAGTAGTTGGCAAAAAACGGGTACTTGCCGGAAAAACATATGTTGGAGGGGTAGTACTTGGACCGGGACATGTTCTAGCAACAACAAAAGAGAAACAAACATATATTGGTGAACTTGATGGTCGGATTACTGAACGGGTGAAACGAGTTGCCAAAGTGTTTAATAGTGCAGGACTAATGACAAATATCACCTCGAATATTATGGGGATTATTTGGGATAAATTATTGATTAACGCTGCAACTGGTCCTTTGTCCGGTATTACACGTTTACCCTATGGCGGTTTATATAAAGTTCCCGAAATAAAAGAGATAGCGGTTGCTGCTGTACTAGAAGGTATATCGGTTGCTAAAGCTCATGGCGTAAGCCTGGATACAGAGGACCCGGAAACCATTTGGCGAAAGGCCGCGGAGGGGTTGCCGGCTGAATTTAAGACATCTCTCCTGCAAAGTATTGAAAAAGGTTCCGAGACGGAAATTGATTATATTAATGGTGCGATTGTTCGTTGGGGGGAGAAACGGAATATCCCCACACCGTTAAATAAAACTCTCGTGGCCAGTATCAAAGGGATCGAGTATGCGCTGCAATATTACAAAGAAAAAGAATGACTTATATTAAAGAAAGTAGGATACCATCTTGGCTTATCAGAACAAATCATATGTGGAACACATCGCGGTTAGAGTAAAAGACATACATTGGTTTATTCAATTTTTTGAGGAGGCATTGGGAATGCCAGTTGTCAATTGGACCGGAAATCAAGAGAATCCGGACCAAGCATGGTTAGCTGGCGGCATACAGCTAATATCCGATTCATCGAATCCGAATAGCAGATTGGACCATATTGCAATTGTAACAGAGAATCTCGAAAAAGCGGTTCATGAAGCGATCAATAGAGGTGGTAAAAAATTTTACAAAGGACCAAATTGGATTGAACTTCCTGATGGGCTCGTCATTGAGTTAATTCAGCAAGCAGGCAGTGAAGTGGATGATTTTTTAAATGTAAAAGTGAGCTACGTTCCAGTTCCATGACGAGATGTGTTTATATTTTTTTTATTCTTCTCCTACTAATGTTAAGAATTTATAAAAATTTTTTTAGCGCCTTCAGAAAAAATCTAATTAATGTTAGACTGCAAACAGAAGCATCCGCTAATTGTTTCGGATATTAGTTCGTTGTAGAAAGAAGGTGCTAACGTTTTGGAAAAACAGAAATCACACTGGAACTTGAAATCCTTAATGGAGCTATTTCTCGTATCATCGAGGCTTGGTTTGACATCGTTCGGCGGGCCGATTGCCCATCTAGGTTATTTTCATGAAGAATATGTACGGAGAAGAAAGTGGATGGATGAAAAGAGTTATGCTGATCTTGTGGCATTATGTCAGTTTCTGCCCGGCCCCGCGAGCAGTCAGGTCGGAATTGGTATTGGTGTCATGCGTGCAGGAGTCCTTGGCGGCATTATCTCCTTTATAGGATTTACGTTTCCCTCCGTTGTCGTGCTGATTTTATTCGCTTTATTGCTGCAGGGAATGGACTTTACAGATGCCGGCTGGATCCAAGGATTGAAGCTGGTAGCCGTTGCGGTCGTCGCTCACGCAATTGCCGGCATGGCGCAAAAACTGACTCCGGATGTTAAAAGAAGAACGATTGCTTTAATTGCTCTAGTGGGAACTGTTTTATGGCAAACGGCATATATGCAGGTAGGTGTGATTATTTTGGCTGCTGTTCTAGGGTACATCCTTTATAAGAACCATCCAGAAGAGGATGGTACAGTAGGCATCTTTCCTGTTTCCCGTCGGGTTGGCATTGCTTGTTTAACCTTGTTTTTTGGTCTCCTCATCATCTTACCCTTATTAAGGAGTATCAGTTCTTCCCATTGGATCGCCATGTTTGACAGTTTTTATCGGGCAGGGTCTTTGGTATTTGGTGGCGGTCATGTTGTTTTACCTTTACTTGAGCGGGAATTTGTTCCGCTTGGTTGGGTGACTGCAGAAACCTTTTTAGCAGGGTACGGCGCGACACAGGCAGTTCCTGGTCCTTTATTTACATTTGCCGCCTATTTGGGAACTGTTATGAATGGCTGGACAGGGGGTCTTGTGGCAACAATTGCAATTTTTTTGCCGGCCTTCCTGCTTATTTTAGGTACACTTCCATTTTGGGACGTACTGCGACGCAGCCCTAAAATGAAAGGCGTATTGATGGGGGTCAATGCTGCTGTTGTCGGTTTGTTGATTGCCGCTTTATATCATCCAATCTGGACGAGCACGGTTCAGTCTGCGCTAGACTTCGCATTTGCCGCAATCTTGTTCTGCATGTTGGCCTATTGGAAGCTCCCTCCGTGGGTTATCGTCGCTTCAGGTGCAATCGGCGGGTTGCTCTTAGGGTACATATAAAATTCGTCAAAATGGACTCTTGCTAATCGTCAGACCATGAACAAACTACTCTACAAAGTTTGTTTATGGTTTTTTTGAACCTTTTAATGGGAAATTGATTTCTTAGCTCGTTCTAAAAGAATAGGATCCTGAACGACTAAAATCGGTTACCCTGATTGATTAATCGGATGTGTTTAGTAATTTCTCAAACATAAAAGAGCAGAAGCGCGGGGTTTCAGCTTAGCCCCGACAAAACGTGCTTTAAGTTCTGCAAAGAGCGTTAGAAATTAAGGCCAATTGAACCCTTCGCTGTTTGATAGGCGAGACGGCACTAGCACCTCCTGTACGTCTGTGGGGCTCGGTAGGCGTTTTTTAGCCTGCCTACTGAAGAGACTACAGGGGTTTTCCGGCACCTGATTATGGCCGTAAATCCAATCCGTTTAGAAAGCTATCCATAGGTGCAGATTGTATAGTGCGCTAATGAAAAAAAGTTCCTCCAAAGAAGAACTTTTTGTTTACGACTTGCTCTTAATTTTACCTGTCCATTGACGGAATCCGCCTTGCAAATGGTATAGTTGGTCATAGCCTTTTTTCTTAAGGAATAAAGCCGCACGAGCACTTTTTCCGCCGTTCTGATCGTACAGGAACACCCGCTTGTCTGGACGGATTTCTTTGTAGCGTTGGCGGAAATGAGTATATGGAATATTTCGTGCTCCTAAAATATGGCCGGCATCAAAATCTTTCGGTTCCCTCACGTCAATCAATTGCGCTTTACGGTAACCTTCAATGAATTGTTCCTGTGACAAATCGGTGACCGCCTTCCGAAGGCGTACAGCCGTCACGATGAAATAAATAATCAAACCGGCTGCCAATGCGATTAATACATATAATTCCACTAGCACTTGCTCCTTTCTCTCTCTGTATCCATTATAAAGATTTATTGGCACTTGTTCAATGAGGATGATAAAATGAAATGCGTTGCAAAAGGGGGAATTTCATTGGAAAAGATCGTTTGGAACTTTATTAATTCAGGAAAATGCACACCATCTTTTAATATGGCGCTCGATGAAGCGTTGCTGGAATGGCATAGTGAAGGGAAGATCGGTCCCGTTCTCCGATTTTACGAATGGGAGCCCGCCACCTTGTCCATCGGATATTTCCAGCGGGTTGAAAAAGAGATTGATATGGATCAAGTGAAGAAACTTAATCTTGGTTTTGTCAGGCGTCCAACGGGCGGCCGAGGAGTTCTACATGAGCATGAACTTACATATAGCGTAATCGTCAGCGAATCATACCCTGACATGCCGGAAACTGTGACGGAAGCCTATCGGGTCATTTCGGGCGGTCTGTTGGAAGGGTTCCGGAACCTCGGGTTGGCAGCGGAATTTTCCATACCGGATACGGAGAAGGCCAGAGCGGATCTGAAAAAACCGAAAAGTGCCGTCTGTTTTGACGCACCTAGTTGGTATGAACTCGTCGTGGAAGGCCGGAAAGTGGCGGGCAGCGCACAGACAAGGCAGAAGGGCGTCATCTTGCAGCATGGTGCAATTTTACTCAGCTTGGATGAAGAGAAGCTTATTTCCCTTTTCAAATACAGATCGGAAGAGCATCGGGAACTGGTACGGATCGGCCTGCCGGAAAAGGCGGTGGCGATCGATCGGCTGATGGACCGTTCTGTAACGGTCGAAGAGTGTGTGAAGGCTTTTTCAGCAGGTTTTGAAAAGGCGCTCCAGATCCAATTGCAACCACTGGAATTGACGGCGGAACAACTGGATTACGTAAAAGCCATCGAACAGAAAAAGTATGCGAATGACGACTGGACATTTCGGAAATGACAGATAGAACTTTGGTTCTATTTTCTGAAATAGAAGCTAGGGAAATGCCGGATCCATCACATTTGGGAATTAACAGCAATTTATTTTGATTGAAGCAAGTTTCAATATGTTGTAGATTAGGTATATACATAACACAACATGTTGTGTTTGGTTAGACGTTGTTAAAGGAGGATCCGTTAATGGTAATTGTTTCAAATCAACAAGAACCTAGTTTAAACAAGTCGCAGTTGAACGCAGATATTGCGAATTTCCCGCAAGTCCATCCAATCACGGACGATATGAAAATCGAGCATAGCGGGGTTTCCCGCCTCGTTATGATTGATCGGTATTCTTTCAAGGACACGGAGAAGAAGACGTTGAAAGTCGGGGATTTTGTTGTGCTGACTGTCAAGGAAGACCCGAAATTCCCTGCACGTGGCCTCGGCTATGTCGCTTCCTTGGATCGAGAGGAAGGCAAAGCGGATATTTGGGTGGAAAAGGAGTATCGCTCGGCAATCGACGATCCGGAGGAACAAGAGAAGGGGATTGTCACCAGACCGCTTGATGTCATTGAAAAGCCGCTGGAAGTGTTCTATGAACAAATTGCCAAGCGGAACGCATACGGGCTCGCCTCAGTTGAAACGACAGAGGAAGGGCAGAAGCAATCCTTTGATCGGTTCTATCGGGAGTTGGCTGGTCTAAATTTCATACCGGCTGGACGAGTTCTTTATGGGGCGGGATCGGAAACGGAAGTAACGTTCTTCAACTGTTACGTCATGCCGTTTGTCGCGGACTCGCGCGAAGGCATCTCCGACCACCGCAAGCAAGTGATGGAAATCATGAGCCGGGGCGGCGGCGTCGGGACGAACGGATCGACATTGCGCCCGCGCAACACGCTGGCAAGAGGCGTGAATGGGAAATCATCCGGATCGGTCTCTTGGCTCGATGATATTGCGAAATTGACTCATCTTGTGGAACAAGGTGGATCGAGACGTGGTAAATAAAAGTGCCTCGTCTATAAAAAAACCTCGTGAATTGCTGGGAACTCTTTGATGACTTATCGGCTACAACGAAACTGGAAACGGTATGCGTGAATGCTTGAAAACGATAAGAGGATAAAGACAATCAGCAGCCAAGCCTCTAAGACGAATGGTTATGAGGAAGGTTCAACGACCATCGAAAGCATGCGAAATTAGCAGAAGCGAGTAGAGTAGGGTTCAAGCGAACTCGAAGTGCGAGGACACCAGGTCTAGGTGTAAGATATGGTCTGAACTCTATGGCGACATAGAGAGTTGATTTAGCGAATCAACGTAACAAATTGGCCCAAATGATCATGTTAGCGGATTGGCATCCTGACATTTGTGAGTTCATCATTTCGAAAATGCAAAATCCGCGTATTTTGCGCTTTTTATTGGAAAATACGGAAGATGAACTCATCAAGAAACTAGCGAATGAAAAACTGAAATTCAAACCGCTGACAGCGCAGGAAGAAGCGATGTACCAAGGAATCCTGAACTATCGGACAATCCCTGGCATGGGTGGTTTCAATGAAGCGATTCTCCGCGATGCGGAAACGAAATTGCGCGACGGTGGAACGTATTCTGTCCACAATCCAGAATTCCTGACGGGCGCGAATATCTCTGTCACCTTGACCGACGATTTCATGAAGGCGGTCGAAGAGGACGGGGAACATCAATTGCGCTTCCCGGCGGTGGAGAAATATTCACCGGAAGAAATGGAAGTATACAACGAAGAGTGGCATGAAGTAGGAGACGTCCGCGAATGGGAACGTCAAGGCCATGAAGTTCGCGTCTACCGGACGATGAAAGCTCGTGCGCTTTGGGATCTCATCAATATTTGCGCGACCTATTCTGCGGAACCTGGAATCTTCTTCATCGACAATGCCAACAACGAAACGAATGCCAAAGCGTACGGCCAGCAAGTGGTAGCTACAAACCCGTGTGGAGAGCAACCTTTGGCGCCATACAGTGTCTGTAATTTAGCTGCCGTCAACCTTGCTGAAATGGCCGATAAAGAAACAAAAACGGTCAATTACGAGAAACTGATCGACACGGTCCGAGTCGGTGTCCGCATGCAGGATAACGTCATCGATGCGACGCCGTACTTCTTGGAAGAGAATAAAGTACAAGCACTCGGGGAGCGCCGTATAGGTCTCGGTGTCATGGGGCTTGCAGACCTTCTTATCTATTGCGAGAAACAATATGGCTCCCAAGAGGGCAATGAACTTGTCGATAAAGTGTTCGAAACGATTGCGACGACGGCTTATCGTGAGTCGATCGAACTGGCGAAAGAGAAGGGGAGCTTCCCGTTCCTTATCGGCAAGACGGAAGAAGAAACACGAAATTTGCGTGAAGCGTTCATCAATACTGGCTATATGAAAAAAATGCCGGAAGATATCCGGCAGGCGATCCTGGAACACGGTATCCGGAACTCCCATCTACTAACTGTTGCTCCAACGGGGAGCACTGGAACCATGGTTGGCGTCAGTACCGGCCTTGAACCATATTTCTCCTTCACGTACTATCGGAGCGGACGTCTCGGTAAGTTCATTGAAGTGAAAGCTGAAATCGTGGAAGAATATTTGAAACGGAATCCGGAAGCGGATCCGGACAACCTACCGGACTGGTTCATTTCGTCGATGAGCCTGGCGCCGGAAGCACATGCGGATGTCCAGTGCATCATCCAGCGCTGGATCGACAGCTCGATCTCGAAAACGGTAAATGCCCCGCGCGGCTATACGGTGAAACAGGTCGAAAGCGTCTACGAACGCCTGTACAAAGGTGGCGCGAAAGGCGGCACGGTATACGTGGACGGCAGCCGTGATTCACAAGTGCTGACATTGAAAGCGGAAGAGAACGAAATCGATTCCGATTATGTGGAAGAGGTTGTCGAACAACGAAAAATCGTCCTCGTCAATACCATCCAAGACTTACGATCTACGAATGTCACAATCGGCTCTGAAGTCGGTAACACCTGCCCGGTTTGCCGACAAGGGACGGTCGAGGAAATGGGCGGCTGCAATACATGTACGAATTGCCAAGCTCAATTGAAATGCGGTCTATAATCAAAAGTGAGAAAAGTGTCGCTTGCGGGCGGCACTTTTTCTATGAATCAACTACGGGGGGTGGCATGAAAATTCATTATCATTTAACTGAAGAGGATTTTGTGAATTTCAATCTGTACCATAGCCGCCATTCGAAGGCGGCCACCCGACCATTGATGGTGCAGCGAATCGTCTCACCGATTCTCTTTATCGCGGTCGCATTTCTTTTTTCCACGATAGGGGGGATTCCACTCCCTTTCTCGTTGACGACATTCGGTATATTAAGCATTCTATGGGTTTTATTTTACCCGAAGTATTTTTATCATTTGATCAAGCGAAATGCGAAAAAGATGATTCGAGAGGGAAGGAATGACGGTTTGCTCGGTGACCATACGATGAGCTTGACGGAGGGATGGTCTTTCCGATTCCACTGGCAACGGGGAAACAAAGCTATCCTGGTCGGGAATCAAAGAGTTCAAAGAGGATGCCCATTATTTCTATCTATATAATAGCGCGGTCAGCGCCTACATTTTGCCGAAACGGGAACTGGAAGACCCCGAGGGGACAAAATCTTATGTGCAATCCCGGATCGAACAGTAACTTTACGCCCTCCAGGCCGTCTACCTCTTATCAATGACGATGGGAATCATTCACATGGCGATGCGTTCTATGCTTTTAAAATTGAAGTGCAGTAAATGAAAAAGAGCGTCGCCCAAAGGGTTCCGCTCCTTTTACTATATCAATTCAAAATTGCCGTGTCCGAATCGGCTGCCATGTCCAACTCGGGCTTTTCCAATACTTCCACGCCATGCTCTTCGACTTCGAGCAATTTCTCGAATGAGGCGATGGCCACTTCGACTTGACTGTCATCCGGTTCTTTCGTCGTCAACAGTTGAAGCCATAAACCCGGATAGCCCAAATATTTCAAAACGGGCACGTTGCGGACCATGTTCGTCACTTGCAGCACTTCAAACGAGATGCCAAGCACAACCGGGATCAAAAGAATCCGGTTCACGACGCGTAGCCAGAACGGATCGGTTGGCACAAGGAAGTAGATAAACATCCCGACAATGACCGTGAACAAAATGAAACTGCTTCCGCATCGATAGTGCAGCCTGGACTGGGCTTGGACGTTTTCGACAGTGAGCGGCATGCGATTTTCATACGCGTTGATGACTTTGTGTTCCGCTCCGTGATATTGGAAGACCCGTTTGATGAGCGGCGTCATGGAAATTAGCGAAATGTACGTCAGCAATAAAATCAGTTTGAACAAGCTCTCTAGAAGAATTTGAGCTGTCTTGCCGGATGCGATCGGCTGCATCAGTTCCGCCAGAAAAACAGGGACTAATGTAAATACAAATTTTCCAAATAGGAAAGATAACACACCGACTGCGGCGACGCCCAGGACCATCGCTAATTTGGAAGGCTCCTCCGCGACGACTTCCTCTTCTTCTCCAGGCATGAGGTCATAGCGCTCGCTGGAAAATGTCAGATGGCGTGATCCGATGCCCGCCGACTCGATCAACGCCACAATCCCTCGGAGAAAAGGAACTTTTTTCAACTTCGCCGCAAAAGGCTTTTGTTCTTTCGGAACATGAAAGTAGTCTATGGAACCGTCCTTTCGGCGGATGGCCGTAACGGTGTCCTTCTTGCCCCCAAACATGACCCCTTCTATCAATGCCTGTCCCCCATAAGCGGGAGGCTGTTGTGATTTTCCCATATAGTTACCCACACTTTCTTTCCTGTCAGTTTCCGAACTGTTTTCATTGTACTAAAAAAAACAGGCTCTCTCCACAAATAGGTTTAAAAAGTTTGGTTCCGCCCGACACTTTGGAGAGGAGGGAAGGTATGATCAATCAAACATTCTTTTGGACTTCATTCATCGCGGCTCTTGGAACAGCGTGTGCGCTTAAATTTCTCCATTTTTTCAATTTCATCGAATGGTCGCCCGTCGGATGGGCGAAGGGATGGGTTTTTTTCTCGGAAGGCGCCCATCCTTTCATAAAATGGGCTTTGCTGTTCCTAATTCTACTCATTTCTTATATGATCCTGTATATCGCTGTTTCCTTTACTACATCCATTCCGACCGTGGTTACTGCACTCCTGATCGGAATTATTGTAGTGATTTCGATCGAGTGGAGCATCGGTACGCCAGAGACGTTAAAAAAAGCAGTCCAATCGGTGTCCATCCCGTTTTTCGCGGTCATGGCCATCATCATCCGATTTATTACGGAAACGGCGGTCGTGATGAAGAAACTTTCAGCTCATGAAACGAAATGAGTTGCCACCAATTTCGGATGTGTTAAAATGAAAAAGGAAAAGGTAGGAATGGGGCGGCGTGTGAGCGTTTGCCTCTGTCTAAGTCAGGTCCCTTCCACAACCTGGACGCGGAGTCGACATCTGGAAAACTTGACCATGGAACAAGGCACTGTCAATAACGGCAGGGATGATGGCTGGTTACAGATCTTGCGGCTGGCGTTTCATTCCCGATTGCCGATATACATAGCAAGGGACTCGCCGGATCTGGAAAATAGGGAAAAGGGGTATGCAATCGTGAAATTGACGAAACTGCGTCAACTTCTTCAAGAGCAGAAACTCGATGCGTTGCTCATCACGAATCCGTATAATCGGCGTTATTTGACCGGCTTTACAGGTACAGCCGGGGTCGCCGTCGTTTCGGCGGAGGATGCTGTTTTTATCACAGATTTCCGCTATATGGAGCAGGCGGAAAAGCAGGTGGAAGGGTACCGCATTGTCCAACACTCGAAAACAGTGATCGGCGAAGTGGCCAATCAGGCAAAGTTAATGAACTTACAGACATTGGGGTTTGAAAAGGACGATCTCACATACGGCATGTTCGAATTGTATGATCAACAAGTCGCCGCTGAGCTGAAACCGGTATCGGGCGTAGTGGAGAAGCTGCGGCTCATCAAAACGGAAGCTGAAATTGCCATTTTGAAAAAAGCGGCCCACATCGCAGATGAAGCATTTAGCCATATTTGCAAATTCATCAAACCAGGCGTGACTGAACTCGAGGTCTCCAATGAACTGGAGTTTTTCATGCGTAAGCTCGGCGCC
This sequence comes from Bacillus sp. OxB-1, assembly GCF_000829195.1. Classification (GTDB taxonomy): domain Bacteria; phylum Bacillota; class Bacilli; order Bacillales_A; family Planococcaceae; genus Sporosarcina. The sequence continues at coordinate 2,817,542 of NZ_AP013294.1, read as the reverse complement.
GCATCCTCCTCTTTTGACACGATTGTCGCATCGGGATCGCGTGGGGCATTGCCTCATGGCGTGGCAACGGATAAAGTGATCGAATCGGGAGAACTCGTGACGTTGGATTACGGTGCGTACTATGAAGGGTATATATCAGATATCACACGTACTGTTGCTGTTGGAGAGCCTTCGGTCAAAATGAAAAAAATTTACGACATCACGTTAGCGGCACAGGAACTGGCATTGCGAAAAATCAAGCCGGGCATGACAGGGATCGAAGCGGATGCAATCGCCCGGGATTATATTATATCCAAAGGGTATGGCGAAGCGTTCGGCCATTCAACTGGCCATGGTATTGGTCTTGAAGTGCATGAAGGGCCTACTCTTTCCTTCCGTTCGGATGCGGTGCTCCAACCGAATATGGCCGTCACGGTGGAACCGGGAATTTACCTGCCCGGCATCGGAGGCGTCCGGATCGAGGATGATATCATCATAACGGAGACGGGCAATGAACGACTGACGCATTCCACCAAACAACTTCTCATCTTATAACTATTAAACAAATGGAGGAATCATAATGATTTCAGTAAACGAATTTAAAACTGGCCTGACCATTGAATTTGACGGCGACATCTGGCGTGTCATCGATTTCCAACACGTGAAACCAGGAAAAGGAGCAGCCTTCGTCCGTTCGAAATTGCGTAACCTCCGTTCCGGCAACGTCAATGAAAAGACATTCCGTGCGGGAGAGAAAGTGGAGAAGGCACAGATCGACAACCGCCGCATGCAATACTTGTATGCCAACGGAGACGATCATGTATTCATGGACAACGAATCCTACGAACAGATCGAATTGCCTTCCAAACAAATCGAAGAAGAATTGAAATACTTGAAAGAAAATATGGAAGTTCATATCGTCTCCTATAAAGATGAAGTCTTAGGCGTCGAACTTCCAGTCACGGTGACGCTCGAAGTCATCGAAACGGAACCAGGCATCAAGGGCGATACGGCGAGCGGCGGCTCGAAACCGGCCAAAATGGAAACCGGCCTCATCGTCCAAGTTCCATTCTTCGTCAACACGGGTGATAAGCTGATCATTAACACAGAAGAAGGCGAATACGTTTCACGGGCATAAGAAGCCCATTATCGAACACTCCTTTCCCAATTGGGCTGAGGGGTGTTTTTTTGTGTTCTAGTCCTCGAACACTCCTCATAAGATAAGGCAATGGGGGGAGTACCGGATGGAATTGAATGACTTGCTACGGATTGCCGGGATCGGGCTTGTGATCGGCATCCTTCATATCTTCTTCGAACAAACCGGCAAAAAGGAATTCTCCTTTTTCCTGTTCCTTCTCGCCTATCTTTATATTACAGCCGAAATGCTGCGGTTCTTAAAAATCTTTTTTACGGAAATCGTGGAATTTTTCCAATGGCTGTCGATGTCGGTTTGATGGCCACCTTATTTTATGTCATCCTTGTGTTTCTCGTCCTGCTGCTTTTGTCGTTCGCTGTGCCGAAACTCCATCCGTTGTTATATACGGTGCTGTTTTTCTTCTTTTTATTCCAATCGCTACTCGTCATCATCATTCCGTTTACTAAGACCTATATCCAATTATTCCAACCGCTTCCCGATCCGTTCGCCAAGTTGCTGATCGGCAGTGCGATCCTCTTTTTCCTCTCGGATTTGATTGCGCGCCATATTGAAGAGGCGGGCTACCGTTCACTGGCGGCCCTATCTCATTTCGTGGTGAAACTAGCGATCTTGACGTTATGGATTCCGCAGACATCCAGTTTAATCGAAATATTGACTTCACTCATTTCTAAATGATCGGAAGATGCCTCCATGATTGCATTCATCGAAACTATACTGGGAACGGTCCTGTCCAGTTTCGCCATCATCATCATTTCGGCTTTCATGGCATTAATGGCCGACTTTTTGTTTCCTTCCTTTTCAAAATGGACGAGGATCCTGCTCATCATCCTAATTGTCAGCGTTGCCCTGCAGCCGGCTATGGGCCACCTTGATTTGATCCGGGATATCGCACGTTCGATTTCCTTGATTTTCATTTCGATCTACCCGGTTTTGTCTGCAGGTATGGTGATGGCGGGCGGGGCATTCGGCTTGCTCAATTTCCAGCCGGCGATGCTGCTGTTTGCAAACGGAGCGGTCGTTTTGGCAGAACGTCTATTGATTCCCTTATTGACGGCGACTTTCCTGTTCGATTTGATTTCCCGATTGCTTCCCGATGTGCCGTTCAGCCGAATGGCGGACATGGTGCGGACAACTCTTCTCGCTGTAGTTTCGGCGACGGTGGCGACCTATTCAATTTTCATAACAGCCGGCGGGACGATGTCTTGGGCGATTTCCGGTTTGACAAGTGAACCGGTGAGAGAATTGATCCGCCAGAATATCCCTCTCATCGGTTCCTTCATGACCGATACGATCGGGACGATGGGTCGGTATTCTTCGGGGGCCAGCGTCTTTGCGGGGGGGTGGATGATGGTCACGGTTTGGACCGTCGCGCTCGTTCCTTCCCTCAAGACACTCATCGTCGCTTTTTTTTACCGGTGGACTGCGGCATTGATCGAACCGTTTGCGGATGAGGATATAGCAGGTATTTTGGATGATATCGGTAAAACGTTGTTTGTCCTCTGCGCTGTATCGTTTCTGATCTCGTTTGCCTTCATCTACACATCCCTGGTGTCCATCGTCTTCATCAAGTTATTCACTACGATGAAATGAGGTCGGGCTATGGAATCTTTCTGATCGGCATCTTATTGATATCCGTTTTCTCGTCCTTTCTTCTTTTGCTATTGCCCGATGATAAAGAAGAAGAATTCATCCCGCTCATTAAAATTGCAGTCGGCATCTGGATTCTTCAATCGTTCTTTTCGATATTTGGTCATAGGTTCCTCTGAAGGAGCATAAAATGGATCATTGATGACAGGTCATACAACAGGCTCAATGAATGAAAATGGTGAGATTATGAAGAAATTATCGAAAAAAATGCAGACCATTCTTCTCGGGACCTTTATGATCTTCGTCATCTTTCTCATCAATCCAAAACTTGGCGGGATCGGGGAGGGGAAGGAGGAGAGCAAAGAATTTTCTACGCTAAAAGAGGCGCTGAAGGAAATCGAAGGGATCGGGGAAGTGTCGATCTACTTCCATCATGATAACAATGGGACATCCGCTCCTCTGACCGATTATTTCTCCCTGTCCGGGACGTCGGGAAAAAAAGGAAGTGAATTGCAAGGTATTTTAGTCATCGCGGAAGGTGCTGAAGATTTCAAACTACGTAGTGAACTATCGAGGATCCTATCGGCTGTCCTCCAGTTGCCAGAACATCGCATCGTCATCGTTGAAATGAAGAAAAGGGGGAGTACGAATGAAAACGAATAAGAGAACAGTCTGGTTTTTGACATTGCTAAGCTTGGTCGCCGTCATCTCCATTTACTATGTAAAAGAACGGGCGCCGATGCCGTTCGACGGGATGGCCATCTTCACGAAAGAGACGACCGATGCCACCAAACTGACGGAAGAGACCGTTGCAGATGAGACAAAACCGGTTTTTGCCGAACTCGTCCTATTTGAGGAGATGCGGATGGAAGTCCGCAATGAACGGAGCAAGCTCCATGAGCAACTGGAAACGAAAATGACTTCCTCCGATTTCACGGCAGAACAAAAGAATTCGGCGTACGAAGAGATGGCTGCATTATCGAAACTATCCACGACGGAAGCATTGCTCGAAATGGAGATTAAAGCACTCGGCTATACCGACGCGTTTGTACGGTCGGAGGACGGGAAAGTGAAGGTGACGGTCCTTTCCACGGAAGGTCACTCCAAGCAGATGGCGGATCAAATTATCCATCATGTGAAAACGAGCTGGGATGATGCCGGGGAAGTGCAAGTCGATTTCACGGGAGGCACCCAATAATTCAGGCCCTGGAAAGGGTCTTTTTTTTATTTCCAAGGATGAATTCTTAGTCATTTTGGGTGAAGATTCGATTAAAAGAAGGTTTGCTATTTCATTATGAAGCTAAAACGTCTAAAATGAATGGTGGGTGTAATTAAAATGAAGGTAAGGAGAATCATTCATGTTGAAAATTCAAGAAATCCGCGAAATCATTAAACTCATCGATCAGTCATCCATTGAAACATTTTCTTACGAAGCAGAAGGCACTAAAATTAAATTGAAAAAAGGCGGCGAAACCCAACCGACGGTCATGGCGGTACCACAACCTGCAACGACGGTTCCGGTCCAACAGCCACAAGCGGACTCGACACAAGGACAAGCAGCTGAGCCGGCTCCTGCCGTCAAACAGGAAGAGTCACAAGCATCAGCGCCCGCCGCTGAGGCTGCCAATAACGCTGATCTGCATAAAATCACATCTCCGATGGTCGGCACATTCTATTCTGCCTCTTCACCAGACGCGCCTGCTTACGTCAAGGCTGGCGACAAAGTGAACCCGGAATCCATCGTTTGCATCGTCGAAGCGATGAAATTATTCAATGAAATCGAAGCGGAAGTTTCAGGGGAAATCGTTGAAATCCTTGTAAAAGACGGCCAGCTCGTTGAATACGGACAACCTCTTTTCCTCGTCAAAACGAATTAAGGAGGATTTCGACCTATGAAAAAAGTATTGATCGCAAATCGCGGGGAGATCGCTGTCCGAATTATCCGCGCTTGTAAAGAACTCGACATCAAAACGGTCGCTGTCTATTCGGAAGCGGATGCAGAGGCGCTGCATGTGGAACTGGCAGATGAGGCGTACTGCATCGGCCCTCGTTTATCGAAAGACAGCTACTTGAATTTTTCGAATATCATCAGTGTTGCCAAACTGACAGGTTGTGACGGCATTCATCCCGGCTACGGGTTCCTTGCTGAAAATGCAAGCTTTGCCGAGCTTTGCGAAGAAGTGAATATTGAATTCATTGGTCCGACATCGGATGCCATTTCCCGCATGGGAACAAAAGACGTCGCACGCGACACGATGGAACAAGCGGGTGTGCCGATTGTCCCGGGATCGGACGGTATCGTTGCGGATGAACAAGAAGCATTGAAAGTCGCAAATGAAATCGGATTCCCGGTCATCATCAAAGCGACCGCAGGCGGTGGAGGAAAAGGGATTCGCGTCGCGCGGGATGAAGACGAATTGGTGAAAGGCATCAAGATCACCCAGAAGGAAGCGGCAGCCGCTTTCGGCAATCCGGGGGTCTACCTTGAAAAGTACATCGAAGTATTCCGTCACGTGGAAGTGCAAGTCCTAGCCGATAAATATGGGAACGCCATCCATCTTGGAGAACGTGATTGCTCGATTCAACGCCGTATGCAGAAGCTCGTCGAAGAAGCACCATCGCCTGCGTTGACGCCTGAGCTGCGTGCCGAGATGGGGGAAGCGGCGGTCAAAGCTGCACAAGCCGTCAACTATCGCGGAGCCGGGACCGTGGAATTCATTTTCGATCATATCAATCAAAAATTCTATTTCATGGAAATGAATACGCGGATCCAAGTGGAACATCCGGTCACTGAAATGATTACGGGCATCGACTTGATCCAACAGCAGTTGAAAGTCGCTGCAGGCGAAGAGCTTGCTTATAGCCAGGAGGATGTGAAAATTGACGGATGGGCCATTGAATGCCGTATTAACGCAGAAAATCCATCCAAGAATTTCATGCCGTCTCCAGGGAAAGTGACAATGTATATGCCGCCAGGCGGTTTCGGCGTCCGCGTCGACTCTGCTATGTATCCCGGCTATACGATTCCGCCGTTCTATGATTCGATGGTCGCGAAGTTGATCGTCCACGGCAATACGCGGGAAGAAGCGGTTGCCCGGATGAAACGTGCATTGGATGAATTCATCATCGAAGGGGTCGATACGACTATTCCGTTCCATTTGAATTTAATGGATCATGAAGTGTTCAAGTCAGGTGATTTCGATACGAAGTTCCTGGAAAAATACGACATTATGGACTGATGGGAGGAGGTTCCAGATGGCTGAAAAGGCAGCACCGTCGATTGCCGGCAAAGCTTCGACAGGAAATATCGAGCTGGGACGCGTCCAGCTGGCTCCTGAAGTTCTGGAAGTGATCATTGGAATTGCAACGACCGAAGTGGAAGGTGTCGCAAACACGACGGGGAACTTTGCCACAGGCGTTGCGGAAAAGTTCGGGAAAGTGAATCATGGCAAGGGTGTCAAAACGGAATGGACAGAGGACGGATTGGTCGTCGATGTCTATTGCGTGGTGGAATATGGCTATTCCATCCCGACAGTGGCGACGGAAATCCAAAAACAGATCCGCCATGCACTCTTCCATATGACCTCAATTGAGACGAAAGAGGTCAATATCCATATAACCGGTATCGAGTTCGAAAAGGAATCAGAATAATCCAAGGGCTGTCCCAAAAGTCGGTAATCGGCTTTGGGACAGCCCTTCCATTTAGGGAGGACAACCGAGCCGTCCCCCTTTCAGTCCGTACCCTTCTTTTTAGCTTGTAACACTGTATCCTATCGATTGAAATGTGGTATGATAAAGCTTCAGAGATACAGCAGTGGAGGAGACTTTTACATGAAACGACGAGAAGCGCGGGAAAAAGCGGTGCAAACGCTGTTCCAGCTGGATAATACTACAATGGAATTATCCGTTGACGAAGCGATCCATTATATAACCGAACGTCCGGCAAACCCTTTCTATGAACAGCTAGTTCGCGGAACGGTCCAGCACAAGTCCGAAATCGACGCAGCCCTTACGGAGAGGCTCGAAAATTGGTCGCTGGAACGGCTTCCGAAAATCGAAAGGACTGTGCTGCGGCTCGCCGTCTATGAATTGCTTTTTACCGACGATGCCCCGCACCGGGTCATTCTGAATGAGGCGGTTGAATTGTGCAAGACATTCGGGGATGAAAAATCCGGACGTTTTGTAAACGGGGTCTTATCAAAATTCGATGAAAGATCTACGCGTAATGATTTGGAGGATGAAATATGACTGGCAAACTGATCGATGGAGTAGCAATAGGAAAAGAAATACGGGAAGAAATCAAAGAAGGAGTCCGGGAACTTACGGAAAAGGGATGCCAACCAGGCCTTGCCGTCATTCTCGTCGGTGACAATCCAGCATCCCATACATATGTGAAAAACAAACAAAAATCCAGCGTGGAAGCAGGCATGAAATCTGAACTGATCCAGCTGCCTGCCACTGTATCCGAAGAAGAACTATTGGATCATGTCAAAAAACTGAATGAAGATGCAACCATCCATGGCATCCTTGTCCAACTGCCATTGCCGGATCATATTGATGAAAATCTCGTGATCCGTGCAATTGCACCGGAAAAGGATGTAGACGGCTTCCATCCGGAAAACGTTGGAAAGATGATCATCGGTCAGCAGTCTTTCATTTCCTGTACCCCTTATGGAATTATCAAGCTGCTGGAGCGGACAGGAGTGGATATCCGCGGCAAACATGCGGTCATCGTCGGACGGAGCAATATCGTCGGCAAACCGATGGGGCAATTGCTGTTGCAGAAGGATGCGACGGTGACGTATTGCCATTCGAAAACCGTAGATTTGTCTTCCTATACAAAGCAGGCGGATATTTTGATCGTGGCAATCGGTCGGACGAAATTCATTACCGATGAATACATCAAAGACGGGGCAATCGTCATCGATGTCGGGATGAATCGTGATGAAAACGGAAAGTTATGCGGAGACGTCGATTTTGATTCGGCCAAGGAAAAAGCTTCCGCCATTACACCGGTTCCAGGCGGTGTCGGGCCGATGACGATTACGATGCTTTTGAAAAATACATTGCAAAGTGCGGAACAGGCTTTCGCCGATGGAAGATGCCCGCAGTCATAATAACGAACACGACGGACGCTGTTTTCCATTGGAAAGACAGCGTTTCTGTACGTCATTGAACAGGAGGCGGTGCGGTTGGCCGGGAATCCTTATTTATCTGTACAAGCGCTGACGAAATATGTGAAACGGAAATTCGACGCCGATCCCCATTTGCGCAATGTCTATGTAAAAGGGGAGTTATCGAACGTCAAAAGTCACCCGAGCGGCCACCTCTATTTTACGTTGAAAGATGAAAAGAGCCGAATCCAGGCAGCGATGTTCCGGTCTGCGGCAAGCGGTTTGCAATTCAGGCCGGAAAACGGTATGAATGTGCTTATCACTGGCGATGTCAATGTCTATGAAGCGAGCGGGCAATATCAATTATACGCACAGACGATGCAGCCCGACGGAATCGGAGCTCTCTATCTTGCATTCGAGCAATTGAAAGAGAGTTTGGGAAAAGAAGGATTATTCGATCCAAGATGGAAACAGCCATTGCCACCGTTCCCGCAAAAAGTCGGGGTCATCACGGCGCAATCGGGGGCGGCCATACAAGATATTTGCACGACAATCGGCAGACGCTATCCTTTGGCGGAAATCATCCTGTTTCCGGCGATTGTCCAAGGACCGCAAGCGGCGCCTTCCATCATCCAATCTATTGCGCAGGCGGAGGCCCACGGTTCGATCGATGTCCTGATCGTCGGCCGGGGAGGCGGATCGATCGAGGATCTTTGGGCTTTCAATGAAGAATCCGTCGCAAGAGCCATCTTTTCCTGCCGAATTCCTGTCATCAGTGCTGTCGGACATGAAACGGATACGACCATTGCCGATTTCGTCTCCGATCGCAGAGCGCCTACGCCGACAGCGGCCGCAGAAATGGCGGTTCCGGCAAGGGAGGAATTGATCGAACGGCTATTGGACCGCAAACGGATGTTGTACCGTTCCCTGTCCAACCAGATCCAGGCGGAACGGAAACGCCTGGCATCCGCGCAATCTTCGTATCCTTTGCAATTTCCGGAACGATTATACCGTCCTTTCATGGAACGGCTGATCGGTTTGGAAGGCCGGCTGGACCGGAGCCGGACCGATTTGACGACCCGGCAAAAAAGCGAACTGCAAAGACTTCACTCTCTTTTGACGTTTTATGCTCCGGAAAAGCAGATCAAAGAAAGCAGCCGTCTCGTCGATGCGTTGACCGAAAGGCTGACCCGGGCCGCCTACCAGCAGCTCAGAGGAAAGGATGAAAGTTTCAAATCGGCCATCCGCATGCTGCAAGCTTTGAATCCACTGGCCGTCATGGATCGGGGGTTTTCCATCCTTTATCAAAATGGCAAAGTGGCAAACTCCGTCCAAAGACTGGAGGTCGGGGATGAGGTGGAGATCCGGTTGCAGGATGGCGTGATCGAAGCGAGCATCCAATCGGTCACCCTACAAAATGGGGAGGAAATGTAAATGGAAAAAGAAGCAATCCGCTTTGAAGAGGCCATGTACAAACTGGAAGAAGTTGTCCAGAAATTAGAAAACGGCGATGTGCCGTTGGAAGACGCGATTCTTTTATATAAAAAAGGGATGGAACTGTCAGCTTATTGTCACAATAAATTACAGGACGCTGAAAAACAGCTCATCTCCATAATTGATAAAGAGGGCAATCAAACGGAATTCGAACCTTCGAAAGGTGGAGAAACGAATGCATGAAGCATTACGGCAATTCATTGAAACACGCTTGCCATTGATCGATCAGCGGCTGCACGAATTAATAACATCGACCAATATGCCGGAAAACTTGAAAAAGGCGATGGCATATTCCGTTGACGCTGGAGGGAAACGGATCCGGCCTCTACTCGTCCTTGCCACTCTCGAAGATATCGGAAGCCGTTCGGAAGATGCACTGACGGTTGCATGTGCAGTCGAGATGATCCATACATATTCCCTAATCCATGATGATCTACCGTGTATGGACGACGACGATTTCAGACGGGGCAAGCCGACGAACCATAAGGTATTCGGAGAAGCGGTTGCTGTTCTTGCGGGGGATGCTTTGCAAGCGTTGGCTTTCCGCAGTCTGACCGAACTCGACTCCACGCCGCCGGAAAAGACGGTTGCAATCATGAAGCTGCTTGGCTCCGCATCGGGGGCGGAAGGGATGGTCGGCGGCCAAATATTGGACATGGAAGGGGAAGAGAAGCAACTATCCTTGGAGGAATTGGAAACCGTCCACTTGAATAAGACGGGTGCTCTTCTATCGTTCTGTATCGAAGCGGGTGCCATCCTTGGCGATCTGGATGAAGAAGGATCCGACCGGTTACGGTCTTATGCCAAAAACATCGGGCTCGCTTTCCAAATCAAGGATGATATTTTGGACATCACTTCCACGACCGAACAATTAGGGAAGACCGCCGGCAGCGATACAACGAGCCAGAAATCCACCTATCCATCCCTCCTTGGGTTGGAAGGAGCGATCGAACGTCTGGAATACCACCATCAAACAGCGAAAGAAGCGATTGGTTTCCTTGGTGATGATTCAAACATGCTAAGGATGTTTGCCGATTATATCGTGGAACGGAACAGCTGAGCGAACAATTTGTTGTTTAAGGCGTCCTTCTTGTTATAATGTACTAAGCGAATCGTCATCCGAAGCAATCATTTTATGAAGGTGTGTGATAATGATGGATCTGACTGAGATTACAAGTCCATCTTTTTTAAAGAACCTGAATCGCGAAGAGCTGTTGGAGCTTGCCGAAGAAATCAGGAAGTTCCTTATTGAGAAAGGTTCCGTGACCGGTGGGCATATCGGTCCGAACTTGGGAGTCGTCGAATTGACGCTCGCTTTGCATCGCTGTTTCGACAGTCCGGACGACAAGATCATCTGGGATGTCGGACATCAGTCGTATGTTCATAAAATCCTGACGGGGCGGGCATGCCAATTTGATTCGCTCCGGCAATATAAAGGTCTTTGCGGTTTTCCCAAGATGACGGAAAGCGAACATGACGTCTGGGAAACCGGCCATAGTTCCACCTCTCTGTCTGCTGCTATGGGGATGGCTGCCGCGAGGGATATTAAAGGGGATTCCAATTATGTGATTCCTGTCATCGGCGACGGTGCTCTGACAGGTGGAATGGCATTGGAGGCGCTGAATCATATCGGCCATGAAAAGACGAATATGATTGTCGTCTTGAATGACAATGAAATGTCGATCGCTCCGAATGTGGGCGCCCTTCACAACGTCCTGGGCAAGTTGCGGACAGCGGGCAAGTATAATACGGCGAAGGACGAACTGGAATATATTTTAAAACGGATCCCGGCAATCGGCGGCAAAGTGGCTGCTGCAGCCGAACGAGTGAAAGATAGTCTGAAATATTTGCTCGTCACAGGGGTCTTTTTCGAGGAGCTTGGATTTACGTATTTAGGTCCGGTGGACGGACATGATTTCACGGAGTTGGAGCGGAATTTTCAATATGCCAAAAAGGTGGAAGGGCCGGTCCTTCTTCATGTAATTACGAAAAAGGGGAAAGGGTATCTGCCGGCTGAACACGATAAAATTGGAACTTGGCATGGGACAGGCCCTTATAAGATTGAAACCGGAGCCTTCGTGAAGTCCGTTTCTACAGCACCTTCCTGGAGCGGGTTGATAGCCGAGACGGTCAGGACATTGGCGCGGAATGACAGAAGGATCGTTGCCATCACGCCGGCTATGCCGGTCGGGTCCAAGCTGGAATCGTTTGCTGCCGAATTTCCGGACCGTTTCTTTGACGTGGGTATTGCGGAACAGCATGCGGCCACGATGGCGGCAGGTCTTGCAACGCAGGGAATGAAACCATTCCTTGCGATTTACTCGACCTTCCTTCAACGTGCGTATGACCAGGTGCTCCATGACATATCACGGCAAAACTTGAATGTCTTCATTGGAATCGACCGTGCCGGCCTTGTCGGTGCAGACGGCGAAACCCACCAAGGCGTTTTTGATATCGCCTTTTTGAGACATTTGCCGAATATGGTCATTATGATGCCGAAGGATGAAAACGAAGGTCAGCATATGGTGAAAACGGCTATCGACTATGACGCGGGTCCGATTGCACTGCGTTATCCACGGGGCAACGGGCTGGGCGTGCCGATGGATGCAGAACTGCATCCAATTCCGATCGGCTCTTGGGAAGTGCTGCGGGAAGGTTCGGACATCGCTGTGTTGACGTTCGGTACGACTATACCGATGGCCTTGAAGGCGGCCGAAAAGCTGATGTCGAAAGGAATCAGCGTGAAAGTGATCAACGCCCGTTTCATCAAACCGATGGACACGGCGATGCTTGATGAACTGTTACGTTCCGGGATGCCTTTCATCACGTTGGAGGAAGCAGTGCTTGCGGGCGGTTTTGGAAGCGCCGTTCTGGAATACGCAAACGATCAACATTATTCCACATCCAAGATCCGGCGAATGGGGATTCCGGATCGTTATATCGAACATGGCAATGTGGAAGAGCTGATGACGGAAATCGGCCTGACTGCCGATCATCTGGCGGACGAATTGGAAGAGATGGTTTATAGCCATGTTACGAAGAGGGAACGTTTAGGATGAGCCGGATCGAGAAGGAGCGGGTCGACGTGTTGTTGGTCGCCCGGGGGCTCGTCGAGACACGGGAACAAGCGAAACGGTCCATCATGGCCGGGATTGTCTACACCGCTGAAACTCGGCTGGATAAACCAGGGGAGAAAATCCCGGTCGATGCTCCGTTGACCGTCAAAGGGTCAGCCCTCAAATATGTTAGCAGGGGCGGGCTCAAATTGGAAAAGGCTCTGGAAGTGTTCGATGTCACGGTCCAAGAGAAGATCGTTCTGGACATCGGCTCTTCTACAGGAGGGTTTACCGATTGTGCCTTGCAAAACGGAGCGAAGCATTGCTATGCATTGGACGTCGGCTATAACCAATTAGCTTGGAAAATCAGGCAGGATCCCAGGGTCACCGTGATGGAACGCACCAATTTCAGGCATGCCACTCCCGACTTGTTTTCGGAAGGGCTGCCTGAATTTGCGACAATCGATGTCTCTTTCATTTCATTGGAACTCATCTTGCCCGCTCTGAAACGGATTTTGGTGGAGGGCGGGGACGTGGTCGCTCTTGTGAAACCCCAATTCGAAGCAGGTAAAGGGAAAGTGGGGAAGAAGGGCGTCGTCCGGGAAAAGGACATCCATCTGGAGGTATTGATCAAAATTGCAACAGCTTCCGCGGCGGAAGGGTTTGAATTGCGAGCTGCCTCCTACTCGCCCGTAACGGGAGGAGAAGGGAATATCGAGTTCCTTTTCCATTTACGTTCGGTTCGGGAAGTGGAACAGACGTCGAATGAGCAGTCATTTAAGGAATTGATTGAAGAAGCACATAAGAGTTTACAATAGCGCGCATTCTATGTGCGCTTTTCATTAACCGATCAACCTCCCGTATGGAATGGCAGTCGGATGGTTTCACCAATATGTATCGGAGTGATGGTATTGAATAAAGGGCAGAGACATATACGGATCCGGGATATCATTTCAAATTTCGAAATCGAAACACAGGACCAACTTGTCGATTTCTTGAAAAAATCAGGTGTGGCCGTCACCCAAGCGACCGTCTCCCGCGATATAAAGGAAATGCATCTCATCAAGGTCCCTTTGCAGGATGGGCGGTATAAGTATAGCTTGCCGACGTCCCAACGGTTTAACACGGAAGAAAAATTGCAGCGGATGATGACGGATGCCTTTGTCAGCATTGACAGCGCCGGCTATTTTATCATTCTGAAAACGATTCCTGGAAATGCTCATGCGGTCGGATCCCTCATTGACCAACTCGGTTGGGAGGATATCCTCGGCACAATTTGCGGGGATGATACTTGTTTGATCATTTGCCGGGAGGAACTGCTTACCATTGAGGTGCGGGAAAGACTATTGGCTATGCTTTGAACTGATCGGCAAGGAATTGCAAAAGAGGTGAGCATGATTGTTAAGTGAACTATCCATTCAAAACTTTGCTATTATTGAAAAGTTGGAAGTTACATTTCAAGATGGTTTAACCGTGTTGACAGGAGAGACAGGTGCCGGTAAATCCATCATCATTGACGCGGTCCAATTGTTAGCGGGCGGGCGTGGATCCCAGGAATTCATCCGCCACGGCGCCAAAAAGGCTGAACTGGAAGGGCTGTTCACAATCGACGATCCCGGCCATCCGGTCCTTACGAAAATGAAGGAAATCGGCATCGAAACGGAAGATGGCGTTGTCATTTTACGCCGGGATTTGAATGCAAACGGGAAAACGGTTTGCCGCGTTAACGGTAAAATGGTGACAATTGCTAATTTAAGAGAGATCGGTTCCCAGCTCATCGATATCCATGGCCAACATGAAAACCAGGAACTGATGCTTGAAAAAAGACATATCCATCTGCTTGATCATTTTGCGGGAAATCGACTTATCCGTACATACGAAGATTATACTGAACTTTATGAGCGATATCGAAAGTTGAAACATAAGCTGGAGATGGCCGATGAAAATGAGCAGCAAGTAGCCCAACGAATTGATCTGTATTCTTTCCAGTTGAAAGAAATCGATGCCGCTTCCCTCGTCATCGGGGAAGAGGAGGAACTGGAAGAGGAAAAGCGGAAGCTGCAAAATTTCAATCGTCTCTTTGAGCGGTTGAATACGGCTTACGAATCGATCAGCGGGGATACGCATGCTTTGGATTGGCTTGGATCCGCTATGAGCGACTTAGAGGATGCGGCATCTGTCGATAAGAACTTGCAATCCCATGCAGAAGTAGTTGCATCCAGCTTTTATTCCTTGCAAGATACTGCACACGAATTGAAAAACATATTGGATGACATGGAGTTTGATCCGAATCGTCTGGAAGCTGTTGAAGATCGACTCGCCTTGCTCACTTCATTGAAACGCAAATATGGAAAAACGATTGAGGATATCGTTCTGTATCGGGAGCAGATTGCGGAAGAACTCGATAATTTGGTAAGCCGGGATGAACGGATGGCGGAAGGACAGGAGAAACTGAGACAATTGGCTCAGGACCTGGAAGTGGAAGCGGAAGAATTGTCCATCATTCGACAAGACTCAGCCGGTTCATTGGAGCAAGCGGTAATGGAACAGTTGAAACAGCTCCATATGGAAAAAGCGGTATTTCAAGTGGAAATCAAGAGGAGACCTGTCGGACATTTCGATCGAACCGGAATAGATGACGTACAATTCCTCATATCCACGAATGTGGGTGAACCGTTGAAACCATTGGCGAAAGTCGCTTCGGGGGGAGAACTCTCACGGCTCATGCTCGCTTTGAAAACGATTTTTTCAAAACACCAAGGGATCACTTCCATCATTTTTGACGAGGTGGATACGGGAGTCAGTGGAAGGGTTGCCCAAGCGATTGCGGAAAAGATTGCGACGATTGCAATCCATTCCCAAGTGCTCTGCATTTCGCATTTGCCGCAAGTCGCCGCGATGGCGGACCATCATTATTTGATCAAAAAAGAAGTGAGGGATGAGCGTACAAGCACCGCAATCCATGATATTGACCGCTCACAAAGGATTGAAGAGGTCTCGCGCATGCTATCCGGCACAGAGATCACCCCACTTACCTTACAACATGCAGATGAATTGTTGAAAATGGCAATAGAAAGAAAAAAAACCTTCCGATGAGACGTGCACCGAAATTGTATGCACGTCCTTCTATTGCTCATTTTATCCTCTCATAACATTCCCGCGAACGGACATACCATTAGTATCTTACAGCGGGAGGTGAACCATGGGATGGAATAGACATTTGAAATTTGGCATATCGTTGTTCTTCCTGTTCATTTTTTTGCCATTCTCTTCGAGTGCAGCATTTGCACAACATGACAGCCTGATTCCGATGGGACACTCGATCGGCATAAAAATGGATCTCTCGGGTGTCTTTGTTACAAATGATGTGATGATCGACAAAGACAATTGGCTGAAGGCAGGGGATTTGATTGAACAAGTCGAGGACTACTCGGTCGGTGTCCTCAACGAATTCGAGAAAGCCGTCTCCTCCATCAAAGGGGAAAAGGAAATTACATTGCAAGTCCTTCGTAATGGTGAACCGAGCGAAATCCTGGCGGACACCGGGGCAATGAAGCGTCTCATTCCATTCCTTAAAGACCGTACGGAAGGGACAGGGACTCTGACGTATGTCGATCCGGAAAAAATGACATACGGCGCTCTCGGTCATCAGATTATCGACAGTTCTCTGAAGTCGCCGCCTTTATTCAAAACAGGGTCCATTTACCTGTCGGAAATCGGGCAAATTAAAAAAAGTGTGCCTGGTATCCCTGGTTATAAAATCTCTACGATTGTGGACGATGAAAAACTTTTAGGAACGATCAACCGCAACAGCGTGTACGGAATTTTCGGATCGTGGAAAGACACTTCTAGAAAAGTGTTGGCGGAACCATTGGAGATTATGCACGCCAGTGATCTTAAATTGGGCGAGGCCGTGATTTATACAACTGTGAAGGGGACTGAAGTGGAGTCCTTCTCCATTCGTATCACCAAAATCGAGAAAGAACAATTCCATTTTGTCATAACCGATCCGAAATTGTTGGAAGCGACCGGCGGCATTTTACAGGGCATGAGTGGAAGTCCCGTTATACAGAACGGAAAGTTTGCAGGCGCAATTACCCATATGTTCGTCGATGAGCCCAAAAAAGGAGCAGGCCTTTTCTTGGAAACGATGAGAAACGGGGAAAAATAGCTGATTTGGAGAGCCAACCCAAAAAATGGGGTTGGCTCCTTTTTTTTTTGGTGGTACACTTACAAGAGGAAGCATTCGACAATTGCGATAGAAAATATTGGAATCCGTCGAATTATAGAGAAACCATCGGTCAGAAGATTCATTTCTATATCTGAAAAAAGGAATGGTGTATGCGTTGTCGAATTTTTTCTTGAGCTAGTAACGGAGTTCAGGAAATTGGGGAAACGAAACAGGAGGGAACCGCTAATGGGGATGGAAAAAGTGAGAATTGCAATTGCTGATGATAATAAAGAACTTGTGAAAACGATGGTCGCTTATTTTGAGAAGCACCCGGAAATCGAAATTCTTTGGATGGCGCATAACGGAAATGAGTGCTTGACGAAAATGGAAGAAAACGTCCCGGACGTTCTGTTGTTGGATATCATCATGCCGCATCTGGATGGCATCGCAGTTCTTGAAACATTGAATGGACGGGGGACGATGCCGAATGTCATCATGCTAACCGCTTTCGGACAGGAAGACGTCATGACGCACGCTGCTACCTTAGGCGCTTCCTATTTCATGTTGAAGCCATTCGAGTTCGATCGGCTTGTCCAGCAGATTTTCAAAGTGGCTGGCACGGCGAAGCCGGCACCGCCGCTTATGCAAAATAGCGGCATTGTGGAAAGCGATGGGGCGGTCAGCCAGAAAATGCTCGATACGACAATCACTTCCATCATCAAGGAGATCGGTGTTCCCGCTCATATTAAAGGGTATGCTTTTTTGCGTGAAGCCATCCAGAAAGTATACACGGACGCTGACTTGCTGGGCTCGGTCACTAAAGTGCTCTATCCGGAAATTGCGGATAAATATAATACCACACCTTCCCGTGTGGAAAGGGCGATTCGCCATGCAATCGAAGTGGCTTGGAATCGAGGCAATTATGAAGTCATTTCCAAAATGTTCGGCTATACCGTCCATCATTTGAAAAGCAAGCCTACCAACAGTGAATTCATTGCGATGATTGCGGACAAGATCCGCTTGGAGCATATGGCCAGCTGAGTTGCTCTTTTTCATTCCGAACTTTCTGACTTTTCATACCCCTTCAACTAAAAAGGTTCGCGGCATTCGACATAAAGGTATATACTTAACAGTGAGGAGTAAGTTGAGGGGGGAAGGACGTTGTTAGTCGAAAACGAATATTTCGAATTGGATGTTGAAGGAGAACAGGTTTTGATGCGTACCAAGAAGATCGGCTTTCCAATGAAATCATTTGATGCGATTACACGCGAATATCCGCGTTTCAGGATTGACTCCTTCGCAATATTACGGAAAGCGCTTACAGAACCCGAAGAAGTGCATGTGATCGGCAGTTGGCTGCCGGAGATCGAGGTGGTGATTGCACAAGACCGCATGAAGGCTCAGCTTGTGATCAATATTCCGATTGCTGATTTTGATCAAGAGAAAGAGAAAATCATTCAACAGGCGGAAAAATTGCTCGATGAGGCCGGTATAATTCATGGACGAAGACCGTATTGGGAAGATCCTTATGAGCCGGGTCAACCGATTGATGCAGCTATCGGGACTCCTCCTGAAAAAGGGGCGGACGCTCGATTACGCTATATCGAAATGCCTGAGAAAAGGCCGATCATCCGTGAAGATGGGTCTGCGGATTATTACGAGATGAATTTTGTGACCCCTATCCAAGAAGGCCAGTGGCTGGGGGAGAAAACAGCTCCGCAGGAAGGGATTGATGGAACCGACGTACTCGGCCATTCCGTTCCGGCGTTGAGAGGGCAAGATGCCAAATTGGACTATGACCGAACTTCGGTCTATGAAGTCCGGGAAGGCGATAAAATCGTGTTGCGGGCTGTCCATTCCGGTGCTTTGGAATATACGAACGGCATCGTCGGGGTTGGGAAGCAGCTAGTCATCGACGGAGATGTAGGGCCGGAAACAGGTTCTATTTCATTCGATGGCACCGTTATTATCCGGGGAACGATCATGCCGGGGTTTTCCGTCACGGCAACGGGCGATATTTCAGTTGAGGGGAATGAAGGGGTCACCAATGCCAAAGAGGTGCTTTCTTCAGGAGGGGATATTTACATTAAAGGGGGCGTCTTTGGAGGCGGGGAAACGGTCCTCGAGGCGCAAGGCGATATTTTTATCAAGCACGCAAATAATTGCAAATTGTTTGGGAAAAACGTCCATATCGGTTTGTATTTGATTGGTACAGATGTCGTGGCGGACTGTGTGTTTGTAGATAAGAACAAAGGGAAAATTATCGGTGGGCATATTGAGGCCCTTCATCTGATCGAGTGTGCAATCGCTGGAAACAGTCATGAACGGATGACGGTCCTGCATGCCAAAGGGACGGATAAAGAAGGTCTCTACAAGGAAATACAGTCTCTGGCGAAAGAATTGAAAGAGCGCCGAGAACTCGTGCAGCGGTTGGAGCAGCACGAAGGACAGTTCCAAGAATCTGGGAGCCGTATGGCCGTCCAACTTGAGGCGTATACGAAATTGAAAAAGACGCTGGAAGAGAATCGGAGCGTCATTTTAGAGATGGACCAGGAAATCCAGTTGGGTATGGCCAGGATCAAACAAGCCGCTCCACCGAAGATCGAAGTGACGAAAGAGGCGTTTCCAGGCGTAGTCATCAGGATCGGAAATAAGTCTTCCACATTGCACATTTCAACAAATGGCGTTTTTGAAATGGCCGACGGGGTGCTGAATGTCTAATCCTCTTATTTTAGCGCATCGCGGAGCATCCGGTGCGCGGTTTGAAAACACGATGGCTGCTTTTGAAAAGGCGTATGAAGACGGAGCCGATGGAATTGAATTGGACGTCCAAATAACGGAGGACGGGATTCCAATTGTCATCCATGACCCCGATTTTGCAAGAGTTGCTGGAATCCGGAGGAGGGTGTCTTCGATAACCGGTGTGGAAGTGGCAGCGCTCCGGGTCGGGAAGCGTTTTTTGCGGGTATTTATGGGGCATCCGATTCCGACGTTGTTGGAAACCGTGACGTTTTGCCATCAACGGAGCCTGGTCCTCAATGTGGAGCTGAAAGAGACAGTATCGGAAAGGCCCGATTCAATCGCCCGCATTCTGTCCCACCTGTCCATATTGGACCATGTCCATATTTCGTCCTTTGACTATGCTGTATTGGAAAAGGTGAAACAGTTGGATCCGAAGATGGAGACAGCCTACTTGCTGCGAAAAAAAGGGGTCGACTGGGCACATTTGGACCGGTACCATTGTGCGGATGGTTTCCATCTGCATAAACGGCTTTTAAAAGAGCCTTATCTTGGGGAATTGAAGGCCACCGGGAAAGTGCTCCGCATCTATGGTGTGACGGGGAACGAGCCGATGACATTCCAGCCGCCTTCCTATATCGGGGGATGGATCACCGATTTTCCTAAACGTTTTACCAATCGAAAAAGAACCTAGACGAATGTGCTCGTCCAGGTTCTTTCATTTTTGTTTAAAACGCTCTTGAACTCGGCCTGTCCGCCGATCCCGACGCAAAAGGAAACCTGCAAAGAAGCCGATTCCTCCAGCCATCATGAGGAGACCGATCAAAAACTGCAACCATCCGAACGGAATCGGAGAATACAAAATGCCGAACAATGCATCCCTCATCAATTTGATGCCCCAGGCTGCAATCAGGCCAGGAATCAGCAGAACGATAAAAGCCATTAGGCGCGCCATGTCTCAATAACCCCTCCAAAAAGAGAAAGAGCCGGACTAAATCAAGTCACGGAAGACTCTTTCTGCGGTTCTCCTATCTAAACTTACTTCCACTATAACTCAAAATGAATTTAGTTGCAGGTCTTTTATCTTCATTCCTCAACGCTTCCCACCTCTTCATTGAGGAGGTGAATATCGTTTGCTTTCATCGCCTGCGTTGTAAGAAGTGCGTACCCTTTCCGCAAAAAAGCCATTATCCCGGTTCGTAACATTTAAATATATGTGACGAGATGAATTTAATTGTCAAGGGCAGTGGAATCGTGTATGATGAACTTATAATTGCAAAAGATTGCAAGTTATCCGAAGGGGGCTTGAATTTCCTTGCAAAACGTTTTGATAGTAGGAGCAGGGGAAGGGGGATCCGTCCTGCTGAACCTTCTCATACACCATGAATCCATGAATGTAATTGCAATTGTCGATACAAACAACGAGGCACCCGGGATACGGCGTGCGCAGGAATTGGGCATCCCCTACGGAACGGATTGGCGGTCATTCCTCACAGATGATGTCCACATCATCTTTGATGTGACGGGGGACGAATCGATCTTTCCCCAACTGATTGAAGCCAGGCAGGACCATTCAGTCATCATCCCGGGGTCTGTTGCCAATCTGCTCGTCCAATTGCTCCAAGAGAACAATACATACATAAAGCGGATCCGCGGGGAAATGCATAAGCAGCAGATGGTCTTTGATTCGATCGAAGAAGGAATGATCGGCATCAGTTCCAACGGCCAAATCGACTTCATTAATAAAAGCGCTTCCAAAATGACGGGGATTCGAATCGAGGATGCTGTTGGGAGACCGATTAACGAAGTGATTCCCATGTCCAATCTGCTCGCTGTCTATGAAAGTGGCAAAGCCGAGATGAATCGGGAACTGGTCCTTGGCAACGGATTGAAGATCGTCACCTCCCGCTATCCGTTATTCAACAATACGGGAGATAAAGTGGGTGCTTTCGCCGTATTCAAGGATATTTCGGAAGTCGTGGCACTTGCCGAAGAAGTGACCGGTCTCAATGAAATGAAAACGATGCTCGAAGCAATCATCCATTCGAGCGATGATGCGATTTCGGTCGTTGACGAGCATGGGAACGGCATTCTCATCAATCCGGCGTATACGAGGATTACGGGGCTGACGGAGGAGGAAATCATCGGGAAGCCGGCATCCGAGGATATCATCGAAGGGGAAAGCATCCATATGAAGGTGCTGCAAACCAAAAAACCGATCCGTGGCGTCAGTATGAGGATCGGCGAGAATAGCCGGGATGTCATCGTCAATGTCGCTCCGATAATAGTAGACCAGGAAGTGAAGGGCAGTGTCGGCGTCATTCACGACATAACGGAGATGCGCAGCTTGATGAATGAACTGGCAGAGGCCCGCACCATTATTCGTAAATTGGAAGAAACATACACATTCGATGATATTTACGGAAGTTCGCATGAATTGGAGATTTCCGTGGAACTGGCGAAGCTTGCCGCCAAGTCGTCCTTGCCGGTTCTGCTGCGTGGGGAAGTCGGTACCGGAAAAGAGCTGTTTGCCCATGCCATTCATAGTGGCAGCGAACGGAAACCGAATAAATTCATACGAGTGAACTGTTCCGCGATCCATTCGTCCCGGTTGGAAGCGGAAATTTTCGGCCAAGAGGAACTGAGCGGCTTGGGAAAATGGGAAGTGACGAAAGGCTTGATCGGCGAAGCGGAAAACGGAACGTTATTTTTAGACGAAGTTGCGGAGTTGCCGCTTTTAATTCAACAGAAATTGGCCACTTTCGTCACAGAGGGGGCCGTTACGAGAAAAGGGGGTACCGAACCGGTCCAGTACGATGTTCGGATCATAACGGCCAGTTCGCGGAACTTGGAAAAAGCGATGCAGCAGGGTGAGTTACTTGAAGAGTTGTATTACCCGCTCAACCGGATTGCGATACATGTCCCTCCGTTGCGCACAAGGAAATCGGATATCCCCGAAATTGCCGGGCGGGTCTTGGAAAAGCTGAATCGGGAGCTGGGCATGAATATCGGCGAAATTACAGAGGAAGCGATGAAGCATTTGCAGCAGCATGATTGGCCGGGAAACGTGCGGGAATTGGAGAATGTGCTCAGTCGGGCGATGATCTATATGGAGCCGGGCGAATCGGTCATCGGACTGGGAAATGTGGTTAAATCGCTTTCATCCAGGGGAAATAAAGAGTTAGAATCGACCCTGCTGGAGACGAATACGCTTGCATCGATCATGGAGGATTATGAAAAAACAATTCTTGATACGGCGCTCAAGGAAAATGGCGGAAACAAGTCGTTGACAGCAAACCGGCTCGGCATTTCGCTACGTTCCCTTTACTACAAATTGGAGAAATATGACTTGATCTGAATTGAGAACTACCAACGTACCTGTCATTTCCTATATACTTATAAACGGACTTATATTATGAGGAGGAATTGCATTGGAAATCTTCAAAAAATTAGAAGAACATGACTACGAACAATTGGTGATCTGCCAGGACAAAACGTCCGGTCTCAAAGCGATCATTGCAATCCATGACACGACACTCGGCCCTGCCCTTGGCGGCGCCCGCATGTGGACGTATGAAAGTGAAGAAGCGGCGATCGAAGACGCTCTTCGCTTGGCGCGGGGAATGACGTATAAAAATGCCGCAGCGGGACTCAATCTCGGCGGAGGGAAAACCGTCATCATCGGCGATCCGCGGACCGATAAGAACGACGAAATGTTCCGCGCGTTCGGCCGCTATATCGAAGGGTTGAATGGCCGCTATATCACCGCGGAAGACGTGGGGACGACGGAAGAGGATATGGACTTGATCCATTTGGAAACCGATTATGTCACGGGAACATCCGCTGCGGATTCGGGTTCATCCGGAAACCCTTCCCCTGTAACGGCTTTCGGTATATACAAAGGCATGAAAGCAACCGCCAAGGAAGCGTTCGGCGATGATTCGCTGGCAGGAAAGACGATTGCTGTCCAAGGTGTCGGGAATGTCGCTTACTCATTATGCGAATATTTGCATGAAGAAGGCGCCAAACTGATTGTCACCGATATTAACGAAGAAGCGGTCCAACGGGCAGTGGAGGCGTTTGGTGCAACGGCAGTCGGGATCGATGAGATCTATTCACAGGAAGCGGACATTTTCGCCCCTTGCGCACTCGGGGCCGTCATCAATGATGACACTATCCCGCAATTGAAAGTGAAAGTGATTGCGGGATCGGCGAACAACCAATTGAAAGATCCATCCCATGGAGATCAACTCCATGAAATGGGCATTGTCTATGCACCGGACTACGTCATCAATTCCGGCGGCGTCATCAACGTCGCTGATGAATTGGATGGCTATAACCGGGAACGGGCATTGAAACGGGTGGCAACTATCTATGACACCATTGAAAAGATTTTTGCCATTTCAAAACGGGACAACATCCCGTCCTACGTCGCTGCAGACCGCTTAGCGGAAGAACGGATCGCGCGTGTCGCAAAAGTTCGCAGCCAATTTTTGCAAAATGAGAAAAGCGTCCTATCGAGACGATAAATCAGCCCAATGAGGTATCGGTTGGAGCAACTGCTGCTCCGACCGATTCACCCTATGCTGAATAGTTCATTTACTAGATTAGGAGGCAATAGATATGGCACAAGAATACGACGTCGTCATTTTGGGCGGCGGTACCGGGGGCTATGTGGCAGCCATCCGTGCAGCCCAGTTAGGATTGAAAACTGCGCTCGTTGAAAAAGGGAAGCTTGGGGGTACGTGTCTTCATAAAGGTTGCATCCCGAGCAAAGCATTGCTGAAAAGCGCGGAAGTATATGATATGGCCAAAAATAAGGCCGCCGAATTTGGTGTGGATACTGCGGACGTTGCGCTTAATTTTGCAAAAGTGCAGGAACGGAAAGAAAAAATAGTCAAGCAACTGCATAACGGCGTACAGGCATTGATGAAAAAAGGGAAAATTGACATTTATGAAGGGCTTGGAAGAATGCTCGGTCCATCGATCTTCTCTCCGATGCCGGGAACGATATCCGTTGAAATGAAAAGCGGAGAAGAAAATGAAATGCTCGTGCTGAAGAATTTAGTCATTGCGACGGGATCCAGGCCGAAAACGTTGCCGGGACTCGAAATCGACGAAGAACAGGTCATGTCATCAGATGGGGCTCTATCGATGGAAGCGCTTCCAAAGTCGATGCTTATCGTCGGAGGCGGTGTAATCGGCATCGAGTGGGCTTCCATGCTCCATGATTTCGGAGTGGAAGTGACTGTCTTGGAATACGCGGACCGCATTATCCCGACGGAAGATGAAGACATTTCCAAAGAAATGCGGAAGCTGCTAGGGCAAAAGGGCATCCGGTTTGTCACGGACGCCAAGGTGCTGCCGGAAACCCTCGTCAAATCGGAGGAAACGGTGTCGATTACTGCGGAAGTTAACGGTGAGCAGGTCGAATACAACGCCGAGAAAATGCTCGTGTCGGTCGGCCGTCAAGCGAATGTCGAAGGTATCGGAATCGAGAATACCGAGATTGAAATCGAAAATGGAACGATCCGGACAAAGCCGACTTTCCAAACGAAAGAAAGTCATATTTACGCAATCGGGGATGTCATCGGCGGTCTTCAGCTGGCGCATGTCGCCTCCCATGAAGGGATTGCAGCAATCGAACATATCGCTGGATTGCAGCGGGAGCCGTTCGATTATACGAAAATCTCCCGCTGCATCTATTCCAGTCCCGAAGCGTCCAGCGTCGGATTGACGGAGAAGCAGGCGAGGGAACGCGGATTCGATGTCAAGGTCGGAAAATTCCCGTTCATGGCAATCGGCAAAGCGCTTGTCAATGGCAATGCGGACGGATTCGTAAAGATTGTTGCCGATCAGTCCTCCAATGATATTTTGGGAATCCATATGATCGGTTCACACGTCACTGATTTGATTTCCGAAGCGGGCTTGGCAATGGTGCTCGATGCGACGCCATGGGAAGTCGCTTCCACAATCCATCCGCACCCTTCCCTGTCGGAAGTGATGGGGGAAGCTGCCCTGGCAGTGGATGGCTTGGCAATTCATATGTAAATTACGCGGTCCTGGACCATTTGACAGAACGGACCCGGAAACACGTAACCGATAGGGGGAGTTACAATGGCAAAGACACGTCATGAAGAGCTTGGTTTGACGAATGAAGAAGCGCTCCAAATATATAAGACGATGGTGACGGCAAGACGCTTGGACGAACGGATGTGGCTGTTGAACCGCGCCGGAAAGATCCCGTTCGTCATCTCCTGTCAAGGTCAAGAAGCGGCACAAGTAGGGGCAGCATTTGCCTTGGACGAGAAAAAAGACTGGATTGCGCCGTATTACCGGGATATGGGGGTCGTCCTCCATTTCGGCATGACGCCGCAAGAGCTGATGCTGTCCGCATTCGCCAAAGCAGAGGACCCGAACTCGGGTGGACGCCAGATGCCCGGCCATTTCGGGCAACGGAAAAACCGGATTTTGACGGGATCTTCTCCTGTTACAACGCAACTACCGCACGCGGTTGGTGTGGCGCTTGCGGCAAAAATGAAAGAGGAAGACTTCATCACGTTTGTGACGCTTGGGGAAGGTTCATCTAACCAAGGGGATTTCCATGAAGGAATGAACTTTGCGGGCGTCCATAAGCTGCCGACGGTCGTCATGGTGGAGAACAATAAATATGCGATCTCCGTTCCGGTGGAAAAACAGCTTGCTTGCGAACATGTTGCGGACCGGGCCGTCGCCTATGGCATGCCGGGAGTCACTGTCGATGGAACCGATCCGCTTGAAGTGTATAAAGTCGTCAAGGAAGCGGCAGACCGGGCACGGAGCGGGAAAGGGCCGAGTCTTGTGGAAGCGGTTTGCTATCGTCTGACCGCCCACTCATCGGATGACGATCATCGACTGTACCGGGATGCTGAAGAATTGGCGGAAGAGCGGAAACTGGATCCAATCCCGAAATTCGCGTCCTATTTGAAAGAGGCGGGTGTCCTCTCAGATGAACTGGAACAGGAAATCGATGAAGAGATCATGAAAACGGTGAATGAAGCGACGGACTACGCGGAAAACGCACCATATGCCGCGCCCGAGGATGCGCTTCTCCATGTGTATGCCGAGGAAGGGGGAGACGAATAATGGCCGTATTATCTTATATCGATGCCATCACGTTGGCGATGAAAGAAGAGATGGAACGGGATGAAAATGTCTTCGTTCTCGGAGAAGACGTGGGGCGGAAAGGCGGCGTCTTCAAAGCGACGACCGGGCTCTATGATCAATTCGGCGAATATCGCGCTCTCGATACTCCTTTGGCGGAGTCGGCCATCGCGGGAGTCGGGATCGGGGCAGCAATGTACGGCATGCGTCCGATCGCCGAAATGCAGTTTGCGGATTTCATCATGCCAGCAGTCAATCAAATCGTTTCCGAAGCGGCCAAAATCCGATATCGGTCAAATAATGACTGGTCTTGTCCGATCGTCTTCCGAGCTCCTTTCGGCGGCGGTATCCATGGTGCCCTGTATCATTCACAATCGGTGGAATCGATGTTCGCGAGCACGCCGGGGTTGAAAATCGTCATTCCTTCGACGCCATTCGACGCGAAAGGTTTGTTGAAAGCCGCCATCCGTGATGACGATCCAGTGCTGTTCTTTGAACATAAACGCGCCTACCGTCTCATCAAAGGGGAAGTCCCGGATGAGGAGTACGTCCTGCCGATCGGCAAAGCGGATGTCAAACGCGAAGGCGACGATATTACGATTATTACGTACGGATTATGCGTGCATTTTGCATTGCAGGCGGCAGAGCGGTTGGCGGAAGATGGCATTTCCGCGCATATCCTCGATTTACGCACCATTTATCCGCTTGATAAAGAAGCGATCATCGAAGCGGCGTCCAAGACAGGGAAAGTGCTGCTTGTGACAGAAGACAATCTGGAAGGCAGCGTCTTGAGTGAAGTGTCGGCTATCATTGCAGAAAACTGCCTGTTCGAACTCGATGCGCCGATCAAACGGTTAGCCGGTCCGGACATTCCGGCCATGCCGTATGCACCGACGATGGAGAAATTCTTCATGGTCAATCCCGATAAAGTCGAAAAAGCGGCAAGGGAACTTGCGGAATTTTAAAAGGACGTAGCAAAGGTATTGAATAAGGAGGGAGGCATGCCCAATGGCCATTCAACATATTGAAATGCCGAAACTTGGTGAAAGCGTCACAGAAGGGACGATAGAAAGATGGCTCGTCAAGCCTGGTGACACTGTCAATAAATACGATCCGATTGCAGAAGTGAACACGGACAAAGTGACTGCCGAGATTCCGTCCTCTTTTTCGGGAACGATCAAGGAACTGATCGTCCAAGAAGGGGAGACGGTCGAGGTCGGTGTCGTCGTCTGCACGATTGAGGCGGAAGGCGGGAGCACTGAGGAACCGCAACCGGAGGCAGTGCCGGCGAAAGAAGAACCGGCGAATGAAATGCCGGCCGCAGGTTCACAGAAACCGCCGTCTCCGGTCCGACGCGGAAAAGCGGCTGGGCGTTATTCCCCGGCGGTCATGCGCCTGGCGCAGGAGAACGATATCGACCTGTCACTCGTCGAAGGGTCGGGACGGGAAGGCCGGATTACACGCAAGGATATTCTAGCAATCATAGAGAGCGGAAATATACCGAAAGCCGCGGCCCCTCAACCGGAACAGCAGCCGTCCATGACGGAAGAACGCCCGGCATCGCAAGCGGCAGCTGAACCGGTGAAAACGGCACTGCAACCTATCGAGATTCCGACAGCAGCCGGCGACATCGAAATACCGGTTTCCGGCGTCCGCCGTGCGATTGCAACCAATATGCTGCGGTCCAAACATGAAGCGCCGCATGCGTGGACGATGATTGAAGTCGACGTGACGAACCTCGTCCAATACCGCGATTCCTTGAAAACTGAATTCAAACAGCGGGAAGGTTTCAACTTGACGTATTTCGCTTTCTTTGTGAAAGCGGTGGCGCAAGCGTTGAAGGAATATCCGATGATGAATTCCATGTGGGCGGGTGACAAGATCATCCAAAAGAAAGATATCAACCTCTCCATTGCGGTGGCGACCGAGGAGGCCCTGTACGTTCCTGTCATTAAAAGTGCGGACGAAAAAACGATTAAAGGAATCGGCCGGGAAATCAATGAATTGGCCGGCAAAGTGCGTTCGGGTAAACTGACATCTGCGGAAATGCAAGGCGGGACATTCACAGTGAATAATACCGGATCATTCGGCTCGGTGCAGTCGATGGGCATCATCAATTACCCGCAGGCCGCCATTTTGCAGGTCGAATCGATCGTCAAACGTCCGGTCATCATGGACAATGGGATGATCGCTGCACGGGATATGGTCAATCTCTGCCTGTCGTTGGATCATCGCGTATTGGATGGCTTGGTCAGCGGAAAATTCCTTGCACGTGTGAAAGAGATCCTAGAAAATATTTCCGCTGAAACTACTTCGATTTATTGAAGTGCAGCGTGATTCCCCCGGGGCTGAAAAATGGCTCCGGGTTTTTCCACTTTAAACAATTCTCCCACTCAGGTAAACTATAGAAAGAACTATCATTTTTGGAAGGGGTGTAGGAGGGTATGGCGATACATAAAATGAAAACGTCTTCATTTCCAGATGCCGGTTACGAGCAATGGAAGGAAACGGCCGTCCACTCGCTGAAAGGGAAACCATTTGAATCGCTTTTAACAAAGACAGTGGAAGGGATTACACTGCGACCTCTGTATACACTGGGGGAGCTGGAGGCGCGCTTGCAAACGGTCCGGCCTGTCAGCAGCACATCGGGGTGGATCGTGGCGCAGCAGACGATAGCGGAAGACGGACAGCGATTTTTGAAAACATTGGAAGATTCGCTGGCAAGAGGAAATGAGGCGATCGTCTATGACGGCAGGAAACAGCTTAGTTGGAATGATCGGCTTTTGGATGAATTGGGGGATTTCATCCAAAAGTATCCGGTTTTCATTACGGACACATCGAAGGATGACCCAATTTTAAAAGTGTTCGACCGGATTCCCGCCGAATTCCGTTCCTCGGTGAAAGGGGCCGTGTCGGTGCAGGACTGGAGGATTCCGCAAGGCTACGACCAAGTGCGGACGCTTGGCGCGGATCTATGGGACGTACATCACCAAGGGGCCGATGCGGTGACGGAACTGGCACTCTCTTTGGCGAAAGCGTCGGAACTTGCGGCATCGCAGGAAACTTTCGATGAATTTGCGGAACAATTTTTTGTCCGTTTCGCAGTGGATACCCATTTTTTCATGGAAATCGCGAAATTCCGGGCATTCCGTGTGCTCTGGCAAGCGTTCAGCCAGGCGTATGGCAAGGAGAATGCTCCATCGGTTCCGCTTTTGGCGATCACTTCATTGCGCTCGTATTCGAAGCTGGATCCGAACGTCAATTTGCTGCGGGCAGGAAATGAAGCATTTTCAGCCGTCCTCGGTGGCGCGGACGCTTTGACCGTCCATCCGCATGACGTACTGACCGGCGTGACAGATCATTCGGTACGGTTGGCTCGGAACATTCAATTGGTCATCAAGGAGGAAACCTATGTCACGAAAGTGGCTGATCCATCCGGGGGCTCCTATTTCATTGAAACATTGACAGCGGAACTAGTGGAAAGGGCTTGGAAACAGTTCCTTGAAATCGATGCGATGGGAGGATATGATGCCTATCTCGCTACCGGGCGGATCGAGCAAACGATGGAATCCCGGAAAAAGGAAGTGGCAACGGGCAAAAAATCATTGGTCGGCACGAATGTGTATGCAGAATTGACACCAACCAATTTTTCCGATTCCGGCTTAGTCGCTGCAGCGGAGCGTCTCGCGGCTCCGTTCGAACAATTGCGGCAGCGTTTCGAAGATTCCCAGCCACGTGCCGCCGTCTTGACGTTTGGTGCGCTGAAAGACTTCAAACCACGTGCGGACTTTGTTACGGGCTTCCTTGCGACCGGCGGAATCCGCGCCGAATGGAGTCCTGCCTTCGCCAATGCACAAGAAGCGCTCGATTGGCTCGCTTCCGAGCAGCCGGATTATGCCGTCGTCTGCGCATCGCCTGCTGAAACGGAACAAGTGATGGACGAGCTGTTGGCCAAGCGTCCGGTGCAGGTTGTGCTGGATGCAGCAGGCAAGGTGGATGCGGCGTTATCTGAAAAATGGCGGTCCGCCGGCTTGGACGGATTCGTATTTGCCGGACAGAATAAAATCGAAAAGCTGCTGGAAATCGCGCACAAAGTGGAAGGAGGGGCTCATATTGAATAAACCGGACTTCAGCCAAGTGGCTATTACCGATTTGAAACAGTCGGATGCTTTCGCAAACGGGTCGGCAGGCAATCCGTTCCGGACGAATGAAGGGATCGATGTGAAACCGATCTATTCGCAAGAAGATCTGGAGGGCGTGGGGCATTTGAATGATTTCCCCGGCATCGCTCCGAACACGCGCGGGCCTTATCCGACGATGTACGTCTCCCGTCCATGGACCGTGCGCCAGTATGCCGGATTCTCTACGGCGGAAGAGAGTAATGCGTTCTATAAACGGAATCTCGCCATGGGACAAAAAGGATTGTCCGTTGCATTCGATCTTGCGACGCATCGGGGTTATGACTCCGACCACCCAAGGGTGACGGGCGATGTCGGGAAAGCGGGCGTTGCTATCGATTCGGTCGAAGATATGAAAATCTTGTTCGACAGCATCCCGCTCGACCAGATGTCCGTCTCGATGACGATGAACGGCGCCGTTTTGCCGGTCATGGCATTTTACATCGTAGCGGCCGAGGAACAGGGCGTATCACCGGAAAAACTGGCCGGTACTATCCAGAACGACATCCTAAAAGAATATATGGTTCGGAATACGTATATTTTCCCGCCTGATATGTCGATGCGGATCATCGCAGACATTTTTGAATACACTTCCAAAAACATGCCGAAGTTCAATTCGATTTCCATCTCGGGCTACCATATGCAGGAGGCGGGCGCCACGGCGGATATCGAACTCGCCTATACGCTGGCGGACGGCTTGGAATATGTCCGAACCGGTTTGAAAGCGGGCATCGATATCGATTCATTCGCGCCGCGGCTGTCGTTCTTCTGGGCGATCGGCATGAATTATTTCATGGAAATCGCGAAGATGCGGGCAGCACGGAAAATCTGGGCGCAAATGATGCAGACGTTCGAACCGAAAAATCCGAAGAGCCTGGCGCTCCGGACCCATTCGCAAACTTCGGGCTGGAGCTTGACCGAGCAGGATCCGTTCAACAATGTCACTCGGACATTGATCGAAGCGAATGCCGCCGCGATGGGGCATACCCAGTCGCTTCATACGAATGCGCTGGATGAGGCGATCGCCTTGCCGACGGACTTCTCCGCGCGGATTGCACGGAATACGCAGCTGTTCCTGCAGGAAGAGACGCTGATGACAAAAGTGATCGATCCGTGGGGCGGCTCGTACTATGTCGAAAAGCTGACGGATGAATTGATTGAAAAGGCTTGGGAATTGATCGAGGAGATTGAAGACCTCGGCGGCATGGCGAAAGCGATTGAAACCGGACTGCCGAAGATGAAGATCGAAGAAGCGGCGGCGAAACGCCAAGCCCAGATCGACTCCAAATCGGAAGCAATCATCGGGGTGAATAAATATCGGCTCGAACAAGAAGATCCGATCGACATCCTTGATATCGACAATACGCTCGTCCGTCAAAAACAGATCGACCGCATCAATGAAATGAAAGCGAGCCGCGACGAAACAGCGGTTGCCCAAACGTTGGCGGCCTTGACGGAAAGCGCGCGCAGCGGGGAAGGCAATCTGCTCGCGATGGCAGTAGATGCGGCACGGGCGCGTGCTACAATCGGAGAAATTTCGGACGCGATCGAAAGCGTTTCGGGGCGTCACAAGGCGGTGATCCGTTCGGTGAGCGGCGTATATAGTTCCAACTTCTCCAACGAGGAGGAAATTAAAGAAGTGAAGGCGATGGCGGACGAGTTCCTGGAGAATGAAGGGCGCCGTCCTCGGATCTTGATTGCAAAAATGGGGCAGGACGGTCATGACCGCGGAGCGAAAGTCATCGCTTCCTCCTTTGCGGATCTCGGGTTCGACGTCGATATCGGCCCTTTATTCCAGACACCGGAAGAGACCGCTTTACAAGCGGCGGAAAACGATGTCCATGTGATCGGAGTCAGTTCGCTGGCGGCAGGTCACAAGACATTGGTGCCTGCACTGCGGGAGGAATTGCGGAAATTGGGACGCGAGGACATCCTTGTCGTCGTCGGCGGCGTCATTCCGGCGCAGGATTACGCGTTCCTGCGTGAAAGCGGGGCGACTGCCATCTTCGGGCCGGGCACTGTCATCCCGGTTGCCGCGCAAAAGGTGATCGAAGAGATTTACAGCACGCTCGGCTATGAGGAAGTGGCGGATTGAAAGACAACAACCGTTTGATCGATGACAGTGCACTTCATGTGATGGATGGAATCCCTTCCTCCCATGACGGGATGGCCGCTTCCGGTCGGCGACGGTTTGTCAAGAAGGACAAGTCGGTTCCGATCGACGAGCTTCGGGAGAACATTTTGCAAGGCTCCCGTCTCGATTTGGCGAAAGGGATCACCTTGCTGGAAAGTTTGAGAGCGGCGGATAAACAGGCGGGGCAGCAATTATTGCTTGATCTGCTTCCGCAAACGGGCAACAGCGTCCGCATTGGGATCACCGGCGTGCCGGGGGCGGGAAAGAGCACGTTCATCGAAGCGTTCGGGCTCATGCTTGCGGAAGCCGGCCATAAAGTCGCTGTCCTCGCGATCGACCCGAGCTCGACGCTATCGGGGGGCAGCATTTTAGGGGACAAGACAAGGATGGAGGAACTCGCCAAGCATCCGAACGCGTTCATCCGTCCGTCCCCTTCGGCCGGAACGCTCGGCGGGGTGCATAAGAAGTCCAGGGAAACGATGCTTCTTTGTGAAGCGGCCGGCTATGATGTGATTTTGATTGAAACCGTCGGCGTCGGTCAAAGTGAGACGATGGTCCGTGGAATGGTCGATTATTTCATGCTGCTCGTTCTCACTGGTGCGGGAGACGAACTGCAAGGGATGAAAAAGGGGATCATGGAGTTGGCGGATGGGATTGTCGTCCATAAGGCGGATGGAGATAATCTGAAGCTTGCGAAGAAAACGGTGCGGGAATATCGCCAGATCCTTCATTTCCTGCAGCCCGCATCCCCCGGCTGGACCTCGACGGCATTGCCGGTCTCTTCATTGAAGAAGACGGGGCTGGAGGATGTGTGGGAGACGGTGCAGGCATTCAAGCAGGAGATGGAAAAGGTCGGCTATTGGAAGGAACGGCGCCAGGCACAGACGAAGGACTGGTTCCGTCAGATGATCCGCGATCGGCTCATCGACTCCTTCTTCGCCGAGCCGGGGAAGAAGGAGCAGGTTGCGGCGCTGGAAGCCGCCGTGGCCGATGGGCAAGTGACCGTTGCCAGAGCTGTAGATCAGCTGTTTCCGGAAAATCGCTGCATCGCGGGGGATTGATTGCAGACAGCTGTTCACGTCTAGCTCCGGGCGCTGGCCCCTCGAGTCGCTTCGGTCTTTCGAAAAAGTCAAAAAGCGCCTTTATTAGTGTCGACGTTGCCGCAGGACGCGGCGGGTTCGGCCAGCGCTTGTCGGGGCTGAACAGGCGCCCTGCGCTTTTGTTTTTTTGCATGTCCACTTTCCACCTGTTATGATAAAGTTGTAAGTATAGAAAGGGGTTTGAGGATCCGATGAATATGAATTTCAATCTGTATATGGATGATATTCTTAGAACAGCACGTTCCGAGATGGAAGCAAGCGGCTATGAGCAATTGCAGACACCGGAGCAAGTGGATGAAGCCTTCAGTCGTAAAGGCACTACTCTCGTCATGGTGAATTCAGTTTGTGGTTGTGCGGGAGGCATTGCGCGTCCGGCCGCAGCGCATTCGATCCATTATGATAAGCGTCCGGATCATCTTGTCACGGTATTTGCCGGACAGGACAAAGAAGCGACAGCGCAAGCTCGCATGCACTTCGGTGATGATCATCTTCCATCCTCTCCGTCGTTCGCCCTTTTGAAGGACGGGAAACTCGTTGCGGAAATCGGCCGTCATGAAATCGAAGGGCATGATCCGATGTCCGTCGTGGCGAACTTGCAAAGCCAATTCGAGGAATACTGCGAAGAGGTTTGAGAACAAAAGCGCAGAGGCGACAGGCATAGGACGAAGATGCGGCGTGGCGCTTTTTGCCACGGAGCGGCTTTGGCTTATGACCCTGAGCCAATCGAACAGCAAAGGGTTCGATTTGCCGTATTTCTGCGCGTGTTTTGCAGAAATTAAGGCATCCTCCCTCTAGCGTCCGGAGCCTGGCCGATGAAAAAACAGTCCGTCCGTGCAAAACGCACGGACGGACTGTTTTTAAGTTTGTTGTCACTTTTGCGGTTTAAAAAAGTACGCTTAATCCAAATAGCACGCTGGAAGCGACCATCGCGATGATCATGAGGTAGACGATGACCTTCTGTATTTTCTTATTGCTCATTTTCCCGGACTCTCCTTCATCACAGATATACCTATTTTAACAGAATCCGAGGATTTCACAACCTGTAGAGATTTTTCAAATAAAAATGTACAATGGAGAAAAGGGGGAATTGACGATGCGAAAAGTGGATCACGTTGGGATTGCGGTAAAAAGTATCGATGCTTCTATCGGATACTATATTGATACGCTCGGTCTGAAATTGTTGGCGACGGAAGAAGTCGCCAGCCAACAAGTGCGTGTGGCGTTTCTGGATGCCGGGAATGTGAAGTTGGAATTGCTGGAGCCGATGGGGGAAGATGGCGCCGTTGCGAAATTCATAGAGAAGCGTGGGGAAGGTGTCCATCATATTGCATTCGGTGTCACCGACATCCGTTCTCGCATGGCGGAACTGAAAGAAAAAGGAGTTCAGTTGTTGCAGGACGAGCCAAGACCGGGTGCCGGGGGAGCGGAAGTCGCCTTTTTACATCCGAAATCCTCATTCGGCGTATTGTATGAACTATGCGACAAAAGCGGAAAAGGGGAATAAGGATGGATATTTACGATAAAATTAATGAATTGTATGATAAAAAGCGGGAAATTGAATTGGGCGGCGGCGATGACCGCATCGCCAAACAGCATGAAAAAGGCAAGCTGACGGCACGCGAGCGGATCGACCTATTGCTCGATGAAGGCACATTTGTGGAGTTGAATCCATTCGTCACGCACCGCACCCGGGATTTCGGGATGGATACCCAAGTCGGTCCAGGGGATGGCGTCGTGACGGGATATGGAAAAATCGAAGGGAGACCGGTTTATTTATTCTCCCAAGATTTCACAGTCTTTGGCGGGGCGCTTGGTGAGATGCATGCGATGAAAATCGCCAATGTGATGGATTTGGCGGCGAAGAACGGAGCGCCGTTCATCGGTCTGAATGATTCCGGCGGGGCCCGGATCCAAGAAGGGGTCGTCTCGCTGGATGGCTATGGTGAAATTTTCTATCGGAACGCAATCTTTTCAGGTGTCATTCCTCAAATTTCCGTCATTCTGGGACCTTGTGCGGGCGGGGCAGTCTATTCCCCGGCGATCACGGATTTCGTTTTCATGACGGACGAAACGAGCCAAATGTTCATCACGGGGCCGAAAGTCATTGAGACGGTGACTGGCGAGAAAATCACTTCGGAAGATTTAGGTGGATCCAAAGTACATAATGCAATTAGCGGGAATGCCCATTTCCGGGGCAAGGACGAAGAGACGGTCTTGTCGGATGTCCGCCGCCTGTTGTCCTATCTGCCGCAAAGCAATACGGAAAAACCGCCTGTCGTCCCTTATGATGGGGCGGATGATTATCGTCCGGATTTGACGGATATCGTCCCATACGAGACGATTCGTCCGTACGATGTCCGGAAAGTGATTGAACAGGTAGTGGATGCGGAATCCTTTATGGAAGTGCAGCCGGAATTCGCGAAAAATGCGGTTGTCGGCCTTGCCCGGATGAAAGGGGAATCGGTTGGGTTGATTTGCAACCAGCCGAGAGTGATGGCGGGTGGACTCGACATCGATTCATCCGATAAGATTGCACGGTTCATCCGTTTCTGTGATTCGTTCAATATTCCGTTGATCACGTTTGAAGATGTGACCGGTTTCTTCCCGGGCATTAAGCAGGAGCACGGCGGGATCATCCGTCACGGTGCCAAAATCCTGTATGCTTATTCAGAGGCGACCGTTCCGAAAATGACGGTCATCCTACGTAAAGCTTTCGGCGGTGCCTATGTCGCCTTAAATTCGAAGTCGATTGGTGCGGACGTGGTATATGCGTGGCCGAATGCGGAAATCGCCGTGATGGGTGCGGAAGGCGCGGCCAATATCATTTTTGCCCGGGATATCGCGAACAGCGACAATCCGGAAGAGACAAGAGCGGAAAAAATAGAGGAATACCGGACAAAATTCTCGAATCCGTATGTAGCGGCGTCCCATGGAATGGTGGATGATGTCATCGATCCGCGTGAGACGCGTATCAAGTTGCTGCAAGCGCTAGATATGATGCGCAATAAACAGGAGACCCGACCGAAAAAGAAACACGGAAATATTCCGTTGTAAGGAGTGTTTACACTGAATAGACAACGACTGCTCGATGAGTTTTTCGAACTTGTTCAGATTGATTCCGAAACCGGGGATGAACGGTTCATTGCGGATCATTTGATCGTCAAAATGGAAGCACTTGGATTCGAAGTGATCGAAGATGATTCAGCCGGGCGGACCGGACATGGTGCAGGAAATCTGATTGCGACGTTGAAAGGAACGGCGGAAGGGGCCGATCCGATCTACTTCACTTGCCATATGGACACGGTCGTGCCTGGACAAGGCATCAAGCCGGTGCTGCGGGATGACGGCTATATCTATTCGGATGGTTCAACCATTCTCGGTGCCGATGATAAGGCGGGGATCGCCGCTTTGTTCGAAATGGCGAGAACGTTGAAAGAAAGCGGAAAACCGCACGGCGATATTCAATTCATCATCACGGCCGGGGAAGAGAGCGGCTTGGTCGGTGCGAAGGCGATGGATCCTTCATTGCTGAAAGCGAAATACGGTTTTGCCGTCGACAGTGACGGGAAAGTCGGTGGAATCGTCATCGCGGCTCCTTATCAGGCGAAGCTTTGGACGACCATCCACGGGAAAACCGCCCATGCCGGTGTAGCACCGGAAAAAGGGGTCTCGGCCATCAACATTGCGGCCAAGGCGATTTCCGCCATGTCGCTTGGCCGGATCGACGAAGAGACGACGGCGAACATTGGACGGTTTGAGGGCGGTAAAGCGACGAATATCGTTTGTGATAAAGTTCATATCCTCGCCGAAGCACGTTCCATCGATCAGCAGAAGCTGGATAGCCAGACGGAGCACATGGTGCGGGTGTTTGAACGGACCGCGGCGTTGATGGGTGGAAAAGCGGAAACGGAAGTTCAGGTCATGTACCCGGGATTCCGTTTTGGAGAAGACGCGGAAGTCGTTCAGACGGCGATGACAGCGATTCGCGCGATTGGACGTACACCGGAGCTGATGGTGAGCGGAGGCGGGAGCGATGGCAATATTTTTAACGGTGCCGGCGTCCCGACCGTGACTTTATCGGTAGGCTATGAGGAGATCCATACGAAAAACGAACGGATGCCCGTAGAGGAATTAAATAAACTGGCGGAACTGTTGATTGAAATCGTAGAAGTTGTCGCAACAAATCGAAAGGAGTGAAATCATGGCTGAATTAAAAGTGGTCATCGTCCAGTGTGGGAATGAGGAATATGCCTTGCCTGTCGACTCGGTCGTTTCCATCGAACGGTTGGAACAAGTGAACCCGATTCCCCATCTGCCCGACTATATGCTCGGGTTGATGCGGATTCGTGGGGAGTTGGTGCCGATTCTCGATTTTGAACAAATCCTCTATGGAAGAAGTGCAAAAGGGGAGCCGGATGCCCGTGTTGTCGTCGTTCAGACGACCAAGCTATTCATCGGCTTGCTCGTCCTGGATGCGAAGGAAATTATCGACATCCCGGAAAACACTTTGACAGACACCAGCCTGATGGCATATTCCAGGACTCCTTATTTCAAGACGGTCGCCAATTTAGAGGATCGGATGGTGACGGTCGTCGATCCGGAAGTGCTGTCCGAAACACTTGCCGGGATGGATGAAATCGGAGCCTATGTAGAAGCGCAAGCAGCAAAATAATACAAATGCCGGACGACTTCTCCGTCCGGTTTTTGTATGATTACATAAAGAAAAAAGTTGGAGGAAGGAACGTATGGCAACAGACGGCAATCCACGCGGAAAGGGAGGGCCCCGTGTCATCCTGCATTTGGATATGAACAGCTTTTTTGCATCGGTCGAGCAAGCTCATGATCCATCGCTAAAGGGCATTCCGATGGCCGTTGCGGGTAGTCCGAAGGAGCGGCGCGGCATTTTGGTGACGTGTTCCTATGAGGCGCGGGCACTCGGCATCTATACGACGATGACCGTCGGCGAGGCCAAACGCATTTGTCCGACGCTCGTCATTGTCCCGCCCGATTTCGAGAAGTACCGGACGGCTTCCGCTGCTGTCTTTGCCATCTTGCGCTCTTACACGGATCTCGTCGAACCCGTCTCCATCGATGAAGCGTATATCGATATTACGGACATCGGGGGCTTGACGGACGCTGTGTCGATCGCTGCGAATATGCAGCAGCGGATTCTGGGAGAGTTGGATCTGCCCTGCTCCATCGGCATCGCTCCGAATAAATTCCTAGCCAAAACGGCCTCGGATATGAAGAAACCGCTAGGCATCACGATTTTACGTAAACGGGAAATCGCGGATGTTCTATGGCCATTGCCCGTTATTGAAATGCACGGAATCGGGAAGAGTACGGAAAAGAAACTGCATGAACTCGGAATCCGGACAATCGGTGATTTGGCCGCTTGTGAGGAACTGCTGCTCAAGCAATCGCTGGGGAAAAATGGGCTGCGCCTGCGAAAGCGGGCCAATGGCATCGATTCCCGGCCGGTCGATCCGGAAGCGGCGGAAGACCGGAAAAGCGTCGGGAGTTCCACGACGTTGGCGATTGACGAAACCGACTTGGCCGCCTGTCTTCAGACATTCCGCTGGCTGGCGGAAAAAGTGGCAAACCGGCTGGCCAAATCGGAGCTCACCGGATCGGTCGTCATGATCCAGATTCGGACAGCGGATTGGCGGAACCATTCGAGGAGCCGCTCGCTCGTCAACCCAATTTATCAAGCCGATGACATCTATGCAGAGGCGGCGGATTTATTCCAAAAAAATTGGAGTGGGGATCCTGTGCGCCTGCTTGGCATTACGGTTTCGAACGTCATCCCAATCCAAGAGCTGCATGAGCAGTTATCGATCTATAATTTTGAAGAACATTCGAAGGACGTGGAAATGAATGAATTGGTCGCGCGGCTGGAAAAGAAATTCGGTGACGGCACTGTCAAGCGGGGCACGCGATGAAAGGAGGAGGGCAAGTTGGAACTTCAATTTTTAGGAACGGGAGCAGGCATGCCTTCCAAGCAGCGCAACACGTCGGCGGTCCTCTTGAATCTTTCGGCGGAAGGGGAAGGGTACTGGCTGTTTGATTGCGGAGAGGCGACACAGCATCAAATTCTACATACGACGTTAAAGCCGCGGAAAATCAGTAAAATCTTCATCACTCATCTGCATGGGGACCATATTTTCGGCTTGCCTGGCTTGCTCGGGTCCCGTTCCTTTCTTGGAGGGGATGAGCCGCTCGAACTTTACGGGCCGCAGGGGATTAAAGAGTGGGTCGAGATGAGTCTCCGCATTTCCAAAACCCATTTGACCTATGAACTCCGGATCCATGAAATAGAGGTAGGAATCGTTTTCGAAACGTCTGATTTCCGGGTCACGGCAGGTTCGCTTCAGCATGTCATCCCGTGCTTCGGATACCGGATTGAGCAACAACCGCTGCCGGGCAAGTTATTGATGGAAAAGATTGCGGAAGCGGGGATTCCGAAAGGGCCGTGGCTGAAGCAACTGAAGGATGGGAAAGATATAACGCTGCCGGACGGGCGCTTTGTCCGCAGTCGGGACGTGACGGGCGAACCGCAGCCCGGGTTCACTGTAGCGATAGTAGGTGACACCCGGTACTGCGCAAACGCGGTCGAGCTTGCGGAAAATGCGGATGCACTCGTGCATGAAGCGACGTTTGACATGGAAACGGGGAAGTTGGCCAAGGAATACGGCCATTCCACGATCGGCGATGCGGCAAGAACAGCGCAAGAGGCAAATGCGGGGACATTGATCGCCACTCATATTAGCGCCCGTTTCATGTCGGGCGATCTTGTTAAATTAAGGGAGCAGGGGCAGGCCATTCATCCGAAGTTGTATATTGCGGAAGATTTTTCGAGGTTTGAATGGAAGCAGGGCGAGGTGCTGCCGGTTAGGGAACAGGGGTAGAAGGATAAAGGCAAAGTTGGAGGGGGATGGGGAACGTGAGGGATGCTTGAAATTTTCCCGGTAACCGGGAACTGTCATGGCTCGCAGGAATTGTCATGGCAAATCGGGAAACTGTGAGGGCTAGACTTCGAACTGTAAGGGCAAGCCGACAAACCGTCATGACACCCCTCTCATATGCCAAAAATTCAACATCTCCATGCCAATGAAAAATCCACGAAGGGACCTAGCTCCTCCGTGGATTTTATTTAAGCCTTATTTAGATTAAAAGCGCCAACCCCGCTCGTATTGTTCCGGTGATGGAATGGTGACGCCGAGTTCTTTGGCGGCGGCAAATGGCCAATACGGGTTGCGCAATAATTCGCGTGCAAGGAAGACGAGATCCGCGCGACCGCTTTGCAAGATTTCTTCTGCTTGGATGCCCGTCGTAATCAGACCGACAGCGCCTGTCGGAATTTGGGCGCCGTGCCGGATCGCTTCTGCGAAGGGGACTTGATAGCCCGGATAAATATTGATTCTCGCAGAGACGACTGCCCCCGAACTGACGTCGATCAGGTCGACTCCTTGTTCCTTCATCCATTTCACCATTTCCATATACGTCTGCGGAGTCATGCCGCCCTCCACGTGATCATGGGCGGAGACGCGGACGAACAACGGGCCGTCCCATCCTTCGCGGACGGCATCGATGATTTCCCGCAGGAACCGATAACGATTTGCAGCCGAGCCGCCGTAGTGATCTGTCCTTTTATTCGAGAGCGGCGAGAGAAATTCATTGATGAGGTATCCGTGAGCTCCGTGCAGTTCAATGACATCGAATCCGGCTTTTTTTGCACGGATCGCTGCGTCTTTGAATGCCTGCACTGCAGCCAAAATTTCTTCGACGGTCATTTCTAAAGGTGTTTTATATTTTTCATTGTAAGCTATCGCGGATGGCGCATAAATGTTCCCTTCCACTGTCGCTTTCCGCCCGGCATGGGCCAGCTGGATACCCATTTTCGCTCCATGCTGTTTTGCTAGCCGAACTACTTCGGCGAGCCCTTCAATATGGTCGTCGCTCCAGATTCCGAGATCTTGTGCGGAGATTCGCCCTTGAGGCAGTACCGCCGTCGCTTCCACGATAAGAAGGCCGACTCGTCCGACTGCCCGTGTCGCATAATGAATCTTATGCCAATCTTCTACCATGCCGTCCTCCTGATGGCTGGAATACATGCACATCGGAGACATGACAATCCGGTTTTTCAGTTCGACGCCGCGGATTGTATACGGTTCAAAAAGCTTTGCCATTTCCAACAACCCCCTTGACTATAATATCCATTGAGCCTCGGCGGATACTTCGTTACATCCACCGGAGGCGTTTCATTCAGCGGTCTTTGGGACAGCCGCTGAATCGGGAAGTAAGTAAACTCCTACCGACATAAAGGCAGGAAAGTAAGCTGAATAAAGTATAGCAAATTGATTGGCTTTAGGATAGGGCGCCCAATTCACGGGAGCGGGACTCTGCCTCGTTGATGCAGTCGCCGATCGCTTGTTTGAAGAGCCGGATTTCAAGGGCTTTCAATCCGGCCTCTGTTGTGCCTCCCGGACTGGTGATGTTTTTCCGTAACTCGGCAGGTTCTGTTTTCGTCTGCTTCAGCATGGCTGCGGCACCTTCCAATGTCTGGATGATGAGCTCGCGGGCCACGTCTTTGGAAAGTCCTTTGTCAATCGCGGCTTCTTCCATCGCCTCCACTAAATAATAAACATAGGCAGGACCGCTGCCGGATAGGGCGGTAACCGTATGCAGGTCATCTTCCTCGAACTCTTTGACAATCCCGATCGATTCCAGCAAACCGAGAACATGTTGTTTCATCGAGGAGTCGACTGCCGCATTCCATGCCACGCCACTCGCCGATTTGCCGATCGTAGCAGAGGTGTTCGGCATCGACCGTGCAATCGGCCGAGCTCCGAAACCGTCTTCGAGCGTCTGTAGGGAAACGCCGGCGATGACCGATAAGACAGCCGCCTCCTCCTTCAAATAAGGTGCGGTTTCAGCCATCGCTTTGTGGATGTCTTTCGGTTTCGTAGCCATGACAATCAGATCGGCTTTTGTGAGCGCTTCTTTCTCTTCATCCAAGATAGAAACCCCGTACTTGGCTTGCAACTCTTCGAGCCGCGCATAATCGGATTTATTCGTCACGAATACTTGCTCCGGTTTCAATGCCCCTTGTTCTACAATTCCGGCGATAATGGCTTCCGCCATGGATCCCGCTCCTATGAATACGATCGTTTCCATTTTCTTCATCCTTTCATTCCGTACCA
This sequence comes from Bacillus sp. OxB-1, assembly GCF_000829195.1. Lineage (GTDB taxonomy): Bacteria > Bacillota > Bacilli > Bacillales_A > Planococcaceae > Sporosarcina. The sequence goes on along the minus strand of NZ_AP013294.1, from coordinate 2,774,488 downwards.
AAACATATTGCCCTTTTTTGGCAATAAAAAATGCGTCCCCGTCCTTATAATCAGGACGAAAACGCATGTTTCCGCGGTGCCACCTAAATTTGCCGGTTCTGCGACCAGCACATCTCATTTCCTCTCTTAACGCGAGAGGCACGGCCGTGTTTCCACAGCAGCTCGGAAGCAGGTTCGCCGCGGGAGCGGGATATGTGGCTTTCAGCCGGTGGCCACACTCTCTTCTCTCCATCACCGCAACTACTCGTCTTCGTCTACGCTTACAAGTACGTTGAATTAGAATGATTATATACATGGTTCTTCAGGATTGTCAATATTCGGGGAGGTTTTCTGCATGTAAATCATCGGCTTTTCAAACAAATGGAACAAAACATATGACGCCGTATCGGAAAAGAGGTACAATGAAATGAATAACCATTCAGTTTGTCGAAGGAGATTTTGTGATGATCCATAAAATTATAATTCCGACCCCCTTTCCGGTCGGTGACGTGAATTCTTTTCTATTGAAAGGGGATGCCCTTTCACTGATTGACGCCGGCCCGAGAACACCGGAAGCTTACGAAGCGATCCAGCATGGCATCAAGGAAGCCGGCTATACACTCGATGAAATCGAGCAGGTCATATTGACGCATCACCATCCGGACCATGCCGGATGGATCGACGCGTTCGATCATGCCAAGGTGCTGGGTCATGCTTATAATCATCCCTATTTGACGCGGGATGAGGCGTTCTTGAAGCATCACGATGAATTTTATTATGATCGGATGGTGGAAGAAGGGGTGCCCGATGACTATTTGGTTGCAGCTAAGAAGATGAGGGGGACGCTTCGCTACGTTGGCGAACGTCCGCTAGATATATTGCTGAAAGAGGGCGATGAACTTCCGGGACATCACGGATGGACCGTTTTGGAAACATTAGGTCACGCCCAAAGCCATATCGCGTTATGGGAAGAGGAAACAGGCAAGCTGATCGGGGGAGACCTCGTACTGGAAAAAGTGTCTTCCAATCCGATCATTGAGCCGCCGCTTGATCCGAAAGAGGGGCGTCCCCGTTCCTTGCTGCAATATAATCAGTCCTTGAAGCGCTTGCTCGATCTGCCGATTGAAGTGATTTATTCGGGGCATGGCAATGAAGTGAGGGGTGTCCATGACTTGATCAAAACCCGCTTTGCGAAGCAGCATGAACGGGCGATGAACGTATGGTCTATGTTGAGCGGAGGGCCCCGGACCGTTTTCGAGTTAACGCGCGAGTTATTCCCGACAGTCTATCAAAAAGAGTTAGGATTGACATTATCCGAAACGATCGGCCAAACCGATTACTTGCTGGAGCAGGGATTGATACGCGAATATATGGATGAAAATGGACTTCTCCAATATGAGCAGGCGTAAAACGATCCTCATTACCGGCGCGACGAGCGGCGTCGGATTCGCTTTGACGAAACAGCTATTGGCGGTAGGGCACCAAGTGACGGCGACCGGGCGATCGAAAGACGTCCTGTGGGAGCTGCAAAATGATGGAGCCCATGCCATTCCGGCGGATTTGGCGGAAATCGGGGAAGCGGAACGCCTGGTAGAACGGATCGACACTCCGGATGTCGCCATTTTCTCAGCGGGGCTCGGCTTGTTCGGTCCAGCGCATGAGATGCCGGATGACGCGATTGACAACATGCTCGATTTGAACGTCAAGGCACCGATGTTGCTTGCCAAGCGCCTCATGCCCGGCATGATGGAGCGGGGGAGTGGGCAGCTGATCTTCATCGGATCTCAGGCGGGGAAGGTCGCTACGCCGCAAAGCGCAATTTATGCCGCGACGAAACATGCGATTCTCGGCTACGCCAACGCGCTGCGGATGGAAGCGGCCCCGTTCGGCGTACATATCACGACGATCAACCCCGGGCCGATCGATACACCGTTCATCGACCTAGCCGACTCGTCGGGGAATTACCGGAAAGCGCTAGGCAAGCGGATCCTATCTGTTGAAACAGTGACGAACGCCGTCCTTCAGGCGATCGAGCGCCCGGTCAGGGAAGTTAATCTGCCTGGGTATATGGGAATCACAAGCAAATTATATGCGGTGGCGCCTGCGTTTGTGGAACGGGTGGGCCGCAAGTTTTTTCATTTGAAAGGGGATTCGTAAGTCGGTTGAAATGAAAAACGGGAAGGGGTTGTCCAGAAAGTGGATTTTCCGGCTAAACACGCAAAAAGCAAGGGCTCTGGTCGCTTTCCGCGGGCCAGCCGACGAGCCTCCTCCGGCATACAGCCGTGCGGGGTCTCGTCGGCCGGCTTTCCCGCAGGAGTCTCCCGGCGCCCTTGCTTTTTGCTAGTATCCAACTCTGTGCCTGGACTTTTCGGACAGCCCCTTCCCGTTGTACTTATTTAATGGATGTTCCGCTTACTGAAACTTCCGCCTCTTACTTCAGCGACTTCATAAACAGTGACAAACGCTGACGGGTCGATATCGAGGATGATTTCCTTCATCTTGCTATCTTCGAGTCGGTTGATAATGCACGTAATTTCCTTGAATTGTTCATTGGAATACCCGCCTTGCACAATCTTGTATGTCGCACTCCGGCCTAGACGGTCACGGATCGTTTCCACCATTTCTTCGGGCTGGCTAGTGATGATTTTATAAGTCTTGGAACCGCTCAACCCTTCTTCTACAACTGCGATCACTTTGGTGGCGATGTAGTAGGCGATCGCGGATAAGAAAGCTCCCTGAAGACCGAAAACGATCGAAACGATGGCGAAAACGAAAACGTTCAAAAATAGGATTAAGTCACTTGTCCCGAACGGCATCCGCCGGGAAAGCAAGACAGCCAACATATCAATCCCGTCAAGTGCACCCCCATTACGCAAAGCGATCCCCATTCCCATACCGAGGATAATTCCACCGACAACGGTGACCAATAGCGTATCTCCCTGGATAATCGTCGGCACGCGATGCATTAAACTCGTGCTGACCGCCAGCGTTGCAATCCCCAGAATGGAGTAAATGGCAAATCTTTTTCCGATTTGTTTGTAGCCTAAAATGACAAATGGAATATTTAAAATCGCGATGAGGAGGCCTAACGGTAAACCGAATAATTGTGATCCGACGATACTTAGGCCTGTTACGCCTCCGTCGGATACTTGGTTTGGAATGAGGATCGATTCTAATCCGTAAGCTGCGATGAATGCGCCGACCATCACCCAAGCGCCGCGCGCAAATGCTTTCCAAATAGGTGCTTTTTGTTGAGTTTTTGGCATTTATTTGTTCCTCTTTTAATCAGTTTTCCTTATTTTACACTGATGCACATAACCTTGTCAGTTCATTTCCCTTTTTTTATTTCCATAGATTCCGTTCAACTGAAGAAATGGTATAATTGAGGTGCAAGAATTAAATCGGAAGAGGGCGTTCATATGCTGAAAAAATTTGCTTCGGATGCGTTGGGCTTATCGGATATCGGGAAAATCATTGGCCCGGAAGACTATGATAAAACAGATGCGGATGATTATATCCGACATGAAGATAATGAAAAAATTTATTTTTTGATTAAGACGAAAGCGGATGAGTATTGCTTTACGAATATCGCATTCATTCACGTCGATGGGGAAAGTGCGATTTCTTCGAAGCGCGTGCTGAAACGCTACCCTTATTCGCAATACCAAATTACGGATGTCCTGTTGGAAACGGCGGGCAAAGTGGATCTGGATGTTGAAATCAAGTTCACGTTGGGCAATCAATCATACAGTATTGATGTCGATAAAAAGCAACTTGAAAAATTGAATGATCTATACAAAGCATTAGTGTATATTTCTGAAAAAGCCCATGACAACAATATCCTTTATGAGATGGCGACGCAAAGTCTTGATAAGGCGGCTCACGTGCTGCACAATTCTAGACCGTCCGACATCCAAATGGCTGATCAGTATAAGCAATTAACCGAATTTGGTTTTACTTGGCTCACGTCGGCCCACACGAAATACCATGTGAAAGATTTCGGCGATGTGTTTGAAAAGTATATTAACAATTAACTAGGCGCGGATCTGCTTCGATAAGGGGAGATCATCTTGATAACGATAGGGCTATTGGCGGGATGACATCACGTTTAGAGTCGAATGGCATATGATATAGTTGCACTATTTGATACAACCGTCATCCATGCACGGGAAGCTGTCCATTGGGAATTAGGAAAATAATCCATTACAGGAGCATGCCAAATTAAAGCATGCTTTTTCTGTAGTCCACTTTAAAACAGACATGTCCATCGCAAGCAAGACAGGTGCCATTTTGTTATAATGAGCGCAATTGCTACTAAGAGGAGAACTACATATGCATACTTTGAAACAACAATGGTTCGGGAATGTGCGCGCCGATCTGTTAGCGGGAATCGTCGTAGGGCTGGCACTCATTCCGGAAGCGCTGGCATTCGCGTTCATAGTAGGAGTGGATCCGCGTGTCGCGCTCTATGCGTCGTTCACGATTGCGGTCATCACTTCGTTTGTCGGCGGCCGTCCGGGGCTGATTTCAGCGGCAACCGGTGCGATGGCTTTGGTGCTCGTCAATTTGATGGCGGACCATGGCTTGCAGTACGTGTTGGCGGCCACGGTTTTGACCGGGATCATTCAATTGATCCTCGGGGCGTTTGGGGTTGCGAATTTGATGCGTTTCATTCCCAACTCCGTCATGCTCGGATTCGTGAATGCGCTCGGCATCATGATTTTCATCACCCAACTTCCGTATTTGCGGGGAACGGATGCGATGACGTATATTTTTGCGATTGCCACACTGATTCTGGTTTATGCGGTACCGCGCTTTTTCACTGTGATTCCTGCGCCGCTGATTGCCATTGTCGTCATGACGGCCATTGCGCTGATGAGCGGTGTCTCGCTGCAGACAATCGGTGATTTAGGGAAGATGCCGAGCTCGTTGCCGACTTTTTTCCTTCCGGATATTCCGTTAAATTGGGAAACATTGAAAATCATCTTCCCGTATTCGTTGGCATTATCGATCGTCGGTCTGTTGGAATCGCTGCTCACTTCGCAAGTGCTCGATGATATGACGGATACATCGAGCGATAAAAATCGGGAGGCGCGCGGGCAAGGAATCGCCAACTTCATCACGGGCTTTTTCGGCGGGATGGCAGGTTGCGCGTTGATCGGCCAATCGGTGATTAATATCAAATCAGGGGGGCGCGGACGTCTTTCCACGTTGACAGCGGGCGTATTTCTCATGTTCTTGATCATTGTGTTGGGCGATGTCGTCGTCAAAATTCCGATGCCCGTCCTCGCAGGAGTCATGGTCATGGTGGCGATGACGACGTTCAACTGGGGTTCGATCAAGTTCTTGAAACAGGCGCCGAAGACGGAATCACTCGTCATGTTGATCACCGTCGCAATCATTTTATATACGCATAATTTGGCAATCGGTGTCGTTGTCGGTGTAATTTTGAGTTCCCTATTTTTCGTCGCCAACATATCTCGGGTGACGGTGACGAATGAGGCGGGCGTTTACAAGATAAAGGGGCCTTTATTTTTCGCATCCACGACAAAATTCATCCAAGCATTTCGCGACGTGAAGGAAAAGGAGATTGTGATCGACTTTGCAGATAGCCAGCTATGGGATGAATCTTCCGTCGGCGCGATCAGTAGAGTGAAACAGAAGTTGGAGGAAGAAGGCGTGATCGTCACGATCCGAGGTCTGAATTCTTCAAGTGAACAATTATTCGAAAAGTTAGGATGAGGGAGGAATCTACATGAAGATTGCGGTTGCCATCGACGGTTCGGAAAATGCGCTCCGTGCTGCGCGGCACGCGATTACGCTCGCCCAGCACTTCCCGGAGGCGCAGTTGGAGATCATCCATGTGGCGGATTTCAATAAAGCGAAAGACGAACGGCTCTTGGCGCAAAGCGAGGAAAGCCTCCTGCTGAAGCGAAAGCAAAAAACGGATCCCGTTCTGGAACTCGCGAACGCTTCTGGCGTGAAGGCAAAGGTGTCAGTACTCAAAGGGAACCCGAGCCAGGAAATTATAAAATACGTGAACGCCGAAGCGGTCGATCACCTCGTCATCGGCAGCCGGGGCTTGAATACGTTCCAGGAAATGATGCTCGGGAGTGTCAGCCATAAGGTGATGAAACATGTCGACTGCCCGGTGACAGTGGTGAAGTAGGGGATTATTTATGTCTGCCAGCCAGAAATGCTTTACTATGTTTTCATTCATCGAACGACAGGTTCACCGGTTCATCCAGCAGCTCGGGCATGACTTCCAAATTGGTAGTCGGATAGGTATCGGGAACTTCTTCGAATTGAAATTGGTTCGCCCATAGCTTTCCCGGCCCTTGCAAAAGCACCCCGAATGAGATGGTTTTGCTGCCGGCCGGGACGTCGAGCACAAGGGAATAATAATTCCAGTCGAGCGTGCCGTGAAGAGGGCGATTGCTCATATTATCGAACTGCAGCACATCGCCCAATTGATTGTCGACGCGCATCCAAGCCCCTGCAAATGCGTCGACGTCTTCACATTTAAGAAAACAGGAAAGTTTCAACCGCTTCCCGACGTACTGGTCCGCCTTGAATTGCTGCATCATTGTGGCAAACTCCTCTTGTTCCGTGACAAACTGCGAATGGAGATAGCCTGAAGCGTTCCCGGTATGGACGACTTGCCGATCGATCCCTATCCGATAGTTATGCGGATGGCTCCCGCTTAAAAACCAACCTTTCATTTCTTCCATCTTGAATTCCTCCTCTTGTTTGAAAATGACGCTCCTCATGAGCCGGCGATATTCCCCCGGCGCTAAATGATATACCTTTTTAAAAGCCCGGCTGAACGCCTCCTGTGAGTTGAATGAAGCATGTAGGGCAATATCCAGGATCCGCTCGTCCGAATGGATCAACAAAACCGCCGCTGCCGCAAGTCGGCGGGTGCGGACGTATTGATCCACGCTCCGATTCAAAACGGACTGAAACATCCGGTGGAAGTGGAACTTCGAATAGCCGGAAAAGCGCGCCACATCCGCTAGTTGAATATCCCGATGCAAATTTTCCTCAATCCATTCCACCGCCCGTTGGACAATTTCTTCATCTTCCAAAACGTTCACCCCCTTGCAAATGATTATAACGTACGGCAGTCTACGTAATTTGATTAATCGTGCGAAATTGGACCGTGCCTATCGCAAGATGGATCAAAGGTGAAACGTCGGCTATTGGTATCGTTAAGGAAGAGTGTTTGGAAGGAGGAGCGCGGTTATGAAGGTGTTGACGGCGATCATCGGAAGTTCGGTTATGGCATTGTTGGTAGTGGGCGTGCATAGTCTTGTTCAGTTTGTGATTGCGAAAGAGATGCCGGATCTCTTGGAGTGGAGGAAGGTTTTGTTGTTTGCCATTGTGTTTATCGGCTGTTTTGGGTTGACTAAAGGGGAGGTTGGGGAGGAGTAGGTGATTGGGAGGCGGGGGGAAAGAATCAAGCATGAAAGCCGGATTTCGATTTTCTAGAATCCGGCTTTTTATAATACAATTATTCTGACAGATTTAGAACATTTGACGAAGCGGAATATGGTAAAATGGAAGTAGGAATATTTGTTCACTTATTTATTATTGCTGATATTTCCCTGAAATCAGACATATGTCTTTGCGGTTCATAAAGAATCGGGGAAGACATTGGCAGAGCTACGCGAAGAATATATGGAGAGAGAACTTTTGAAAGAAGATTGAACATCCACTTATGTTTAATGATTTCCAGGAAGGTCGTTGATATGTAGATGTTTTTTGTTGAACATAAATTCAAACGTCTTAAAGAGAGGATGGACTGAAATCTTGAATGTAGAAAATCTTCGTGAACAATTTATTGAAGTGCTGGAGAGGGAATTTCCAACTGTGCTTTATCATAGACCTGAAATGAAATCGGACAAACTGCGTATCTCTCCTTACGTACCAAACGATAAACGAGATAAACGATGGATGCAGATTGATTCGGGAGCCGAACGTTTGTCTATTGTCATGGATCATCAATCCGGTGATTTACAACAAAGTGATCTTCCCGAACTTATCAGTACAAATGGAAGTCCGTTAAAAAAGACTAGAATCCGTTTAAATACAAATGGCGATGCAGTTGATTTGGCGGTATTTTCCAATGAACCGATTGATTTTTCGGATGACGGATTCATTTCGTTTTTGCGTAAACATTTTTTATCTTACTTAAGGAGAGTTAAATGATAATCCGATTCAGTTGACTGTAATGACTTAACCCTTTCTTTATGTTAAACATGACACACGAAATCTACTAGCCCGCAGGAGGAGCGAACATGTATTTAGAATTGGTAAACAACGCATTTTCCACAATGCTGCTGGACAGCATTGGCCATTATCATAAAAGCAAGAAACAAAAAGAATGCTTCGGAATTGTATTTGGAGACACTGGAGAGAATTTTACGGGCGAGTACACGTTTCCGGTCGGGAATGTTGTAAAAAAGACTTCCACATCCGTTCAGGCGAATGAAGAGGTGAATGGCGTTATCGCGGATGCTAAAAAACTAGTTTCCATGAGTGAAGTGGTTGCCTATTACCATAGTCATCCATATGAAGAGATGTTCGATAATTGGGCGGACCCTAGTCTGGCCGATCTCCGTACAGCCAAAGCGATTGAGTCGAACATTGAAATAATAGTTGCGCTGACCAAAAGAAGCAGCGTGGATGCGACAGCAAAGTTGATGTTGAAATACCAGGATGAGCCGAAAAGCCGATTTTGGGAAGGGCCGAATGCAACAGAATATAATGCGGATTATATGGATGAATTAGGACAGTTCATCCATGGCCACTATAAGGATTATGATTTTGAAGTGCGGGCCTATAAATGGACAGGTGAGGCGTTGGAAGAACTGTCGCTCTATTCCTCCGAAGTTGAAATGAATAGGGCACTAGCGGAGGCGGGGCTTTCCATTGAGGATCTGCCAAAAGAAGCGATGTATTATCTAAAGAAGCTGGAGTACTCTCTGCGTCTGGCAAACAAGGAAAAATACAAAGAGAAGATTCCTTATTTAATTGAGAAGATCAGGGCAACTTACCAAGTTGAGAAGCTGGATCAGCAACCCGCTCAATGATTCGGCCCGAATCACATACTGCAAACAAAGACTTACGAGGTGAGAAAATGACAGGAAGATTATATGAGGTTTTACTTGATATCCACGCGGATTTAGCGGAATTAACAGCAGATATTGAAAGATTGATATTCAGTTCACCTCGCGCGGCGATGCAGACGACGAGAACAATGGCTGAAACGTTGGCAAGGCATGTAGCAGAAATGGAGAAGATTGAAAGTAGAGAGCTTAACTTCGCGGAACTGCTAATGAAGTTGAAAGCGGAAGGGATTTTGACACCATCTGCGGATCAAGCATTTCAATTTGTCCGTAGGAATGGCAACATTGCAAGCCATGATGGGACACGGAAAATGTTAATACGCGAAGCGTTGACCTGCTGGGAATACCAACATTTGATACTGACCTGGTATATTGAGACATACGCCTCGCCTGATATCCATATGCCGTCTTATGTTGAGCCGGCACCTCCGCAGAAAGAGGAAGAGACTGCCGCCCTTCTTCAGCACATTCAGGAATTAATGGAGCGATTGGGGAATAAAGGAAGCGCGGGAAACCGTCCAAGCATGCCTTCGGCCACGGTGCGTGAAATCTGTTACAAGGACCGTTGTGTAGGCGTTCCTTATTTTTTGCGGGATGCCTTCCTATTGCCTCAGCGTTTTCCGAAATCAGTAACATTCTTAATCCGTTTAAATGGCGAGCAACAGGCGCGGCTCATGAGTGAGCTGCCTTATCAATTAGAAGGTCTCCATAAACATGTAAAACGTTTCAAAGAAGCGAACGATGAGCAATTTTTCGAGGAGCTCTGCCAATTTATTCAAGAAGAAACCGTACGGAAAGAATTGATAGAACAACACGCCGGGGAAACATTGTTCTTCTATAAAGAGGATTACATAATTTTAACTGAAATGCTTGGACAAGTTCCGTTGACGTCAGAAAACTTTGTAGGGCAGACGAGTTTGTTGAAAGCTTTACATGAACAGGGTTTTGAAAAAGTTGCGGATTTGCCAAAGGAGTTAGTGTTGCTAGGGAAATACCAGAATGTGGGTGAGGTCGCATTGGCGAATCTGTTTACCCAATTGAAAGTGAAGAGTGGCGAATTTTCGAGCTTGGTTAGTCTTTGATTCTTTGCTACTTCGGCGCCTCTTCCTAACTTCCAGGGAAGGGGCAACCATTTGAAAGTATAATTATAATCTTCGATCTACTCATGTCGATTTCCATCACTTTCCGTGGCATAATATAACCAAATAGAGAATCAGGTAAAACGGATGGACAATGGATTGTTGCGTTTCTTGGGGCCTAGGCGCGGGATTTGTAAGAAGAGAGCAGTGGAAAAGAGGCGATACAGGCTGCCGAGCAATAGGAATCAGGTTAGCAGGATTTGCTTGCAATATTGTGCCTACGCGGAGAGACGGACTTGTCGGAAGGTTTAAACGATAGGCCATCCATAGTGAAAGGGGTATTAAATCATTATGAATTTACATACAGAATTCATGAACTGGTTACATGTACTTGACCGGTTAATGGGTTGTAAAATAGAGTATCCTTTTAAAGGGAATGCGAGAAGGGCAATGATTGCGAGTGCCAATCCAGTGCCTTGGGCAAATGCTTTAAAACCGCAATATAATGAAATGCCAAACAAAATTGGGTACATAGACGAGCAAGCCAAAGGGATTCGCTTAGATATCGATTTTCTACCGAGAGCGCTTTCGGAAAATCAGGTGCGGGAAATTATGACTAGGTACCAATCTATCCTAGAAGTTGACAGTCGTATTAAAGCTCCGTTAACAAAATCATATTGGCGTTATAAAGTGGGGTCTGATTTCAATACCTTCACACTCTGTTTGCGAAACGAAGAGTTACAGCAATTTGATAAAACGTCGCCGGATTTCTTATCAATGCTACAAAATATAGTCAGTAGGATCAACCCGTGGTGAGTATAGAGATGAGGGGATTGTCGTATTCAAAGTATCGGTATGCAATTTAATTGAATCGGCATCCGCGGGTCCGTGGCTTGAAAATATGAGGAAAGATCTTATAGAAAATCAAGTGTTGGTTGTAAGAGAAGATGTATTGTTATTTACAGAAAATCATATCTTCAGTTTCCCAAGTGCGGCTGCAATCCCATATTCACTTCTCGGAGCATGACCGATCGGGAAGCTCTTGAGCAATTAGTAATGGACAGCAACATACTTACTGGATTCGAGTAAAAAACGAACAGCTTCCATGCGGAGATTAAGTGGATATTTATGAAGGAAGAGGAGAAAGTTTGTAGGCCTGTTGCACCAAACGGTCTTATGCCTGAAGGAGGAATGAAATCATGACCGTGTTAAATATATTTACACCGAAGCCGGAAAGATGGGGGCTTCGCGGGGATCCTCATTTGTGGGATAGGCTTGCGAATTCCTTTGAAAGCGTTGCACTTCCGTGCGATAAGGCTAGCTTTTTAGAACATTTCAAGCGTTTTTTCCTAGAGGCGACTGACTGCTCGTTTGAAGCGGAAATCGAAGCAATATTCGTTCCGGAATTCGACAAAGGCGGCATGTCAAGCGGAGATGTAAGTATGAAGTTTTGGCATGAAGAAGGGTTACCGCTGTTGCTTAGCCGGCTAGAAAAATTTCAATTGGAACAACTCCTTGATTCGGAAGAGGGAGCAAGTGAGCTTTACGGGCTGGATAAGGATGATTGTCTGGATCGGACATATCCAGGTGTTTCGGAACTGGAGTAATAGATCCGCTTCTTACTTTCCAGAGGGGACGTATAACTAACGAAAGAGGCTATTCGGAAAGTCGATGAGAATTGACTTTTGAATGGTTACGTTAAATAACTCTGTTGGTATTTGACTAGCAGGAACGCACGTTCTGCAATCGGGGTAAGAATGTTTTTTATTTCCAATTAATGAAACTTATCGGTCATTAAGGCCGTATCAATAGTAGTGCTCGTATTACTCAACTATTGTAGCAAAATTGTGGAAAAAGGAGGTGGGGTTATATAATGACATTTAGTTCAAAAGTAGATAGGTTCTTTATTAGATTTATAGTGATAGCGGTTTTAATTATTGGTTCATTGGTATTCCTCCCTCTATTTTTCGAAGATGTTCGAAACGAATTAGCAACAGTTTTGATATGGAGTGCGATACTTCTTATTGTGATAGGTTTTATTTTATGGACTGCTTTCTCAGTTAAATATGTATTTAATCAAGATTATTTAGTTGTGAAAGGTGGACCTTTTAGAAGTCGAATTCCATATGAAAATATTACAAAAATTTCACCTACAACAGAAATTTTCACGGGATACAGAATATTGTCGTCAAGGAATGGACTTGAGATTTTTTATAAAAACTCAGCTCTAGGAAGCGTAAAAGTATCACCTAAGAATAAAAATGAATTTATAGCTGAGTTAAAAAAACGATGTTCCAACTTGCAAATACACTAATAAGCAATTTCCGCAATCGGGTGCGATTGTGGAATCAACTTTACTTTCTTCTTCAACCAAAAAAGAGTGCAGACGAAGCAAACAGGAAAAAAGGACCTTTAGTAGGTTCTTTTTCTTTATTGATGTTTATCAACAATATTATTTAACATAGCCTTTTGAATAGCCTTCCCACTTTTCTTAATGCGTTCACCGATTCAAGTGCATTCATCTTCTCGGCTGCATGAATCACTTCATCTGACACTTTCCCGAGAAAGCAATCTTCAATTGTGTCCCGATCCAGCCGCAACTAAAGTGTCGGCCGGCTACTAAAAAGAAAAGGAGCATTTTATGTCTCTTTCACACGAAATGAAGTTAAAAATCCAGCACTATCTGGATAAGAATTATATAGACGAACTTATTCTGCAAAACCAGCTTAGGGAAGACTATCATGAGCTGTACGAGGCGGAAGTGATCATTCAGGAAAGCAGCCGGAGCTTGGAAGATGTATTGGAGCAAGTGGATGAGAGCTTTTCTGAAATGTTGCTTCGCAAAATCGATGAAAGAGGGATGACGGACAGCGAAACGTATAAAAAAGCGCAGATTGACCGGAAACTCTTTTCGAAGATCCGCAATGATAAAGAGTACAGGCCGAGTAAGCCGACTGTGATCGCCTTTGCGCTTGCATTGCAACTGGATTTGAATGAAACGCAAGATTTGCTGTTGCGGGCAGGGTTCGCTTTATCTCCAAGCAGTAAGTCGGACTTGATTATCGAGTTTTTCATTAGTCAGCGGAACTATGACATCTTCGAGATCAATGAGACGCTGTTTGAGTTTGGTCAAAGCGTGCTGGGTGCCTGAATTTGTCGCTTTGCAAGCGACCCGCTGACGATATCGCAGTGGTATCCTCAACTTACAATAACGTTGAGGAGGAGTGCAACATGAAAAATTGTAGAACTGAACTAGTTTTTATTCTGGACAGAAGCGGGTCGATGAGCGGATTGGAAAGTGATACGATCGGCGGTTATAACGGGATGCTGGAAAAACAGAAGAAAGAGGCAGGGGAAGCCCGTGTCACTACGGTTCTGTTTGACGATGCGTATGAATTGCTACATGACAGTGTTGATCTCCAAGATATACAGCCATTGACGGGCAATGAGTATTATGTTCGGGGAACGACCGCGCTGCTGGATGCGATCGGGAAGACGATTCTAAGAATCAGCCATGCCGAGGAGCAGGCGGCGGAAGGGAAGCATGCAGGGAATGTCTTGTTTGTCATTACGACAGATGGATTGGAAAATGCGAGCCGCGAGTTCACCTATGAAAAGATCCGGGAGCTGATTGACGTGCATAAAAGCAAACGAGGCTGGGAATTTATCTTTCTTGGCGCCAATATCGATGCGATTGCGACCGCGAACCAGTTCGGAATCCCGAAAGACCGCGCCGCGAATTTCCATGCGGACGGCGAAGGGACGGAACTGAACTATGATGTGATCAGTGAGACAATCAGCTCGTTCAGGGAACATAGCGAGATCAAAAAAAACTGGAAAGAACGGATTGAGGCGGATTTCAATAGCAGGGTTTCGAACAGATAGGGTGGAGGAAAGGGCTGCCGCCCGATTACGGGGCGGTAGTTCCTTTTTTCGTTGTTAACTTTTTAAAGTGCAGGTTCCCAATGAATTTAGAAATGTTCCAGAACCTGGCACCCTTCACTATGACCACCCACTAGTTTGTGATAGTACTCTACGAATCTGTAAGACTGATAGAATTTATGTATACTGAATAGACAGTACGCAGAATGGACAGGTGAAGATGATGGAGGAAAAAAAGAGGATTTTAATTATCGAAGATGATTCGGAGATCAATAAGCTGCTGCGGATCATGCTGACGGATAAGACGGTGGAAACCGTGCAGGCGTATTCAGGGACGGAAGGGCTGCTGCAGCTGCAGATGGACCGGTTCGATCTGATCTTGTTGGATTTGATGCTTCCGGGCAAAAGCGGCGAGGAGCTGATCGGGGAGATTCGCAAGGAGAGTGAGATTCCGATTATCGTCATTTCGGCGAAAACGGATGTGGATGATAAAGTAAGCGTCCTGAAGATCGGCGCGGACGATTATATTACGAAGCCGTTCCACCAGCGGGAAGTGGCGGCGAGGGTGGACGTGCAGTTGAGGAAAGCGGGTCCATCAACACAAAAGCCGGTGGAACTTGTGTGGCGGGACTTGCAGCTGCATACGGAAAGGAGGTCCGTTTTCCTGTCGGGCCGCCTGCTGCAAATGACGAATGCCGAGTTTGACATCCTGTTTTTATTGATGCGTCAGCCGGAGCGCGCCTTTTCGAAAAGGGAGATCTATGAAAGCATTTGGAAAGACACGTATTATGGCGACGATAACACGATCAGCGTGCATATTTCGAACTTGCGCCGGAAAATGGCCGAACACACTTCCGAGGAATACATAAAAACCATATGGGGCGTCGGCTTCATGCTCGTGTAAGGCATCTTTAAGAATTCTTTATGATTTGCTTACAGGATGTTAAAGGGGTCTGCGCTACCATATAGGTACCAACTACTTTTGAAAAGGGGTTACTCATATGGAGACGGTCATTCGGACAGCGCAGCTGACGAAAGGTTTCAAAGGGACAAATGTGATCAAACCGCTCGACTTCACGTTGTATAAGGGAGAGATTTGTGCACTGATCGGCCAGAACGGGGCAGGGAAATCGACGATCTTTAAAATGCTGTCGGGCCAGCTGATCCCGACGTCGGGCGAAATCCGGTTATTCGGGAAGATGGGACAGGACATGGCGGATGCGAGACGGCGCATGGGGTTCTTGATCGAGACGCCAGCTTTCTTTGCCGACTTCACAGCCAAACAGAATTTGAAATACTATGCGCTTCAACGGGGCATCGTGGAAAAGAACCGGATTGCCGAGGTGTTGGCGATCGTCGGGTTGGCCAATGAGAAGAGGAAGCGGTTCAAAGAGTATTCGATGGGGATGAAGCAGCGATTGGGCCTCGCCCTCTGTCTGCTCAGCAGTCCGGACTGCTTAGTGCTGGATGAGCCGATCAATGGTCTGGACGCGGAAGGCATTCGCGAAATCCGCAACTTGCTGATCAGGTTGAATGAGGAGAAGCAGATTACGATATTCATTTCAAGCCATATTCTGACCGAATTGCATTTATTGGCGACCCGGTTCGTCTTTCTGAAGGACGGCGCAGTTGTGGAAGATATCACGAAAGAGGCACTGCAGGAGAAAAGCCGGAAACAGCTGATCGTGACGGTGGATGATGCGGCAAAAGCGGTACGCCTGTTGGAACAGAACTATTCTGCGATTTCCTATCAGGTGATGCCGAATCAGGTGATCGCCATTCATGGTCACATGGAGAACAGCGGGGAGATCAACCGCTTGTTTACGATGAACGGCGTGACGGTCATGGAATTTCGCGCGGAGGCCCGGAACTTGGAAGAATACTTTTTAGAGTTGGTCGGGGGTGCAGCGATATGATCAATTATTTGAAAAGTGAACAGTACAGGCTGCTGCGGAAAAAATCATTGCATTTGACGAGTCTTGTCTGCCTTCTGCTCATCAGTGCGGCCGGAGCGGTGCTCGCTTATTTCGGAAAGTCCGAACCTTCCTTCCCTTACGCCACGTCCACATTTTATTATTCGAATGTGCTCGGCGGGGCTGGGCTCATCATTTTGATAGCGTTCATCGTCAATATCAGCTTGACCGGCAAAGATACGTCCGTGCTGAAGAACACGATTTCGTTCGGGATTACGAGGATGACGGTATACTGGTCCAAACTGATTCTCACTTTCGGCTATTTCCTGCTCCTTTGCATCGTAGGACTCTGTCTCTTGATCGGCATCGGGGAAACAGTATTGCAGACAGACAGCGGTTCTATCCGTAATCTGATGACAGCGGTGGTGAACATGGTGCCGATCATTCTCAGCGCGTTTCTGCTGATTCATACGTTGAAGCTGTTGAAAATAGGTGAAGTATATATTTTGGTGATCCTGCTCGGCATATACGGCTTTGCCGGCAACCTTCTATGGGTGTTATCGAAGAAGTTCGCATTCTTTAAAACGCTGTATGAGTATGCGCCCGATACACTCATGAGCCGGAATCTGCTGGAATTCATGGACAAGACGGCGCACATAGGCTTCCCGTACTACCTGACGGGCGGATTGTTGGCGGCAGCAGCGATCGTCATCGGGATTGTGCAGTTCTCGAAAAAACCAATTGACTGAGGGAGGATGAAAACATATGGGCAGCTGGCTGATCATCGCAATCTTAATAGGGCTCCTGCTCATCCTGTTTGCCTCCTATCTGCTTTTGCGCTACGACATCCGCATGATGACGAAACAGCTTGACGGGATTATTGAGAACTTCGGGACGAATGAAATCGTACGGACGAGCACGCATAATCGAAGCTTGTCCAAATTCGCCGCCAACATCAACAAACTTATCTTCGCGTTCAAACAGGATCAGCAGCGGGGGATTGCCCGGGAAGTAAATTTGAAACAGGAGATCACGAACATTTCGCATGACTTCCGTACGCCTTTGACATCGATGAAAGGATTTTCGGAACTGCTGTCAGACCCTTCCTTGACGGAAAGTGAAAAGAAGGAATACTTGGCGGTTGTCCAGAAGAAAATCGATCATTTGATTGACATCGTGGACCTGTTTTATGAATTGTCGCAGCTGAATTCATCGGACCAGCATATGTTGATCGAGAAAGTGGATTTAAATCAAACCGTCATCGATGTCCTCCTCTCGTTCTATGATGAGTTTGAGAAGAAGCAATTAGAGGTTCATTTCGAGGAAAGCACGGTTCCTCCCATTTTGGCGGATCAAAAAGCCGTGAGCCGAATCGTCGCCAATATCATCCAGAATGCCCTCTCCTACAGTAAAAGCACGGTGACGATCCGACTGACGGAAGAAGGGGGCTATATCCGCCTGCACGTGACCAATGATTTCGAATCCATCGATGCTGCACAGGTCGAACGGATTTTCGACAGGACGTTCAGGATGGATGGCAGCCGAGCGGACGGCCAGCTCGGACTCGGCCTGCATATCGTCCGGCAGCTCATCGGGAATTTAGGCGGGCAGGCGGTTGCTGACGTGGATGGCGATACATTCACCTTGGAGGTTTCATTCAGAAAATGGGGATCGTAGAAGACGGTGGAATTCCACTGGAACCTTAAGCCGACTTCAGAAAATGATTTCATCTTTAACTATACGTTGCCGCTTGTGCCGATGGCCATCACATCGGGTGATAAAAAGGAAGATCGCGGTGATGATGGTATAAACGAACAGTTGTGCAGTCAACGCAACAGTTGGTTGAACGGAATTGTCCTGCAAGTAAACGTCCGGATCATCGGCTCGATTGTGAACGTATACGCATTTCCGAGTTATGCTCATTGACCGGAAGCATTGGAAAGCGCCAGACACCTGTCCACACGGGTGTCTGGCGCTTTGCGTTTGCCAAATGAAATTTGGTTGGCCATCTTTTCATCTAGCACGTGCATGAAACAAATCGGTTTAATAAAATAAAACGTTGTTATTTCACATAGACAACACGGCAATGTGTTTAGACTGCTGTTCGAACGGGTAATATTAACTGCTAACTAGGTAGCCGCAATCATCGACCGGTAAACTGAATGGAAACCGAGGAACTTGAAAGCAGGAACAATTGGAAAGGGGAATTTGTTTGCATATCACTAGGGTATTTTGGTACGCAGTCGTTATTTGTATAGCGGTTGTACTATGGGGTTCTCTTGCTCCAGATCAATTAAACGATTCGACTGTAGCAGCGACATCATTTATTTATGATCATTTTGGATGGTTTTACATTTTTGTAATTGTTGCGATGATCGGCTTTTGTATATATATGATGTTTTCTCGTTTTGGCAAGGTGAAATTAGGGAAGGAAACTGACAGTCCTGATTTTAGTTTGCTTGCCTGGTTTGCGATGTTGTTCAGCGCGGGTATGGGTATCGGGCTGATGTTCTTTACAACCGCCGAAACCATTTCACATGCTTTCATCAGTTCACCGAATGCAGCGCCGGGATCGGATCAGGCAATTATCGAATCTCTACAATATGCGATGTTTCACTGGGGTCTTCATGGCTGGGGGTTGTATAGCATTGTCGCGCTTGTTCTTGCTTACTTTAAATTTCGCGTGGGTGCTCAGGGATTGATCAGCGCTACGCTTGAGCCGTTATTTGGCAAGAGAATCATGCGAGGCACAGTGGGGCATGTCGTGGATACGCTGGCAATCTTTGCGACTGTCGTGGGTGTCGCATCCACGCTCGGATTCGGATCAGCGCAAATTAATAGCGGCTTGACGTATTTGTTTGACGCTCCTAAAACATTCTGGTTTCAAATGATCATTCTCGTGATTGCAACGATATTATTTATTTTATCCGCATGGTCTGGGATCGGTAGGGGCATAAAATACTTAAGCACCATCAATATTGTAGTAGCATTCATCCTGTTATTTCTCTTGTTTCTTGTTGGTCCGTCCATGTACATTTTAAACCTTTTCACAACTTCCATCGGTAAATATGCAGGGAATTTCATTGAGATGAGTTTTGAACTGAAACCGTTGAATGGAGAACAGCGCCAGTGGATCAATGATTGGACGATCTTTTATTGGGCATGGTGGATTTCGTGGGCGCCATTTGTAGGTATGTTCATTGCGCGTGTTTCCAAAGGCCGGACGATTCGAGAGTTTGTCGCGGGCGTACTCCTTGCCCCAACCCTTGTCACATTCATCTTCTTTGCCGTGTTTGGCGGATCGGCATTATACTTAGAGCAAAATGGGCTTGCCAAGCTGTCCGCATTGGTTACTGAAACGGTGACATTCGGCATGTATGAGCATTATCCACTGGGAACCGTCCTGTCCTTCATTACCATATTTGTCATTGCGATATTTTTCATAACGTCTGCAGATTCTGCAACATTTGTACTTGGCATGTTCAGTACGGGGGGACAATTGAATCCTTCCAACGTTGTGAAAATTGTGTGGGGACTTGCCTTAGCGGCGATGGCCGCCATTGTCTTGTACTCCGGCGGCATTAAAGGGTTTCAAAATATGCTCATCATATCGGCGTTGCCCCTCTCCCTTATTGTCGTTTTCATGGTCGTATCTTTTTATAAGGTCATTCAGCAAAAAGAGTGATGGGTAATATGGGGATGAAAGTGACAACAAGCAAAAAAATCATAAGGCGGGATCCATAGTGAATCTATTAAACGTCAGAAAAGGACAGTTTGTCTATTATCGTAATAAGCTACACAAAGTGTACTCTGTAAAACCTTTTTTTAAGAAGTCTGTTCATTTGATTCGACTGGAGGACTTGGAACAGGAACTCGTAACGGCGAAAGAAATTACATTGTACAAACCGAAGCATTTGGATAGTTTTCGGTTCAATTATCAACGATATACGCTTCATAAAGAAGTGAAGGCGAAAGTCGGTGATTATATATTGATCATCAATCCTAAACCTGACTCCCTCGATCATCACCATCTTCACGCCATTGAAATCGTATCTTCCATAGAAGCGAATGGTGTGATTAGCAATAAATCGAATGGCATCAAACATAGCGAATATTGGGTAATGGTACCGGGTCTGGAAGAAGGGGCGACAATCATCGATCTGGCAGATCCGAGTGCCGTAACTTCGGAAGAAAACGAAGCGAAAAGTCAAGAACACGAGTCGCGTCCAATCTATATCCCTAAAATAGGCGATGTTTTTCAAAAAAATAATAGCGATCCCGTCATTCAGGCAATGGTCGTTGCGATTCGAGGCGAGACGGTCTATTTAGGAGGAAATATGGAAGTTCATGTGGATACATTGACGAACAGTGATGCCTGGAGCTTAATTGCCCACGTGCCTTTGTAACATATTGAATAACTAAATGACGACAAGAGAATAAATCGAAGGGGAGTCCATCACAGCGTATTGTGATGGGCTCCTTTTTGCAAGGGTGCCGGGGTTTCATTTAATTCCAAATTGTTTGGGAACCTGGCACCTTTTTGAATTTCCGGCACAGTTGTCAATGATCGAAGATATTTGAAACCGATGGATCCTTTAACGGAAGCGCAATTCGTGGCGATTTTATTCCGTTATGCCAAAACGGAAGAGCTGGAAAGTAAAGCTCCGCAATAGTATTACAGTGCCAGGTTCCCAATGAATTTAGAATTGTTCCGGAACCTGGAACCTCAAAAGAAGTCACTTGGTTGATTGCAGCCAAGTGACTTCTTTTTTCATAGGTGGGTGATCCGATGTGATTTGGACAGGTCCGAGCTGATATGATCGGCGGCTTGCAACAACAGGGGAAGAAATTTTTCTTCGATGAGCTCGCTATTTATCCGATCGGCATGCGATGAAATATTGATCGCAGCCACTGTTTTCCCTTCATGATTCCGGATGGGAGCTGCTAACGAGCTGAGTCCTTCTTCCAATTGCTGTTCCACCAATACCCAGCCATCTTTCTTTATTCGCTCCAGTCGTGCCCGTAAGGAGTCTGGATCGACCACTGTTTGTTTAGTGAATGATTGTAGATGAATCTCCTTGAAAAACTGCTCCTTTTCTTCTTCAGATAAATACGCCAGCAACACTTGTCCCATGGAGGTTGCGTAGGCCGGCAATTTGGAGCCCACTTCCAAAGAAATGGTCATGATCCGTTTTGTCGGGATTCTGGCGACATAGATAATGTCTGTTCCATCCAAAACGGAAATGGAAGTCGATTCTCCTGTTTGTTCGACTAGTTTTCTCATATGAGGATGGACGATTTCCCAAATGTTTTTGGAAGACAGATAAGAGTAGCCTAATGAAAGGACTCGGGCGGTTAGCGAAAAATGGCCTTCCTCCGATGTAGCAAACCCTAAACTTTCCAATGTCAGCAATATTCTGCGTACCGCTGGCCGGCTCAATCCCGTAATTTTCGCAGCGTCGGTTACAGTGAGTGTTGGATGTTCATGTGAAAATGCTTGAATTACCAGTAAACCGCGTTCCAATGATTGGATAAAATCAGCATTATTAATAGAATTATTTGAAAGTTCCATTGACAATCTCCTTACTTTCATGTTTATATTAAGATGTACGATATGCGGATTTGTTGTACGTTAATCGTACAATAGATACTGACTCCTTGCAAGAGTCACGAATTAAAAACAGTAGAGGAGAATCAGGATGAAAACAGCGATTAAACAGCTTCAATCCGTCATTGTGGATGTTCCCATCAAGAGACCTCATCAATTTTCCACCGAAATTGTATCAACGAAAAGTTTCGTCATCATTCAAGTAGAGTTGGAGAATGGTCTTATTGGGATTGGAGAAGGAACGACACCGGGCATTTGGTGGAATGGCGAAAGTACCGAGACGATGCAGCTTGTCATTGAGCAATACATCAAACCGCTTCTCATCGGACAGGACCCAAGAAATATAGAGCGGTTATTGCAGTCGTTCGATCGTCATGTACGCGCCAATCCATTTGCAAAAGCGACAGTGGAAATGGCGCTTTTTGATGTCGTCGGCAAAATCTACAATGCACCGGTCCACCAATTACTGGGCGGTTTATATCAAGAAGCGATCGATGTGAAATGGGCGTTGGCGACAGGAGATGCGGACGGCGATATCGAAGAAGGTAAAGAGCTTGTCCGCAGCAAGCAATATAAAAATTTTAAAATTAAAGCAGGAAAATTCGAGCCGGCTGCGGATGCGGAACGTGCAGTTAAAATTGCGGAGGGCCTGCGGGGAATTTCCACAATCGGGATTGACCCGAATGGTTCGTGGGACAGAGGTACGACGGTCAGATGGATGGATCGGCTAAACGAAGCGGGGGTCGACTTCCTGGAACAGCCGCTCTCTCCGTTGGATTTTGAAGGGGCAGCCAAATTGGTGGAGATGAAAAAAGTACCTGTCATGGCGGACGAAAGCGTCGCGACCATTCAAGATGCGCAACGCCTCGCCCAAGAAAGAGCAGCGGATATTTTCTCCCTTAAAATCCATAAATCGGGTGGGATGCGAAACACGCTGAAAGTGGCAGCGATTGCAGAGGCAGCGGGGATTTCCTGTTTCGGCGGGACGTCGCTTGAAAGTTCCATTGGATCGGCGGCAAGTATCCATGCGTTCGGCGTGCTGAGAAATTTGGACTACGGTTGCGAAACATTCGGGCCGCAATGGCTTGCAGATGATCTAGTGAAAAATCCGCTGGAGTTTCAGGATGGCAAAATCTTGATCCCTTCCGGACCGGGATTAGGTGTCGAATTGGATGAGTTGAAGATTGAAAAATATAAAAGAAAGCAGGTGGCACTCGCCAATGGCTTATTTTGAAGCACCTCGTTTAACATTTTTATTTGACCTGGAGCTGCAAGTTGAAAAAGCGCATTTGCCCGGGACGACGCCGATCGGAACGAGACGGATTATCCGGGTGGAGGGCGGTCGTTTTGGCGGTGGGGACGTAAGTGGAAAAGTCATCCCCGGCGGAGACGACTGGATCACGGTTCGGGAAGACGGGACCATTATCCAGGACGTTCGTATTTTACTTCAAACCGATGATGAAGAACTGATCATGATGTCTTACAGAGGAATCCGGACGGGGCCGAAAGAGGTACTGGCCCGGCTGGATCGAAGCGAAGAAGTAGCTGTCGACGAGTATTATTTCAGAACGAATCCAGTATTTGAGACAGCATCTGAAAAATACGATTGGCTGAATAAAAGAATCTTCGTTTCCACAGGACAGCGGTTGGCAACGGGAGTAAAATATTCTGTTTATCAAGTAGATTAAGAGGCGGTGGACATATGATAAAAGAATTTCATCTTGAACAAGATGTCACACTGGCGGGCCGCGACACGCCGGGAGAAAAAGGGACCATCATTGCGCTGCACGGACTTACAGGCAATCATAAAACGTTTTATCATTATAGAAAGCTGCTGGAAAACGAATACCGGTTTATTACTTACGATTTGCGCGGCAGAGGGAACAGCAGTCCAGCAGATGAACAGAGTTCTTTGTTTCGGCATGCGGAAGATTTGAAAGCGTTTATTGCCAAAAATGAAATTGAACGCCCGATCCTCATGGGCTATTCCATGGGAGCTTATATTTGCGCCCAAGTGGCGAGCGAAATCGATGTGGCAGCACTGATTTTGCTGGATGGGGCAGGGACGGCTGAAGAGCGGCAACGCGAGTTGATCCTACCTTCGTTGAGCCGATTGGAGAGGACATATGAATCTCCAGACGATTATGTCGCCCAAACGAGGAAGATTTATGAATCGCTGCATATCAAGTGGGATGAAATCATTGAAGACATTGCCCGATATGAAGTGAAGAAAACGGCGGAAGGCTACCGACATAAGTCAGAATCATCCGACATGGAGAAGGATTTTAACAGTTTTTATGAATTTCATCCGAAAAAGGTGTTTGAAAAGATTTCTTGTCCCATCCTTCTGGTAATTGCAAACGGCAAATTAGGAGAAAAAGGGTCTCTATTCACCAAAGAAACGTATACAGATACCATTGCAGCAGCAAAGGATATCACCACAATAGAAGTGCCGGCAAACCATTACACGCTCATGTTCGAAAAACAACCCGAAGTCGAAGACAGCATTGGTGCGTTTTTAAGACAATTTGTGAAGAGGTGAAGGCATGTATAAAGACAAACAAATGTCCGTTTCGGATGCGCTTGCCCATATTCAATCGGGACAAACCATCATGGTCGGTGGGTTTGGGTTGATCGGCTGTCCGCTGACGCTCATTCAATCTTTGACGGAGCATGATGTGAATGAATTGACCGTGATCAGTAACAACGTAGGGGAAGCCGGAAAAGGTCTTGGCATGCTGCTAAGACAAGGGAAAATAAAAAAGGCGATCGGTTCTTATTTTACAAGCAACCGAGACGTGGCGAAATTTTATAACGAAGGAAAGATCGAGCTGGAGCTGTTGCCGCAAGGAACGTTGTCCGAAGCAATCCGGGCCGGAGGAGCAGGGATCGGCGGATTTTATACGAAGACGGCCGTCGGAACGGATTTGGCGGCAGGGAAAGAGGTCAAGGAATTGAAAGGGGAGACCTACTTGCTGCAAGAGAGCTTGACAGCGGATGTCGCGATTGTGAAGGCTTGGAAAGCGGATCGTTTAGGCAACTTGGTTTATTACAAAACGGCGCGTAATTTCAATCCGAATATGGCGACAGCTGCTTCGTTCGTCATCGCGGAAGTGGACGAAATCGTGGAGGTGGGGGAGTTGTCTCCGGAAGAAATTACGACACCTCATTTATTCGTCGATGCCATCGTCAAAAGTGAGTGGGAGTTAACGAAAGAAGGGGTGAGGCAGATTGGATAACAGCAGGGAACTGATCGCAAAACGGGCGGTGCAGGAATTGTCTCCTCATTCGATTGTTAATCTGGGCATCGGGATTCCGACGCTAGTTGCGGATTATATTGACGACACGCAGCATATTTTACACACGGAAAACGGCATGCTTGGAGTCACGTCGGTGGAAGAGAAAGATGTCGATCCCCTGATTGTGAATGCGGGGAAACTGCCTGTCGGGGAGGCGGTCGGTGCTTCTTATTTCAGCAGTGCGGATTCGTTCGGGATGATCCGCGGGGGCCATATTGACGTGGCGATCCTCGGTGCCCTGCAAATTGATGAGAAAGGACGGATTGCGAACTGGGCCATTCCGGGGAAAGACATTATCGGTGTCGGCGGCGCGATGGATTTGCTGGAAGGTGCGAAAAGAATCATCATTACAACAAACCATACAGCGAATGACGGCAGCCCTAAGTTTGTAGATACATGCACGTTCCCGATTACATCCGAACGGGTGGCGGATACGATCATTACCGATTTGGCCGTATTTCAATGGCGCGACGATCATTATGAACTTGTGGAACTGATGGGAAACAGCACATTGGAAGAAGTCCAAGCGAACACCACGGCAGCTTACACCATCAGCGAGCAGGTTTTCCAGCAAGAAAAAGTGTGAGGAAATGAGTTCACTGGAGGCTTGTAGGATTTATGTATTCAAATAGGTTGATAGCAATGATTAGTGAAAAATGGTGATGTATACGTACTTCTGATACATCATCATTTTTTCTTAATGATAGTCTGTGCGTACGAAACCTGGTCGGAAGAATGCTTTATGCCCGTGCTGTAAGTTCTTTGAAGTGTATTGAAAGCGTTTACAATAATTGCGACAAAAAGGGAGAAGGACAGGATGAAAGCGAATCAGTTATTGCTGCAAAACTTGATTGATGTCAATCCTCGCACCGGAATCATTAAACTCCATGACAAACGGATGGGGTTAATTCCCATACAGGCTTTAGGGATTTTACGGCATGATTTAATAAATACGCTCGGAAAAGAACGGGCCAAAGGTTTCTTAATGCGCTATGGATGGGCTTGCGGGAAACAAGCCGCCGAATCGTTAAAGGAAAACTATGAATGGAAACGTATAAAAGAACTGGTGATGTCGGGGACAGCCATGCACACCCTCGAAGGGATTGTCACGGTGGAACCCGATATTTTGGAAATCGATGGAGATCATTTGTATTTTACAGGGTACTGGAAAAACTCATTCGAAGTGATCAATCACCTAACGGAAAAAGAGATTAGCAGTGAGGCGGTTTGCTGGACGCTGATCGGCTATGCCAGCGGTTATTTAACGAGTGCATTTGAAAAAGAAGTTGTTGCGTACGAAAAATACTGCTGTGGAAAAGGGGACACGGTCTGTTATTTCGTCGCTGAAACGGTAGCGCATTGCGATGAAGAACATTTAAAAGACTTGCGCTACTATAAAAACGAATCCTTGCAGGCTGTTTTGGATGATGTCTATTCAGAGATCGAACAATTGAATAAAAATATCATCGAATCCGAAGAAGCGCAAAATCAGCTGACAGAGCTTTTTCTGCAAGGGAAGGATATTAACGAAACGACAAGTGCGATGGGCCGCATCCTTGGCCGCAGCATTGTCATCGATCATTATCAGGAGGTGTATTCCTCTTATTTCCATTGTCCCCGAGAGGAAGCCGCCTATCAAAAATGGAAGAACAGCGGAGTTATCACAAATCAGCAGGAGGGGTTGTTTTTCGAATCGTTTACGATGAAAAGTCATAATACGCAACTTGGGAATTTGACCATCATCGGAAAATGCAAGCCGAACCAGAGGGAAATTTTAATTATTAAACGGGCCCTCATGGTATTTACCATTCAAATGTATCACCAAAGTAAGATGACTGAATCACTGTTGACGAAACGAGAGCATTTTTTTGATGAAATGATTGAAAATAAATTTATCGATACTATGAATTTGAGCCGGCAAGCCGCTATTTTCGGCTTCAATACAAAAGAACCGCATTGTATTATCACCCTTAAAATTATTCCTGAAACAATGAAAGAACGAGTGCTTCATTTCTTAACGAAAAACGATGCTAAATTGGATTTGTTCATGAAAGATCACTATATTGTGATCATCGTCGGCGCTAGCGACGATCAAGAAGTTCAAGAGATTTCGATGAGGTTAATGAATTGCATTAAACGGAATTTACCGGATGTTATTGTGCATATCGGTTCCGGACGGATTGCGGAGACAGTCCATGATATGGGGAAAAGTTATGTGGATGCCACGCGGATTTGTGATTTTGTGCAACTAACGTATCCGATAAGCAGCAGGGTGGCGACCTACAATGATTTGGAAGGGATCATGATGTTTTTAAATGGCGCCGACCATCAAGAACTGATCAAGTTTTATAAGAAAACCATAGGCACGTTAGTGGACTATGATGATGAAAATTCGGGTAATCTGCTCATTACATTGAAATCGTATTTGGAGAATAACGGAAATCTTCAACAGACAGCATGTGATCTGCATTTATCCATCGCAGGCTTGCGTTACCGGATTGAGAAAATCGAATCGCTGAGCGATATTGATTTGAAGACCGGTTCGGGCCGCTTTAATGCGCAGCTCGCTACCAGGATTTACTTCGGTTTGAAAATCATTAATGCTTCGAACACCGCCATTGAAGTATAATAGCATTCTACTCGTCATCTGTATCGGTTTTTAACCGGACAGATGAATTTTTTGACGCTCTGGGTCGTGGTGAATTTTATCCTCCGCAAAAACTGCTAGTCATCGTGAATTATTACCTATCTATTTGCAGTTACAGATAGTTGGGAATTGGTGTAATATTCGATTAAGTAAGCGATTACAAAAGAGGAGGAATAATTTTGAAAACTCAACAAGCTGTTAGAGTCCCGTTGACGGGCGCTGAGTATCTTGAAAGTCTCAAGGACAACCGTGAGATTTGGCTGCACGGCGAGAGAGTGAAAGACGTGACGACCCATCCGGCATTCCGGAACAGTGCCCGTTCGATTGCACGCCTTTATGACGCTTTGCATGATCCAGAACATCAAGCTACATTAACACGAAAAACCGATACAGGAAATGGCGGGTTCACGCAGCGGTTTTTCCAGCCCGATACAACAGCGGAAGATTTATTCAAAACACGGGATGCCATTGCGGCCTGGGCGAAAATGTCCTACGGGCAAATGGGAAGATCCCCAGATTACAAAGCTTCCTTTCTGGCCACATTAGGCGCCAATCCGCAATATTACGGAAAATACGAGGCCAACGCGAGGAGATGGTATAAAGAAGCACAGGAGAAAAACTGGTTCTTCAATCACGCAATCATCAATCCGCCAGTCGACCGCAATAAGCCGCTGGACGAAGTGAAAGATGTCTTTGTTCACGCGACTGGCGAGACGGAAGAAGGCATCCTCGTCAGCGGGGCAAAGATGGTCGCTACCGGATCGGCGCTGACCAACTATAACTTCGTCGCACATTACGGTGCCCTTGCCGTTCCAAAGGAAGAACACGCACTTGTCTTTATCGCAGATATGAATACACCTGGCGTAAAACTGGTCTGCCGCTCCTCCTACGAAATGAATGCAGCTGTGACAGGAAGTCCTTTTGATTATCCGCTGAGCAGCCGTTTCGACGAAAATGACTCTGTGCTAGTTTTTGAAAACGCTCTCATACCATGGGAAAACGTCCTCGTTTACCGGGATATCGAAAAAGCGAACAGCTTCTTTGCGGAAAGCGGCTTCCTGCATCGCTTCACTTTCCATGGCGTGACAAGGTTCGCAGTAAAGCTCGATTTTATTGCCGGTTTGTTAATCAAGGCGCTTCGAGGGAATGGAACCGATACCTTCCGGGGGGTACAAGCCAATTTAGGGGAAGTCATCGCGTACCGGAATATGTTCTGGGCACTCAGTGATGCGATGGCATTGAATCCGGAAAAAAGCGCAAACGGAACGGTACTGCCGAACTTGAATTATGGGTTGGCATACCGCGTGTTCATGTCGGAAGGCTGGTCGCATGTGAAAAACATTGTAGAGACAGTCGTCGGAGGCAGCTTGATTGTACAGCCTTCCAGTTCGATGGACTTCAAAAATGCTGAGCTGCGTCCACTCATCGACAAACTGTACCGCGGATCCAACGGGATTGAGGCGGAAGAGAAGATCAAAGTGATTAAATTGCTTTGGGACGCGATCGGTACGGAATACGGTGGCCGTCACGAACTGTATGAGCGGAATTATTCGGGCAATAACGAGAATATCCGAATGGAGAATTTGATTGTCGCCCAAGCGAACGGGAATGCCCAAGGGTTCGAGGACTTTGTCCAGCAATGCATGGATGACTACGACTTGGATGGCTGGGTGAATCCGACTTGGATCAATAATGATGATATCCAAGCTTACCGGAACAAATGACAAACATACTATAACAATGGGGAGGAATTTAGAATGGTTAAACAGGTCGCGAAAAAGAACGAACGTGTCGAAGAGGTATTCGATTTATTTATTAAGCACGTGAAAAATTTCTTACAAGAAGCGAAGTTGAACCACGAGGAATATACAAACTTCGTGAATTGGGCGGATCGCCTGGGGCGCAAAGGGGAATTGCCGCTGTTTGCGGACGTGTTTTTGGAAACCCATGTGCTGCGAGCGATGTATACAGACAAGCCCGGCACTCAGCCTTCCCTTTTGGGCCCGTATTTCATTGAGGGATCGCCTTTAATCGAGGCGAAGGACGGCAAACCGCTTGAATTGACGCAGCGTCCTGATGAGGCTGGGGAAGTGATGTACTTTAGCGGGAATGTGAGCAGTACGGACGGCAAACCGCTTGCGAATGCCCGCGTGGAAATGTGGCAAAATGATGCGTCCGGAAAATATTCTGCCTTTGATTCGGATGCACCTCGATATAATTTCAGGGGACATTTCTTCACAGATGAAAATGGGAATTTTACAGTGAAAACAATCGTTCCGCTTCCGTATTCCATTCCGACGGATGGCCCGACAGGAGAGTTTTTGGAGTACACCGATCAGCATCCGATGCGTCCGGCGCATCTGCATCTAATGTTCGAAGCGGAGGGGCATGAAACGCTCATTACGCAAGTGTTCTTTGAAGGCGATGAATGGCTTGAGACGGACGTGGCAGATGGGGTGCGTTTGGACTTGATGACAACGCTGGAAGAGAAGGATGGCTATAAAGTATCCTCATTGGATTTTGTAATGCGTAAAAATTGAAACTCTTACAAGACGAGGGGATGTTGCAATCCCCTTGTTTTTATATCATCCGTTATATTAGCTGAATGAAAAGGAGGTTGTAAAAATGGACCCGAGAGAGTTTCGAAATTGCATGGGGCGGTTTGCAACGGGTGTCACGGTTGTTACATGCAGGACAGAGAACGGCAATCATGGAATTACGGCAAATTCATTCACGTCCGTATCGTTAGACCCTCCCCTCGTGTTGGTCTCCATAGATCGCAAAACGAAGGCGTACAGTCATATGAAAGACAACTCATTTACGGTAAATATACTCACCTCTACCCAGGAAGAGGTGGCTCTGCATTTTGCGGGACGTCCGCAAGAAATGGAGCCGGTGGGATGGGTGAATGGCGAACATGCCCCACGTCTTTCGGAGTCGCTCGCGTACATCGAATGTACGCCTTGGGCCGAATATGACGGAGGGGACCATGTCCTTTATATCGGCTTAGTGAGAAACTTCGAGTATACGAATGCTGATGCGCTAACGTATTATACAGGCGAATTTGGGAGCACGGCTGCGCTGAACGCCACTGTGTGAATAAAATCCCCCAATTTGAATAGCAGCTGGCACAGCCCATTTTCCGTGACGTGGAAAATGGGTTTTTTCATTCGGATTTCTTCTCTATGGTTAACGATGTGAAAAACGCTGTTGACTCAATAGTTCATCCATCGTATTATTGTGAATATTACCGAAGTATTGTAAGGTGGGGAAATGGATGAATGTGAGAGACATGACGAATGTGGCGTTGTTTGCAGCGGTGATGGGGGTGTTGGGGCTGATGCCGCCGATTCCAATTGGGGTGATGCCTGTGCCGATTACGCTGCAAACGTTAGGAGTGCTGTTGGCTGGGGGCTTGCTAGGGGCCCGGCTCGGAGCGATGAGCCAAATCGTCTTTTTGCTAGTTGTCGCGGCGGGACTGCCGCTGTTATCCGGCGGTCGGGGAGGATTGGGTGTTTTTGTAGGTCCAAGTGCGGGGTATTTATTGTCCTGGCCTGTGACGGCTTTTTGTATCGGGGCGATTCAGGCGCGCTTTTCGAAAATCCAGTTATGGAACGTGCTGCCGTTGAATCTCACGGTCGGTATTTTCCTTATTTATGCTATCGGGGTGCCTGTACAGGCATTTGTGATGGAGCTTGGGATCATGGATGTGGCGAAAGCGAGTTTGCTATTTTTGCCTGGGGATGCCCTGAAAGCAACCATCGCTTCCTTACTGATTGTCCAATTGCAGAAGTATCCGGTATTCAACCGACGTATGATTCATAGTTAACAGATCGAGGAGGCTGAGGAATTGATTACGAGTACATACGCGCGCCATGCTGAGGCGCATCCTGATAAGATAGCCATCCATACGGCGGGAGAGCAAATTACGTATCGCGCGTGGCATGAACTGGTTTGCCGAACAGCTAATTGGTTTTCTGAAAAGATCGAAGGGCGGGGCAAAGTCGGCCTTTTCGTGCCCAATGGAATCCCCTTCTTACAATTGTTTGCAGGGGCGGCAATGGCGGGTCAAATCGCAGTTCCCTTCGACGTCAAATGGAAGGCGAATGAATTGCAGCAACGCCTCGATTTAGCAAAACCCTCTTTTTTAATTACAACGAAACGTTTGGCTAGCCGATTCCATGGAACGGATACCGAAGTCTTCTTCTGGGAAGAAATCGTTGAGGAGATTCAGCGGGCGGTGAATTCGTGGAATGAAGAAGAGGACGAGGAACGGTTGTTTTACATGGGCTTCACGTCTGGCACGACAGGTCGGCCGAAAGCGTTTGTCAGGTCGGATCGATCGTGGGTGCAGAGTTTTTCAAGCAGTCAATACGACTTTCAGTTGAATGGGATGGATGAAGTGCTCATTCCGGGAGCGCTTGTCCATTCCCATTTTTTATATGGGGCGATTTGTGGACTGTATTTTGGTAGTTCGGTATACATATTGGAGACGTTTTCGCCGGTGACCGCATTGCAGCGGATAAACGATTACCCTATTTCTGTATTGTATGTCGTGCCGACGATGGTGGAGGCGATGGCTGCCAACGGAACACGTATGGTGAAGCATCTGACGATCATTTCATCTGGTGCAAAATGGAATGAGCATTCCAAGGAGAAGATTCATTCTCAGTTCCCGAATATTACGATGTATGAGTTTTACGGTTCGAGCGAGACGAGCTTCATTACCTATTCCAATAATGAATCGAATCGCAAGAAGCCGGCTTCTGTCGGTGAAGCTTGTAAACATGTAGAACTCCAAATTCGGGATGCCGATGGAAGAGTAGTCGAAACCGGGTGCGTCGGCAAAGTTTATGTCAGGAGTCCATTCCTCTTTTCAGGATATATCCAGCCGCCTCATGATGAATTGCGGTCCATTGAAGATGAAGCGGGCTGGATCACTGTGGATGATATCGGCTATTTGGATGAAGAAGGATTTCTTTATCTGAACGGACGTGAAAACAGCATGATCATTTGCGGAGGGGAGAATGTGTATCCGGAAGAGATTGAGGCGATTTTGCACGCCCATCCTGGGGTGGAGGAAGCGGCGGTAATCGGCGTGGAGGATTCGTATTGGGGGCAAGTGCCTGTCGCATTTATTCGCGGAGATGCTTCGAAACAGCAACTGCAAAAACATTGCCTTGCGCATCTATCCACATTCAAATGCCCGCGGCGCTGGCAATTCATCGACCAATTCCCTTATACGACGAGCGGGAAAATTGAACGGCATCGATTACGGCAATTGTTGCCGGGGGAGGCGATGGAACATTAAAAATGCAGTCATCGTGCAAGCGAAACGGACGCCGATCGGAAAAAAAGGCGGCGTGTTGAAAGACGTGGAGCCGCATCAGCTGGCTGCTCCGCTGCTTCGGCATGTGGCCGGAAATGTGACGGAGCATCTGAATGAAGTGATTTTGGGCAATGTCGTCGGTCCGGGTGGAAATATGGCGCGTTTCGCCGCCCTGGAGGCGGGGCTTGCCCTGTCGGTTTCCGGGATGACAATTGACCGGCAATGCAGCGCAGGCCTTGAAGCGATCCGAACGGCGTGTCTTTTCATTCGGGCCGGTGCCGGGACGTGCTACATCGCGGGAGGGGTGGAAAGCGCCAGCACCTCGCCATTTCCGAAACGGGCACGATTCTCTCCGGCGGCTCTTGGGGATCCGGATATGGTCGTAGCGGCGGAAAATGTCGCGCGGCATTACGGGTTGACGCGGGATGTGCAAGATGCGTATGCGCTCCGGAGTTACGAGCTGAGCTGGGATGCGTATACGAAAGGGTTTTATTCGGAAGAGGTGCTTCCGTTCGGTGAATTCCGGTCGGACGAAGTGTTTCAGAAAAAACGGGATATGGCGCGATTAATAGAAAGGGCGAAGCCGCTAGTTGACGCGGACGGCACCGTGACGGCGGCGAACAGTTGCGGCATTCATGATGGTGCTGCCGCGGTTGTCGTCATGGAAGAACAATTGGCCGCGGAACTCGGCATGCGCGCAGTGCTTCGCTTCGCGGACAGTGAAGTGAGCGGAATCCATCCGAATTATCCGGGCATGTCGCCGATCCCGGCCATTCGAGCATTGTTGGCACGTAACGGATTGACGATGGAAGATATCGATTTGATTGAAATCAACGAAGCATTTGCATCTAAAATGATTGCATGCGCTACGGAACTGTCGATTCCGTACGGGAAATTGAATGTATCCGGCGGTGCGTTGACGACAGGCCATCCTTACGGCGCCTCGGGAGCCATTTTAGTGACGCGACTTTTTTATGAAGTGCAGAGAAGGCAGGACGTAAATTATGTGCTCGCCGCAATTGGTAGTGCCGGCGGAATCGGGCTTGCGGTTTTATTTGAAGTGATCCGATGAAGACAGCTTTATGAGGTGACTGTCACCAAGACGCCAGGCGGAAGGTGCAATTGTCACCGCAATTGGAGGAGCAGCAGCAAATGCTCTATTTATATCAAAAGATGAATGATTGAGGAGCAAGAAACTTGCTGCTCTACCATACGGACACCTCCCCTTGATCGGCTGGAATAGCGATCGAAGGGAGGTGTATTTTTGTCGCTGCGTTACTTCTTTCGGTTGTATCCTCTTTCGCCATAAGGTTGAAGCTGGTCTAGCCATTTGTTTTCCATTTCCTGCAATGCTTCTTTTTCATTAAAGTATGGTTCGTCTTTCTTTTTGAGAGTTTCAAG
Source organism: Bacillus sp. OxB-1 (assembly GCF_000829195.1). Taxonomy (GTDB): domain Bacteria; phylum Bacillota; class Bacilli; order Bacillales_A; family Planococcaceae; genus Sporosarcina. Next base: position 2,740,220 of record NZ_AP013294.1, on the reverse strand, counting down.
TTTGTCGATGCTGAACGCACTTGCGCCAAAATGACTCCAGTCTTGCTGAAGTTCTGTAGTTGTCGGTGGGGCAGTGCCGGCTTCCAAACTGAATTTCAGTCCGTTTATTGTTTTGAAATTCCTTGTGCTGCCGACGAATAGTTTACCGTTTTCATTATTTTTTATTTGAAAAATGCCGCCTTCTATCGGGGTTTCCTTGTACATCTGTTTTAACTGCTTTTTTCTCTCCATTTGGGCCACTCCTTACTCTTATTGGTTCAGCCAATATTGACTTCCATCGGGCTTTCTTCCTAAAAAGCCATATTCGATTAAATAGCGCCGAATCTTTATATAATCGTCATACATACTTTCCAACATTTGATTGACTTCATGTTCGGTATAGGTCGTGTCACGATCGAATCGTTTGGCCATTTCCCGCAGAACGATATATCGCTGTTTTTCTTTAGGCGGGAATTTGGTCAATCGGCCTTGGGTCCCTTCCGGTAAAAACTTTTGGACGATCTCACGTCGCTCCTCTTCCGTGACGGCATAGCGATCATCGACCATTTTGGCTGTTTTATGGGGCGGGACAAAGGCTGGCGCGTATTGATCTTTTTCCTTTAACAGCTCCATGATCGCTAAAAAGGTCTTCGCCTGGCGCTCTTTCTCTTTTAATGAAAAACGGTGATGCCTAATTGTGGAAGTGCTGCCGATCCCCATTTCCGTTTGGATCTCTTTATCGCTCTTCCCCTCGTAAAAATGACGGAGCAGGAGATTCTGATGATCGGTAAGCCCTGTCAGTTTCTTATCCAAATTCAGGAGATACTCAAAAACGGATTGGTGGGTACGCTCGATATGAATCCGGATATATCGCTCTGCTTCGTAAAAGATCCCATCAACCGGGTATATGATCCCTTTTTCAATTTCCTCCCCGCATAACAGGCAAGTATAGGAATTCGCCTCTTCCCTATATCCCTGTTTCAGTTCATCCAACGTGGCGTTCCAAAACTGATCTGAAATATCCACCGCATATACACATCCTATCAATAATGAAATACAGCAAACGAATTTAATAATTGTTTAATCAAAAACAAACATAGTAAAGCGAAGTTAGTGGATTGTCAATAATTTTACAAACAATATTTTTATTATTTGCATTATGCGCAGTGGGAAGCGGAATTCCGAAAATCTTTGCCAGATGCGACATTTGGAGAGAATTTGACAGTGATAAATATGCTCGAAACGGACGTATTCATCGGCGATATCTTCCGGGTCGGAGAGGTGGTCATCCAAGTGACGCAAGGCCGGGTGCCCTGCAGTACGATTTCAAAAAGGACCGGATTGCCGCAGCTCATGAAACGGATGATAGAAACGGGCTATACCGGCTATTTATGCAGAGTGTTGGAGGAAGGGATCGTAAGAAGAGATTCGACCATTACCTTGCTCGAACAGCATCCAGCTAACGTTTCCATCCAGTTCGGCAATGAAGTCTATTTTCACCAGCCGCGGAATATAGAAGCGCTGAAACGGATTGCCGCTGTCGAGGCACTTGCGGAGGAATGGCGCAAGTCGATCCAAAAGCGGATTGCTAATTTGGAAGGGGTAAAAGGATAAGCAATATATTTATCTATTTTTCAAAAAAAGTGTTCAACGGGAAACTCATTCCCATTGAACACTTTTTTTATGAAATGCTGACAATGAAATGGTGACAGTCACCTGCGCAAATCCGACCCAATTCAGAATAGTGTCTGAATTGTATTGGTGACCACTGTCACCAAGTAGAGGTTGCAGAAAACAGATTAACTGTGTATAGTGTATATAAAGTATATATACACTATACAAGAAGAAGAGGGATTGCATGCAGATTATTATTTCCAACAGTTCGAAGGAGCCGATTTATGAACAGATTACGAAGCAGATCAAATCGTCCATTTTAGCGGGGGAGTTGCAGGAGGGGGCGGCATTGCCTTCCATCCGCCAGCTCGCCAAGGATTTGCAGATCAGTGTCATTACGACGAAGCGGGCCTATGAGGAGTTGGAAAAAGCGGGTTTCATCTATTCCATTGTCGGCAAAGGCTCTTTTATCGCAGAGCAGAATCTGGAAGTCATCCGGGAGAAGAAGTTGAAGGTCATTGAGGAACAGTTGAGCGCGGTCATTACAAATAGCAGGGAAATCGGCCTATCCCTGGACGAACTGCAACAGCTATTGAAAATTTTAAATGAGGAGTGATGGGGATGGAACATGTGGTTGAATTAACAAATGTAACCAAGCATTTTAAAGGCTTCTCTGTAAAAAATATCGATTTGCAAGTGAAGCAAGGCTTTGTCACCGGTTTCATCGGAGCGAATGGGGCCGGGAAGTCGACGACGATCAAAATGATGATGAATTTATTAAGGCCGGATGCCGGCGAGGTGAAGTTGTTCGGCTTGGACTACGCAACGCATGAAAAGGCGATCAAGGAGCGCATCGGGTTTGTCTACGACGGCAATGTGTTTTTTGAAGGGCTGAATTTGAAAGATATCAAACGGATTGTGGCGCCGGCTTACAAACGATGGGATGATGCCTTATTTAATCGGTATATCAACCAATTCGAATTGCCGCTGAACAAATCGGTGAAGAAATTCTCGAAGGGGATGCAGATGAAGGCCTCCTTAGCAATTGCGCTGTCGCATCATGCGGAGCTGATCATCATGGATGAGCCGACCGCGGGGTTGGACCCGATTTTCAGGCGGGAGCTGTTGGAGCTTTTACAGGAATTAATGGTGGATGGCAACCGAACCATATTTTTCTCCACCCATATTACGACAGATTTGAATCGGATTGCAGATTACATCGCCTTCATCCAGGAAGGGGAATTGGTGTTCAATCAATCCATTCACGATGTAGCCGAAAACTTTGCGCTTGTCAAAGGGAGAAATGAACTGTTGGACCGGGATACGGAAAAAGAATTCGTTCATATTCATCAAGCGCCGACTGGATTTGAGGCACTGACGGATAATGTCCGGGCGGTGCAACAGATTTTCGGAGACTCTGTCGTTATGGAACGGGCATCTTTGGAAGATATCATGTACTACATGAAAGGAAGGAATAGCTATGTTTAACTTGATTAGGCGCGATGTTATCCTACAGAAAAGACAGCTGCTCGTCTTTATCCCTTTTATCGTTTTTTTTATCATCATGGACTCGCACCCGGCGCTGATTTTTCTCGTCGCGAGCATTTTCATCCCGTTTAATACGTATGCGTACGATGAAAAAGCGGAGACAAATATTTTACTGAATTCCTTGCCCTATACACGTAACGAGATCGTCGCCTCACGCTATCTTGGAGCCATCGTGTATATGATGTTGTCCATCGGAGTGACAAGTCTGGCGCTATTTGTGCTGAATAAACCGTTTGCGATGATGGATATCGGGTTGGGCAGCGGCTTATTTTTATTATTCGCTTCGTTCACTTTTCCGTTGTTTTATATATTCAAACCCGGATACATTTCCGCGGCTGTGCTCATCAGTTTTCTCTTGTTGGCAGGCATCGGGCCGCAAACGGTAATATTTTTAGCCAAACATGCAACGGCCATCACTCAATTCATCGACAATTTGTCCATACCGGTTTTGTATACGGGAGCAGCCTTTTTGATTATGACACTTTACGCGCTTTCCTGGATAACGACGACAATCATTTACCAGCGAAAGGCGTTCTGAAGTGGTGACAGTCACCTGCGCAAATCTTGCTCAATTCTGAATTTTGTCTGAATTATACTGGTAACTGTCTCCAAGGAGGGTTGCCACGATTTATAACAAGAAATGTTACGGATCGTTGATAGATTTCGCCCCTAGACTCCTTTATATTGGGAGATAAGGAGATGAAAAATATGATCGGTATGAATATCCGCGTGTTGCGTAAAAGGAACAGATTGAGTCAGGAACAGTTGGCGGAAAAGGTGGATGTTTCGCGGCAGACCGTAGCGAAGTGGGAAAATGGGGAGGCCTTGCCGGATATTTATAAATGCAAGATTTTGAGCGATGTTTTCCAAGTGACATTGGATGAATTGTCCCAGAGTATGAGTGAGGAAGAAGCGAATCATCTCGCTCCGAAGGGGAAGCGGTTTTTCGGTGTCGTCAAGGTGGGGGAGCGGGGCCAGATTGTCATTCCGAAACAGGCACGGGATCTGTACCGCATCCAAGCGGGTGATAAACTCGTCATTTTGGGAGAGGACGAGACGAAAGGGATCGCCGTTTTGAAAAGTGAAGGGTTTCTGGAATTCGCCGAACTGATCCGGAAAAGCGAATTGAAGGCGGATGATCCGGAATGAGCAAGATCGTCTTCTTTTCGATACCCGCCCACGGACATACGAACCCGACCATCCCGGTTGTGGCCGAGTTGGTGAAGCGGGGCCATCAAGTTTGGTATTATTCGTTTGTGGAATTTCAGGAGCGGATAGAAGCGGCGGGCGCTGTTTTTATTGCGTGCGACGATTTCTTGCCTCCGCTGTCCGAGGAAGAGCTGGAACGCAAGGCCGGGAAGGATTTTGCTGCGTTGATCGAAATGGTGGCCGATACGACGATCGCGATGGATGAAAAGGTTTGCCAGGAGTTAAGGGAAATCGAGCCGGATTGCATCGTTTCGGATTCCATTTGCTTCTGGGGGAAGCTATTTGCCATGAAACTAGGAATCCCTTATATTTGTTCGACGACCACGTTCGCGTTCAATAAGCATACCGCCAAGCTGATGAAGCGGAGTTTGTGGGAAATAGGAAAAATGATTGTAGGGATGCCGAGGATCAATAAGAAAATCCGATTGCTTCGGGACCATGGCTACAAGGTGGAGAATTTCATATCAATCATTCAAAATGACAACGAAACGGACACCATTGTTTACACTTCGAAGGAATTTCAACCGATGGCGGATACCTTTTCTGACCGATACGCTTTTGTTGGACCTTCGATCAATCTGCCATTGACAGTGAAAGAGAAAAAGAGCAGGAAAGTGATCTATGTCTCTCTTGGTACCGTGTTGAATCAAAATCACGACTTTTACCGTAACTGTATACGGGCCTTCGCAGGGAAGGAGTATGAGGTCGTCATGTCGGTTGGCGGGAAAACAGACATTTCCTCCCTTGGCGGCATCCCGGGGAATTTCACAGTGAAACAGTCTGTCGATCAGCTGGCGATATTGCAGCGGGCGGATGTTTTTATTACACATAGCGGTATGAACAGTGTGAATGAAAGTCTGTTTTTCGGGGTTCCGTTGGTTTTATTTCCCCAGCATGGTGAACAGCGAATGGTGGCTGAGCGGGTTGTGGGGCTTGGGGCCGGGGTCATGCTGAAAGGGAAGAAGCCGAAAGATTTGGAAGCGGCCGTGGCCGAGGTGCTAGTGGACGCGGCGTATTTGAAACGTGCCAAGGAATTGTCGAGAACGTTGCGGGATGCGGGTGGGGCGACGAAAGCGGCTGACGTGATTTTGAACAAGATACTTTAATCGTAGAAGAGTGGAAGCTGTCTATGCGACGGAGTTCACTCTTTTTGCTTTGGCATCTTCAGAAATTCTTCAGATTTCCCCTCGCTGTTCCTTAAGAACCGGCTTGTACAATGACATTTGAGACTACAACAAGCGGAGGGAACGAGATTGATACAGATCCATCAATTGAACCATTCATTCGTCATCGGAAAAAAAGGGAAGGAACAGCGGATTCCGGTGTTGAAAAATTTGTCATTCGACGTGAGAAAAGGGGAAATCGTTTCGATCGTCGGCCGGAGCGGCTCGGGGAAATCGACGCTGCTTCATATACTAGCCGGTTTTTTGAAGCCGGATAGTGGGGAGATTCATGTGGACGGTACGAAGACGTCTTCCTTCAATGAAACCGAAAGTGCCCAATTCCGGCTGGACCATTTCGGTTTCATCTTTCAAAACTTCCAGCTCATGCCCGGATTGACGGCATTTGAAAATGTTGAGCTGCCACTGAAGTTAAAGGGGATGAACCGGAAGGAGAGACAGGCGAAAGTGGAACGGCTTATGCAGCATGTCGGCCTTCGCGGCGTCCAGGACCATTATCCGAATGAATTATCGGGCGGCCAGCAACAGCGTGTCAGCATCGCCCGTGCGCTCATCACCGATCCGCCGATTATTTTGGCGGATGAACCGACGGGCAGCCTCGATTCGGAGACGGAGCAGGACATTTTGCTGCTCATCCAGTCGCTCAATCGTACGCTCGGTATTACGTTCGTCATCATCACCCACGATGAGGAAGTGGCCGAATCGGCGCACCGGACGTACCGGATGCATGATGGGGAACTCGTGGAAGGCGGTGTGTCCCATGCAGTTTAACGACCAGGTGGATTTCATCCGTCAACATTTGAAGAAAAACAGGATGCGCGTCTTCATGACAGTACTCGCAGCGACGATGGGAACGGCATTTTTGATTGTCCTCGCATCGGTCGGATTTGGGCTGCATGAGACGATTCGGAGCGAGGTGCTGGACAATCGTCTTGTGACGGAAATAGAAGTGTATGAAGGCGACATCGATGAACAAAAAATGGAGGAATGGAAGAAATCGGAGCATGTGAAAGCGGTCATTCAGAGATGGAGACTGGATTTGCCGTACGAGACGCAGATGGACGGCTACAAAGGGTACCATAATATGACGGTCACTTCTTTCGAGGAGGAACAGAAAGCCGGGTTCGCCTTGGCGGAAGGGCGTCTTCCGGAAAAGCAAGGTGAGGTCGTGATCGGCTATCATTTTGCGAGTCAACTGTACGAAGAATCGACGGCGGAAGAGGCCGAGCCGGCATCATATGATGGGGAGTTGCTCGGGAAGCGGTTCACGTATTTCATTGGCAACGCGGAGGGCGAGATGCTGGAAAACGGCATCCCGTTGACGATTGTCGGGATTGCGAAGGAGCCGACGAAAGAGTGGGTCGTGGATGAGCGAGTGTTTGCCGATAACTCGATTGTTCCGCTTTTATATGAAATGTACGGGGCGGAGGACGCAGAAATATTTTACCGGAATACGAATGTGTATGCCGATGATTTAGAAAACGTCAAAGTGGTGAGCGAGCAATTGCGGAACGAAGGCTATTCGGTCTATTCGATCTCCGATGAACTCGATCAGCTCGATATTTTCTTCACAGCGTTGAAGGCGGGTCTTGTCTTCGTCGGGACGATTGCGATCTTGATTGCGTCCATTGGGATTTTCAATACGATGACGATGGCGGTGACGGAGCGGACTCGCGAAATCGGAGTCATGAAAGCGATCGGGGCGGATCCGAAACTGATTCAACGACTGTTCTTTATGGAAAGTGCGTGGATTGGGCTCGTTGGGACAGTGCTTGCTGTTTTGATTTCTTACGGGGTGAGTATGATTGCCAACTGGGTGCTGCCGATCATCGTGGCATCCGCAAGTGGGGAAGAAAGCTTCGAAGAACTTGGTGTCGTGTTCTCGATCATTCCATGGCAGCTCGTTGTCATCGCTTCTGTGATCAGCTTGTCCGTCGCCATCCTGTCCGGGTGGCGCCCCGCACGGAAAGCGACGAAAATTGACGTCATCGACGCATTGCGTCAGGAATTGTAAGATTGAAAAAAGAGGAAGCGGTCTGCGTGCCAGCTTCCTCTTTGTATTATTTTTCCTTATCCAGATAGTCGACCAACCGGCTGTCCAAGCGTGCCAGCTGCTTGGCCTGCGAATGGGGGAATCCATCCTTGTTCGTCTTCCGGGAACACATCCAGCAAGAACAATGGATTTTCCCTTTTGCGAAAGAGCCAGAGTAGCGGGAATACCACCCGATCTGTTTCGCCAGTTTCGTCTTGCGACGGATGACTCGTTCACGGTGATGCCGGTAATAGGCACGATTTCGATTGGTTTGATGCGGCTTCATTTGCCATCACTCCTTGGGGTAAGGCCCAGCCTGCAACGGTCCCCAAAGGACTTTTCGACCGTTACAGGCTGGGTATGATGGCGGTATATGTGGATGATATCAAGAGCGACACCTCGTTCGAATGGTTTTTATTTATTATAACAGTGGAACTGGTGACAGTCACCTGCGCAAATTCGACTCAATTCCGAATTGTGTCTGAATTGTCTTGGTGACTGTCACCGTAACAAAGGGCTCGGTTCGCCTACGCTGTATATGTGCAAATGATGCATCGCCCGGGTGCAGGCTGTGTAAAATAATCTGCGCAAGCTGTCATCACCGTAACTTTCCGCGGACGCGTCATAAATGAGGACTGCGTCGAATTCGATGCCTTTGGCCAAATATGCCGGTATGACGACAACGCCTTGTTCGTATTCAACCGATCCGCTTTTCACGAGTTTCAAATCTTCGATATCGCTCAAGGATTCGTAGGCAGCCGCGCTTTCCGCAGCAGATTTGCAGATGATGGCAATGGTGTGATACGGCCGTTCCCGCAAGTCTGCCACTTTGGACACGATGGAGCGATGCAATTCCGCTTGATTGTCCAGTTGTGTCAATAGGGGCTTTTCGCCATCGCGGTCGAACGCTTCAATCCGTTCGCCGTTCGGTACGAGACCGCGGGTGAATTCGACGATTGGCCTCGTGGATCGGTAGCTGCGGGTCAAGTTGATCGCCACCGTTTCATCCGGCCCATATAAGTTGGTCAGCATTTGGAAATCAACCATTTCACTGGCATGGGCGAATATGGCTTGATTAAAATCACCGAGCACGGTCATTTTGGCGGAAGGGAAGAGACGCTTCAAAAACTCGAATTGAAACGGGGAATAGTCTTGCGCCTCGTCCACAAGTATATGTTTAATGGAACTGTTCGTCTGAAAGCCTTGAATCAGCTCGTTTAGTAATAAAAATGGGGTGGCATCTTCGTAAAATAATTTCCCGTCGCCCAACATTTTCACGGTTGACTGGCAAATAGCAGGCCATTCTTCTGGTGCTTCCAGGTCCATCCATTGGCTGATCCGGTTGGGATCTGTAAACAGATTCCTATAGATCCCCTTGATGTTAATGAACCGCAGCGCCTTGATCCGTTTTCGCACAGGCCTTAGCTTCTGGCGGACGATGTAGCGCGCTAACGCTTCGGGCTCCATTTCATAATCATGGACCGCCTCTCCTTGAAAGCCGCGCTTTTTCGCCAAATAGGTGAAGGCTTTATCGTACTCCTCATCGCCCAGCAATTCGATTTCTTCCTGTACCCATGGATGGGCCCGTTCGCGCGTTTCCGTAGCGTCAATCTGCTTCAGTAGCCAATCCTTCAGTTTTTCAAGTCGGCTATGAAAGCGGAGTTCGGTGTCACGGCTGTAAAACCGTTCCGCGATTTGTTTGGCGGTTACGATTGTCTCGCCTCTGAAAGTGATCCGTCTGAATACCATTCCAGCCTTTTCCAACGACTTCCGGTATGCTTGGATCGCTTCGAAAAAATAGGCGCTCGCCTTGAATCGGATGCTTGCCATTCGTGTACTGTAGATGGGATCATCCGTCGCTGTCAAAACGTATTCCAATTGGTCGTACGGATTCTCGACTTGAAACTCCCGAGCCAGCCGATGATCCAAGTATTCCTGGAATGTGACCTGCTGCATATTTTCCTCGCCGAGTTCGGGCAACACATTGGAAACGTAACTATTAAATAAAGAATTCGGTGAAAAAAGAATGATTTGATCGGCCGTCAGCACGTCCCGATTTTTATAGAGTAAATAAGCCACTCGCTGCAGGGCGGCCGATGTCTTCCCGCTGCCGGCAGCGCCGTGCACAATGAGCATCCGCCCCTGGTCGTGCCGAATGATCCGGTTTTGTTCCTGCTGAATGGTGGCTACGATACTGTGCATATGCGTGTCTGTCCCTTTACCGAGCACTTCTTGTAAAATCTCGTCCCCGATTGTCAGGCTCGTGTCGAACATCGATTGGATCACGCCGCCGCGGATGAGGTACTGCCATTTTCTCTCCAGTGTGCCGTAAATGATACCGCCTGGGGTAGTATACTTGGCGGGACCTGGCGGGTAGTCGTAGTAGATACTCGAGATGGGGGCCCTCCAATCGTAAATCAGGATGTCTTCGCCGCTTGGATCCATGAGCGTAGAGATGCCGATGTAAATCCGTTCTGCGGTAGGAGTTTCTTCTTCCATGAAATCGATGCGTCCGAAATAGGGCATCTCTTGCATCCGCCGCAGGGAGGCTAATCTCTTTGAGGCATGTCGATGGGTGCTTTGATTGACGGACAGCGCCTGAGCTTCTTGGCGTAAGCCGATGATCGTCTCCAAATAATCATCGAACGTATCCAGATTCACTTTTACTTCATCCCAAAAATGTTTGCGGATTTTCACGACTTCATTCCGACGTCTGGAAGTTTCGTCCTCCAATCTCTGGATCTGCTCCGTAATCGTCTCCATGACGCTGTTCACTCGTTCTTGCTCCTCGCGAAGTTCCACGTTCATGTCCAACACTCCTTTTTGAAAATAAAACTTGACAAAAAATGATTTCATGGTGTAAGATTAAAGTAGGGATAATATACATAAAAACGATTTTTAAAGTGTATCTTTATAAAGATACCATAGTTCTTCTTTTTAATCAATGCGTTTTCGCGACCCAAAAACCAAAATTCCGAAGTGAAATCAATACAATAAAGAAGAGTGGAAGCCGCCTGCATGAACGGTTTCCACTCTTCTTTTTATTTGTGATGAACGCTTATTCCGCTGTTTCTTCACTGTCCGGATTGATTCCGAAATCTTTCCGCAATTCTTCAAAAACACCTTTCAGTTCCATTTCTTCCATCCAGAAATTGACGGTATTCAGGAACTTTTGATCACCTTGCTGCATGAGATAGCCAAATTGGCTCGGCTCCCATGGATCTTCGGTCAAAGCTGCATACAGCACGTCGTTTTCTCGTGCATAGTGGATGGCTTCAATACTATCGGTAATCATGACATCCACTTCTCCGCTGGCCACCTTACCCGGGATGTCCAAATTATTTTGGACGACGATGACATTCGCATTGGTCATGTGCGCGTTCACAAATTTTTGGTTTGTCCCACCTGGATTCACGCCGATTGTCACGTCGGGCTGATTGATGGCTTCCAAGCTCGTAAACTTCTCTTTATCTTCTGCGCGGATCAGCGGTGATTTTCCAAATGGAATGTACCCATGTGAAAATTGTGCCTGAATTTGTCTTCCCATATTCCGAGTGATACCACCCATGGCGATGTCAAACTTATCCGCCAGCAAATCTTCCATTAAAGTAGGCCACGTCGTTTCAACGAATTCCACTTCGACCCCCAGTTCTTTGGCAAGTGATTTGGCAGCCTCGATATCATACCCTTCATATTGTTTCGTTTCGGGATTCAAGTAGGTGAACGGTTGATAGTCTCCTGGTGTCCCCACACGGATAACCCCTTGGTCAATAATCCGATCGAGCCGGGATTCGGACAGGGAAGCATCTGTTTTGTCTTTTTCACTAGCTGCGGAAGTGAACAAGGAGTAGGTCAAAAAACCGGAAATTGCTAGAACGACTGCTAATACTGCTTTCAAACTATTTTTCATTCCCAAATCCCTCCTGGAATATTCATATTATTTTAATAATTATATCTATTGGTTGATAGCTTGTCAATGATCCGCTGTCTGCATACGATTCCTCCAAATATTTTATAAAATCATTGAAACTTTTCCCGAAAATCTACGTCTGTACGTTGCTTATTAGAAGAATGATGGCTGGGAGTGTAATAAAAAAATGAAAGATTTAAAGCGGACTCAAAAAAGATACCGCCCGGAGATTGAAGGGCTGCGCACGATTACGACGGTGTTAATCGTCATTTATCATATTTGGCTGGGGAGGGTATCCGGAGGGATTGATGTATTTTTTGTTCTTTCCGGCTATTTGATCACCATGTCTCTTTTATCGAGAATGGAGAGAGCGGGGAGAGTGCGGTTCGGGGAATATGTAGGGGGACTCGCAAAAAGGCTGTTCCCGCAAGCCTTATTGGTCATTATCGTGATTGGAATTCTGGCGTTGCTGTTTTTGCCTCAGTCGGAATGGAACCCGATCATTGCCCATATGGCCGCGTCCACGCTCTATTTTGAAAACTGGCGTTTGGCGTTTGATGCAGTGGATTATTTAGCGCGGGATCATGCGGTCAGTCCATTTCAACATTTTTGGTCATTGGGTGTACAAGGCCAATTTTATATTCTTTGGCCCATTTTAATCACTGCGGTGTATATTCTAGCCCGGAAAGTCTTGAAAACGCCAGTGCGCAAAACGTTTTTATCGGCATTGTTCGTCGTCTTCATCTGTTCAATCGGTTATTATTCTATGTATCAAACAAAAGTGAATCAGCCTTGGGCGTATTTTGATACGTTTGCGCGCATGTGGGAATTTAGCGTTGGCGGAATGCTGGCATTGGTTTTACCGTATGTATTTCTGAATAAATGGCTAAACACGGTGCTGGGGTGGCTCGGACTCTCGATCATTTGTTTAACCGGCTTCTTGCTTCCGGTCTCAACGGTGTTCCCCGGTTATTTGGCGCTTGTCCCGATCAGCGGGGCCTTATTGGTGTTAATCGCTTCTGAAAATAGTACGAAATTCGGTGTGGATCGATTGTTAAGCGTCAAGCCGCTGACGTTTTTAGGTGGTCTGACGTATGGGATTTATTTATGGCATTGGCCGCTTTTGATTTTCTATAAGGCAGTGACAGATGTAGAAACCGTTCCGTTCATTGAGGGGATTGTCATCATCTTGGCGACGGTTCTTTTATCGCTGCTCTCTACAAAATTACTGGAAGCACCAATTTTGAAGTTGGATAAAAAACAAATGAACGGCAAACTCGCAGCTGTCTTATGTGGGCTGTTGGTCGTGGCAGGAAGTTCCATACTAGCCATTACGACGTATATTGAAAAGGTGAAGGCCGATGCGCTGGTCACCGGTTATGACGAAAAAGATTACCCGGGAGCGAAGGCTGTCTATGAGAATAGCGAACCCCCCAAAGGGATCGCGCCCATTCCGGCAGCCATCGATATTCAGTCAGATCTTCCTTCCTTTTATGAGAATCCAAACTGCTTCGCAAAAAATGATGTCGATGTACAGAAGTGTTCATATGGGGTCGTTACGGATCCCGGCTATACAGTAGCGTTGGTCGGCGGATCGCATTCGGGACATTGGTTTCCGGCATTGGAAGTGTTGGCGGAAGACCTGAATTTCCGGATTGACGTCTACAATCATGATGGCTGCCGATTTACAAACGAAGACCCGGAGCGTCACTTAACCGAGGCTTGTTTACAGTGGAATGAGAATTTGATTGAGCATTTAAAAGAGGATTCGCCAGATTTGGTTTTCACCACGTCCACGTTGAATAAGCGGGAGATGATACCGGCTGGTTATATTAATCAATGGAAAGAACTAGAGGGGATCACAACGATATTCGCTGTACGGGATAATCCTCGGATGAAAAAGAATATCCCGAGCTGTCTAGAAAAGAATAACGACCCGATGCGATGCGCAATTCCAAGGGATCAGGGGGTCTCGAAGGAAGTGCCGTGGGAGAAGACCGAGGGCATTCCATCGAACGTAGTATTCGCAGACCTCACGGATTATTTCTGTGATCAAACAACTTGCCATCCAATCATCGGGAATATCATCGTGTATCGTGACAACAACCATATTACGGCAACGTATGCCAAAACATTAGCGCTTCCTTTAAAGGAACATTTGGAACAGGCGTTGGGGAGTTTATAACAAGAGCCTGTTTGTTGGAAGGAGCACCAGGTGCTAACACAATTTGAAACTGTGTTAGGGCTTGGTGTTTTTGTAAAACCGTAAGAAATTTAATAGGTGCATGCAGGAAGGGGAACGTATGTATGGTATAATGAAAGAGTAATAGAATAGGTGACTCAAGGGTGGTCGGCCATTTCCCGTGAAGGCAACCTAAGTGCGCCACGTCCTGTGGCAACGGTTGCATGACCTACATCCTGTAGGCCCGGAGGTGGTCGCATGTCAGTATCTGAAGCACTAATGCTTATGTTAACATTTGGAGTATTAAGGAAGGCAGTCTAAGAACGCGACATCCTGTCGCAACGACTGCATGACCCGCATCCTGCGGGCCTCAATACTGTCATTCCACAACAAAAAATAATCCATCCTTGAGTGTCGGCTCATAATGGATGGATTATTTTAATCCCAAGGCCGATCCCCCCTTGAAGGGAACCTGCTATTACAGACCGCCTAATGTTAGCGCATTGGGCGGTCCTTTTTAGTTTACTCTTAGGCAACAAGAATATTCCTGTCTGTTACCTATAGTATACAAGAGTTTTTTATTCATTACAATCAAAGCATATTTTCATTTGCCACGCCCCCCCCAAAACTTTTTCAAAAACCTTTGAAACTTTTCCTGAAAATCTCCGTCTGTACGTTGATTACTTGGCGGTGGGGGAAAATTAGATGAAAAAAATGTACAGTAATGCACTGTTGCTGGTGTGCTTGAGTGTATTGATGCTGTGGATTGGGACAAAATGGAATGTGGTGGAGTCGGCGTTTTTTAAGGGATTGGGGGGCGCGTCTGCGGAGGAGGAACCGTTTGTCGCGGAGCGGGAGTTTGAGCGGGTGTTGACGCTGCAGGAGCGCCGGCCGATTTATATGAGGGGGGACGTCCTTACACAGATCGGTGAGTTGGAGGCGGGGCAGCCGGTTGCGGTCGTGGGTGAGGATGAAGTGTATTATGAGCTGCGCTTGGGGAATATGACCGCGTTTGTCCGCAAAGGGCAGGAGGTGATCGAGAAAAAGAAGCTTTTGACGGTTGTACATACGGAGCGGTTTGCTGCTGTCCATACGCTGCATAAGACCGCGGTGTATGAGGACGCCGACTTGCAGAGCGCCGTTTTCCTGCAGCTGGAGGAAGGCTATCGCTATCCGGTTGTGCGGGAGGAAGCGGATTGGTATATCATAACCGTAGGAGAGCGGCCGGGTTACATTGAGAAGCAGTCCGTTGTGTTGGACAAAGGGCTGCCGGTGCTGGTCTACCATCATATTTTACCGCGCGATTTGATGAAAACGACGGTCAGCACGATTTCGTTGGAGGCGTTTGAGGAACAGATGGCGTATTTGGCGGATCAACAATTCGAGACGCTGTCGGCTCATGAGCTCTATGATTATTTGGAAGGGCGGCTTGTCGTACCGGACAAAGCGGTGCTTATCACATTCGATGACGGTTTATTATCTGCGAAGGAATATGCGTATCCGATTTTGAAGCAATATGGGTTCAGTGCGCTGCAGCATATCATTTCCTCGCGATCGGATCGGGCACAGGGAACGCAACTTTTTGATGGGGAAGGACCTTTGCAGTTTATGACTGCTGTCGATTTGATTGAGCTGGCGGATGTGTTTCAATTCGAAGCACATACAAATGACCTGCATTCCCTTCTGAATGGGGTTGGGGTTGCCTTGAATAGTTCGCAAGAAGAGATCGTTGCGGATTTGCGGCGGAATTTGGCGCAAGTGCCGGCAGCCGTTTCTCTTGCCTATCCATATGGGCAATACAATGAACAATTGGTCGCAGCGGCGAAAGAGGCCGGGCTGTTGATCGGCTTTACGACAGTCGAAGGGTATGCCAATCGGAAAGCTTCCAATTATGAAGTGAGCCGGTTCGGGATGACAGAGAACAAGTCGTTTGAGCAATTCGTTGCCTATGTGGATGGGGACATGACGTGGCCGTAGAAAAGGGTGGTTTTTGGTAAATGAAAGAGATGGATCGGATAATGGATGAGCATTCGCGCTATTTGGTGCGCATCGCTTATTTATACGTGAAAAATTGGTCGACCGCCGAGGACGTTGTACAGGAAGTGTTCATTACCTATTTCCAAAAGAGCGACCAGTTTCGCAATGAGGCGTCATTGAAGACGTATTTAACGAAAATGACAGCCAATCGGGCAAAGGATTATTTGCGCTCGTGGAAGCATAAAAAGGATGTGCTGTTTGATACGATTTTCGCCTCGACGAAAGGCACAGAGGAAATTATGCTGGAACAAGAACGGCTGGCCTCACTGGAAAAAAACCTTTTCCAGCTTCCGTTAAAATATCGTGAACCTTTAATCTTATTTTATTACGATGAGCAATCGATAGCGGACATCGCAAATTATTTGAATCTGAATGAAAATACCGTGAAAACACGGCTGCGCAGGGCCAAGCAGCAACTGAAGGGATTTTTTGAAGAAGAGGAGGTAGTGGACCATTGAATGATTTCAAACAGAGGCTCGACGACATGATGGGCGATACGTCGGAGCAGGAAAGACGGATCAAGCAGCGGGTGCATGAAAATTTACGGCCACCGGCTAAAAAGTTCTCCTGGCAAGTGCTGTTTGCCGCGGTGGCAGCACCCGCATTGTCGCTGTTCCTTATTTTCACACTGGACTCTTCCGATCTGCTTTCTTCCGATCAAGGACCGGGTGTTCCGTATGATCCGCTGGATGATTTGGCACAGATTTCAGCACTGCAAAAAAAGCAGTTGCTGTCAGTGGTGGAGCATGAAGAGTTTGCGAAGTTGCCGCATTTCGATCATGTGGACGGTCTGCATTATGTCGATAAAGAGCCGTTTTCCTTGGAGGGGAGTTCTGATGCGTTCCATACCGTCATCGAGCGCAAAGCGAATCTTTTCGACGAGGTAGTATATGAAGCAGGCGATATTGTCCGCACGATGACCAATACGACTAGCCATTTACCGACCTATGTGGATGTCTATTACGAGGTCATTGCGGTTCCGGGGGATCGGGTCGTGTTGAAAAACGGCCAGCTGAAGATCAACGGCAAACCGTTGCAATCGGAGCTTATGGAGCGTTATGAAGAACGGGGGATCACGATTGCAGGGGGCTACGAACAGGTGTTGAATGCGCGGGAATACTTTCTATTGAACCATTTCCCGGCAAGTGGAACGGTGCAGGGGGCTACCATTACGCCGGTACACAAAATCTTTGGCCAAGTGGTCGGCGTCGCAACGGAGGAACGTTCCGAGTCGATTTATCTGGATTATTTATCCGGAGAGCTGACGGGCGACTATACACCAGAGCAATATTTCGATCTGTATTTGTATGACAATCTAGTAGGTTTCAATACGTTGCCGCAAACACCGGCGTTTGCTGAAATAAACCGGTTAGGGGAGCTGTTTTTGGAAGCCGCCTATCGGAAAACGGTTGCCGTTTCGGAAAATGAAGTGGAAATCCGCTATCAATATGGCCGGGAAGGCGTCGCGGAGCATGTGTTTCATATGAAGCGGGATGCGGACTCCGGACGTTGGGTCGTTGATTAAGCAGGGAGACGCCATTCAGCCAGGCGTCTCTAAAAAGCGGGCCGTCAGTGTCGGCAAACAGGAGGGGATCGAACAATGAAAAAACTAGTATTTTATCTCATGATGGTCATGCTGGCGAGTGCAGTCTTCCATCATCCGGCGCAGGCGGCAGAAGAAAAAACGTACGGTGATGTGAAGTACAAAGTCGTCACGGCAAAAAACGGCAAGCAGGAAATCCATATTACAGGATTAAGCAGCTATCAAAATAACATCGTCATCCCAAGTAAGATAGAAGGGCTCCCTGTCGTCGAAATTGTCGACAGAGCTTTTACTTTCGACCGTTCGGATTATGCGTCTGACGGAACCTATGATCCGATGGACAGCGAAGAATATCGAAAAACGTTCATCAAAAGCGTGCAATTGCCGGACACGCTGAAACGCATCGGGGACGAAGCATTGGCTGGGCATTCTCTGACAAAAATCGCCCTGCCCGCCAGTCTCGAGGAAATCGGCCGATCTGCTTTTGCGAGAAACGGATTAACTGCACTTACAATTCCTGCGTCTGTGAAAAAAATGGATGGGAATATCGTAGAAGCCAACCCGATTAAAACGGTTAAACTGCCGAAGCAGTTTGAAACTGTGAAGAGCAAAAAACATGGGGAATTTCTGTATACGGTTTTTGAACAGAAGGGGAAGAAAGAAATCCGCATCACAGGCCATACGATCAAAAAAAATAGAGCAAAACTTGTCATTCCCGCAAAAATCAATAATCTACCAGTGACTGAAATCGGAGACTATGCTTTTTCGGAAGGAAATAGTTTACTTGGCATCATCGAAAATTACGATTTTCCGCATATCAAGGAAATCGTACTGCCTCCTTCAATCCGGAAAATTGGAAACGACGCCTTTTCAACCATTTACTATCAAAGCAACAGACCGCTTCAGCTGCCGAAAGATTTGGAGGTGATCGGCAACTATGCGTATAAAGGTAATGGAAGCAAGAACGGCGGGAAGGAATTGAAATTCCCGGCGAAAATCAGAGTCATTGGCAAAGAAGCGTTCATGTACAATCAACTGCAATCCGTCACCATCCCTTCAACGGTAAGGGAACTAGGGAAAGGCGCTTTCGCAGGGAATCAATTAAAAAAAGTGACAATCGGTAACGGACTGACAGAGATTCCTGCCAATGCGTTTCGGACGAATGCGATTACAAACTTGACCCTCCCCAAACAAGTGAAGACAATCGGGGACCGAGTATTTGAAACAAACAAGCTGCCAAGAATCGTCTTGCCGGCCAGCGTCGAAACCGTAGAGGATTTTGCATTTGCGGACATTGACAGAAGCGAGCTTGCCGAAACAACTGCAATCGATAGGCAAATACGCATTTGCGGGCAATCGACTCCGGACGTTCACATTTCCTGACCGGATCAAAGTCGTTAGTGAAAACGTACTGTCCCACAATCAATTGACAGCTGTCATTTTGCCAGACGGCATTCAGACAATCGGCGATGGCGCATTTTTTTCAAATGAATTAACTGCATTTACCATCCCGCCGAACGTCAAAGTGTTCCCGTATAACATCATTGAAGCGAATCCGATAAAGGTCATCACAGTGAAAGGTCCCTCGACGCGGTTCATAAAAGACCTCCATCTCGTTTGGGGTGAATATGGAGAAGTCGGCACAAATATACCGCAACTGTTCACAGATCGTAGTATGACACAGGAATGGGCTGGTTGGGAGCAAGCTTCCGCACCGGCTACGCTGTACGTCAAATACAATCCGGATGCCTATGTGTTTCCGGAATGATTTTATGGAAAGCAACCAGGTTGGCAGCAAACCGGAAGAAAAACCGTCAACCAACCGTTATCTATAGGGGTGCACTAACCTGGTTGTCATAAAATAAGCGCCACATTCAAGGAGGTTTTATCATCTTGGAAGGCAAAATAACTGCAGTACTCATGGCGCTGTTGTTCCTATTCGCAGCCCTCCCATTCCAAGCACAGGCGGCCACCCCATTTTCGGATGTGGATCAGCACTGGGCGAAAAATGAAATCATGTATTTATCCGACCGCAAGATCATCGGCGGCTATCCGGACGGCACATTCAAGCCGAATGAGCCGATCACCCGGGCGCAAGCTTCCGCCATGCTCATCAAGGCTTTGAACATTCCGCTTACGGAAAATACGTCCGTCCAGTTCAAGGATGTGGCGAAAAATTCACCGTACTACCAGATCTTCGCGACGGTGAATGAAAGAGAAGTCCTCCGCGGCGACGACGGCTATATGCGCCCCGGCGAAAAAACTTCACGGGCGCAAATGGCCGCGATTTTGCGCCGTGCGTTCGACTTGCCGCTCGACAAGCAAGCGACTTTCATTGACGTCACGCCGGCTCACTGGGCATATCAGGACATCAATGGAATCGCGAAACAGCGCATCGCGGGTGGATCGGATGGCAAATATATGCCGTCGAATTCCGTCACACGTGCCCAGTTCTCCGCATTCCTTGTCCGCGCACTGGACGATAAGATGAAACTGGGCAAATATCATTCGTATGTGAGCACGAAAGGGAAGACGGTGGAACAAGAGGGTTTCATCTATTTCACAGAACGGGATACAGAACACCGCTACTCGGTCATGAAGGAAAACAAGGAAACCGGCAAACGGGAAGTGTTGCTGCGAGATGTAGAGGTGCCGCGAAGTGATTGGGATTATGATCCCCGCTTCCTGCATGACAATACGCGGCTCGTCCTGTACAACGATGAGCTGTACATCCCGTACTGGAGCGGCGCATTTGCCGAAGCGGATGAAGTGCCGTATGCTTTTGATGTGATGAAGATCAAGACGGATGGACAGGAATTGGTGAAAATAATGGAGCCGAGCGGAAGGGTGATGCTCCGCAATCTGTTCATTTGGAATGATCGGATCTATTTCACTGATACGGATGGTTGGAGTCCGCGGGCAGTCAGTCCGGATGAATTTGAGGACGGTACACTTGTACTCTACTCCACACCGCTGGGCGGCCTCGGCAATAAGCGGAAAGAACTGGTCTTTGATGCACGCGTGACATTTGATCATTATGATGAAAAACTAAACCAACCAAACCTGAATCGGGAAGCGGGCGGAGAAAACCTCTCCGTGCTGTACGACCACTCCACGATCTATTATTTCAATAAAAAAGGCGTCTTCAAATACAACCTGCTCGATAAAAAGACGAGCAAACTCTCCACCATCCTTGGCAAGCGCATGGAAGTGACCGAGACGCAGCTGATCGTCACAGATGTAAAAGGGAAGAAACATTCATTGAAGAAATGACTAGAACGGCATGCCTTTGTTAACGGGCGTGCCGTTTTTATTTGATGTCACAGGTTTACATAATTATATTATGAAGAAGAGTGAAAGAAATCGATATTATGAATTCATAAAAAATTGGCAGCGTCCATGCGGCGTTTGCCATTCTTTTTTTATTCTACCATTTTAAGAATAAACATGAATCTTTAAACGAAATTCAAAACCTCTTGCGCAGTCAACTCCGAATTTATTTCCCCAGCTTGTATCCCTTTCCCGAATGGGTCCCTATGTACTAAGTGAAAGAAACTATCTATCGGAGGGATCCTTATGAATCTATTGATCAACGAATCACCACTGTTCGTCCAGCCGTCATTGGCGAAAGAAATGGGCCTGAACGAGGCGCTGGTCTTACAGCAACTGTATTTCCGTTCGCTCATCGCGTCGAAGCAAAAAGACGGTTTTTCATGGGTTTACAAGACGTACGAGGAATGGCAGGAGGAGTTTCCGTTCTGGTCGGTCGACACGATCAAGCGGACCATCCGCAGGCTGGAAAAGAAGGGGTATGTCATCTCGACTTCCGCCTTCAACAAGATGAAAACGGACAAGACGAAATGGTACCGGATCGACTATCCAAATTGCTCCCTTCCATCGGTGCAACCTGTCCCTTCGAACAAGGCAAAACGACCCGCTGGAGAGGAGCAGCTTGCCCCATGCGAAGAGGGCAACTTGTCCCTACCAATAACCAAAGAACTTAAAAGAGATTTAAATAAAGAATATGTCGGGACACGTCCCGACGTCGTCTTCGAAGTGATCGATTACTTGAATGCAAAGACCGGGAAGGAATTCCGAGCGAAGTCGAAATCAACCCGACGGATGCTCAACGCCAGATTGTCGGAAGGGTATTCGCTGGAGGACTTCAAGGCGGTGATTGACGTGAAAGTGGGACACTGGGGGAACGATCCGCATATGCGCAACTATTTACGGCCGTCCACGTTGTTCGCACCAACCAACTTCGAAAATTATCTGAACGAAGTACCTGTTGGGAAGTCGCCAATGGCGACCGTCGTGCATCAATCGCCCGTCCTTGATTTCGGGAAGGGGGAATCCCGATGAATGGACTGCAACTTGCGGAAAAGAGCTTGCTTGGCACAATGCTGACGGAAAATTATTTGATTGGCGACAGCGGTTTGCGAGAAACATTTTTCATAAATGCAGCACATCAACGGATTTTCAGCTGTATGCAGCGGCTCGCAGCGGACGACAGGGCTGTCGACTATATCACCATTCTGACGATGACTGATCCGCTCGAGCTCGGCGGCGCGAACTATGTGGCCAATCTGCAGAACTTTGCCAACCCGGCGCAGTTTGACGAATACAAGGAAATCGTCATCGGGGAATGGAAAGCGCGGGAAAAGCGGCGGTTGCTGCAACTGGCGCAAGTGGAGGATTGGCAGATCGAACATATCCAGAAAGCGTTCGATGATTTGGAGGCCGAACATATGCCGCAAGAAGACGCCTCCATCAAAAACGACCTCATCGACCTGTTCGAGCTTCCGTTCCAGCCGTTGGACGATGAGGCAGGCATCACGACCGGTTTGCGGGATCTCGACAAGCTGCTGAACGGTTTCCAGGACAACGAATTGACGATCATCGGAGCACGGCCTTCGATGGGGAAGACGGATATGCTGAATCACTTGGCGCTCCATGCCGGGCTGGCGGGGCATTTGCCGATCATCTTTTCGCTCGAAATGAGCCGCAAGTCGATGGTCACGCGACTGATCGCGTCCGCTGGCGGCTACAACCGGTTGCGGATGCGCAATCCCCATCGCCATTTCGATGACCGGCAAAAAGCGGGCTGGACAAAAACGATCGGTTTTCTCGGCGAGGCTGACATCCATATCGACGATCGCAGCGGGTTGACAGTCGGGCAGATCAAGGCGAAAGCCCGGCACATCATCAAAACGAATCCGGATAAAAAGCCCATTCTCTATATCGATTATTTGCAGTTGATCCGGCCCGATAATATGCGGGGCGACCAAACCGAGAAAATCGGGCAAATCAGCTACGACTTGAAAAACATGGCGAAGGAATTCGGCTGTCCCGTCGTCTGCCTGTCGCAATTGAGCCGGGGGGTGGAAGGCCGTCTGAACAAGCGTCCGCTCATGAGCGACCTCCGCGATTCCGGAAATATCGAGCAGGACGCGGACGTCATCTGCTTTCTCTACCGCGATGATTACTACAACAAAGAGGGTGATAATGGCAACCTGCTCGAAATCATCGTAGCCAAGCATCGGAACGGGCCGACCGGTACGGCGACGGTCGCTTATGTCAAGGAAACCGGAAAGCTGTTCGACATCAACTGGAGCGAAAGGAAGGGATCGGCATGACGGTAACGGTGAGGGAAGTCTTCGATCTCGCGATGGAAACGGACATGATCCGGCTGGCTCATAGCATTTACTGGGCGTTCAGGGAACGATTGGTGGAGCTGCAGGATGATAGCGAAATGCTTCTAGGGATCGATTACGATGACCCAACGATTGACAGGATGACGGAACGGAATGCGCTCGGCATCGGACGCATCCAGCTGTTCGTTCTCGAGACAGCAAGCGTTGGGTGGTATTCCTTCATCCTCGCCGAAAATTCCTTCGAGGCCTTCCATCTGCACATGGACCTCTTCAATGAGGAACCAAAGAACGTCACGAAGGCAGGACGGCTGATGATTCCCGAGATGCTGTTGGCGGATACCGGGGAAGAGGTGAGCCTGTATGAATACCGGAAAAGTGTTAAGGCATTCCCGGCGTATGTCGGCCATGCGAAAGCGAGGCAGCGGGTGTTATACCGGTAGAGGGCGATGTTTAGCAACAAAATATTAAAAATAAAGCAAAAATTAAGTTTGACAAAATTGTGAACAAGGGAAATAATAGAGGAAAGGGGTGTTGGGTATGGAAGCTAAACTACAAATGTTGAACGCTGTTAAAGTTGTCGGCATCACAGTGCTTGCCATCGGAATCTCCATCTTCTTGTATGGATTCTTTGTAAGCGATTACAGTTCAATCACAGGTATTGGAATCGGAACAGTGATGGGAGCGATTTTCATCTTCCTGATGGGAGTATTTTTCGTCGCGACGGAAGAAATGCATGAGAAAGTGAACGAAAACCTAAGAAGCCTCCAATAAAAAGAGGAAAGGGGCACCATGATCGGCGCTCCTTTCCTTTGTTGTTTAATTACATATCCCAAATCAAGATTAGCAACGTACCGAAAATCGTGACGAGGGCAATGGCGATGCCGTAATAAATGTTCAAGTAAATCGGCACTTTATCCTCCGACTCCCCGACGTGCATGAAGCCGACGAGTTGAACGGCTGCCTGCACTAATGCCGTGGCTAACAGGATGGTCAATCCTACCGCAAATGACATATCCAAGAAATAGACCGACAACGCAGCTAATGTCAGAACGAGCGAGAAGACAAAGCCCATGACGAGTTTACGCGGGAATAATTCGCTCATATTACATCATTCCTTTCAAGTAGATGAAGCTGAAGATGAAGATCCAGACAACATCCAAGAAATGCCAGTAAAGTGAGAAGATGAATGATTTATTGGCCGTTGCGGGCGTCAATCCACGCTTTTTCACTTGCATGATAATGAACAATCCCCAGAACAGACCGACAGTAACGTGAGCCCCATGCGTCCCTAATGTGGTCAGCAAAATGGCGGTAAAGGCACTCACTTGAAGTCCTGCCCCCACATGAGCATAGTGCATGAATTCATAGATTTCCACACCGAGGAATGCTAAACCGAGAAGCAATGTGATGGAGAAAAATGTCAGCATCGCATTTTTTCTGCCGATCCGCATGGCATGCACGCCAAGACCGATCGTAAAACTACTGGTTAACAACAGGAACGTTTCGATGAGCACGGGAGCAATTTCAAATATCTCCGCTCCAGCCGGTCCATTTCCTGTCCGGTGCTCCAACGTGAAATAGGTTGCAAAAAGTGTTGCAAAGAGCATGACTTCGGCACCTATGAAAACCCAGAATCCAAAGATATTCATCTTATTCTGTTGCGTACTATATTCCAGGGGAAGCGAGTTATCGAGTTTCATTTGCTAACACCTCGCTATCTTTTTCTATTGCTTTGATTTCTTCGACGGAAATATAATGACCGTCGTCTTTTTCGAATGAACGATAAGCCATGCAAGCAAAGATGGCAAGCGTCGTAATAATGGCTGGGATCCACATGCCAAACACGAAGGAGAAGCCCCAGACGAAGAAGATGCAGCTCATGATGAACGGCATGCCGCTATTATTCGGCATATGAATCTTCTCGATTTCGCCTGTAAATAAAGGCAGCCCTTTTTTCTTGTGATCCCAGAAAGCCTCACTGGAATCCACATGTGGTGTCTGCGCAAAGTTATACGATTGAACCGGTGTTTGTGTCGCCCATTCAAGCGTACGTGCATTCCATGGATCTGAACCGATATTCCGGGAAGCATGGCGTGTACTGTAATAGACGTTGTAGACGATTAACGCAAAGCCGATCGCGAGGCCGATCGCTCCCACGAAGGAAAGCATATTCAACGCTCCAAACCCGGACGCTTCAGAGTAGGTGTACATCCGGCGCGCTTGCCCATCCAATCCAGTGAAGAACATCGGGAAGAAGGTGACGTTAAATCCGATCGCGATAAACCAGAATGCCCATTTCCCGATTCTTTCACTGAGCATGAAGCCGAACATTTTCGGCCACCAATACGTAAGTCCTGCCAGCATCGCAAACACGACTCCCGGGATGATCGTATAGTGGAAATGCGCTACCAGGAACATCGTATTATGGTACTGGTAATCGGCACTGGCCATACCAAGCATGACCCCGGTCACCCCGCCGATTGTGAAAATCGGAATGAAACCCACTGCATAGAGCATCGGAACCGTAAATTCGATTTTCCCTTTCCGCATTGTCAACAACCAGTTGAAGATTTTAATGCCGGTTGGAATGGCGATGGCCATCGTCGTAATCGAGAAAATACTATTCGTCAGCGGCCCTTGCCCCATTGTAAAGAAATGGTGCGTCCAAACTAAGAACGATAGGAACGAAATGATCACAATCGAACCGACCATCGATTTATACCCGTACAAGTTCCGGCGGGAGAAGGTGGAGACTACCTCACTGTAAATCCCGAAGGCCGGCAAGATGAGGATATAGACTTCCGGATGTCCCCAAACCCAGAACAGGTTCGCCCAAAGCATATCCATTCCGCCGTTGGTCATCGTAAAAAAGTTGGTTCCGAATAGCCGGTCCATCGTTCCGAGCAGCAACGCAATCGTCAGTACCGGGAAAGCGAACACCACAATGGCATTCGTAATTAAAGCCGTCCACGTGAACATCGGCATTTTCATCAATGTCATGCCAGGTGCTCTCATCTTGAAAATCGTCGTACAGAAGTTAATACCGGAGATTAACGTACCGATACCGGCAATCTGAATCGACAACATATAGTAATTCGTTCCGACCGATTGGCTAAAGTCATTCCCGGCAAGCGGGAAGTACGAAGTCCAACCTGCGTCAGGAGAACCACCGATGACGAATGAAATATTGAACAACATCGCACCCATGAAAAACAGCCAAAAACTAAGTGCATTCAACCGAGGGAACGCTACATCGCGCGCCCCGATCTGCAAGGGTACAACGAAGTTCATCAACGCGTAAATAAATGGCATCGCCATGAAGATGATCATGACAACCCCGTGCGTCGTGAATACTTCATTATAATGCTGGGCATCCAGCAGCGTATTTTCAGGAACAGCCGTCTGTGCACGCATCATCAACGCATCCACTCCACCGCGGAATAGCATCAGCAATGCGGCAACGAGGTACATGATACCGATCCGTTTATGGTCAACCGTTGTCAACCATTCGCGCCATAAATAACCCCATTTTTTAAAATAAGTCAGGCCTATGATAATCGCCAACAATGTAATCACGATGGCAACCATGGATGCGTAGATCGCAGGACTCGGATGTGGTATGGCAAATCGATCAAAGTAATCCATACATGTTGTACTCCTTTCGGAAATTTACTTCGTGAGAGATTTAATTCAATAAGAGGAAACTATATACGTTGAAATAAGTAACTTCTTCTAACTGTTGATTTCCGTTCCGAGCGGACGCTTTCCGCGGGGCGCGGGCGAGCCAATCGAACTGCGAAGGGTTCGATTGGCTGCCAAACGCTACGCTTTTTGGCACAAAGGCCGTTCTTCGTGACGGCCTTCGCTGGAGTCGCCGCTCTGCACTCCAATCAACTAAGTGAATAGGTAAAATAATAAATTCAACCTAAATAGTAAATTTTATTAATGATCCGAATGTTCCATTTCAACATCGCCATGCGCGTCATCGGAATCATGTTCATCCTCGTGGGATTGACTGGATCCATGATTATGTCCTTCAGGCGGCGGCAAAAACTTCAGGTGGGTTCCACTGAACGTTAATTGCCCCAGATGGCCCGGTGTTAGCAATTCATCAAATTTCTCTTCCGTTAGAGGCTCGGCAGTCGTTTTCACTTCTTCCACCCACTCCTCAAACTCCGCTTCGGGCATGGCTGTCACGTTGAACATATTCTCTGCAAAGCCTTTCCCGCTGAAGTTTGAGTTTCTTCCCATGTATTCACCAGGAACTTCAGCTACCAAATGTAATGTGGTGATCATATCCGACATCGCATATTTTTGTCCGCCCAGTTGCGGAATCCAGAAGCCTGTGATCGGGCCGTAGGAGTAGAGTCTAAATTCCAATGCACGATCCGTTGGGATATACAAATAGTTCACCGTTTCGATTCCTTCTTCCGGATAACTGAAATGCCATTTCCAGTCAGAGGAAGAAGCGTAGATGACCAATGGTTTCTGATCTTCATATCCTTTAGGCGTCGCCTCAACTTCATACGTCGATTTGACTGTGATGATGGAAAGGAAAATGATAATGATGACCGGTATCCCGACGATTATCGATTCAACAATCGGATTCCCTTCGATATGCGGAGGTTCATAATCCGGGTCCTGTTTCGAAGCACGATATTTTACAAGGACGTTCACCAATAAGATGAACACAGCAATGACAACAATCGCCATCGTTGCAATTGAAATCCAAATCACATTGGATATCGTTTCAGCTTGGGGTCCTTTCGGATCCAGTACCATTACCGGTTCACAACCCGCTAACACTGCGAGAATACCAATAACCAAACTTAGCAAAGCCCATTTCTTTTTCATGGGGGTGCCCCTTTCTATTGTTCTATAGGCTATAGAAACAGCATGTGAAATGACAAAGTTCAGCAGCTCCGTGAACTTTCGCTTTATCTTAATATAATAAATTACGAAAAACAATTTCCTACGTCTCACTTCACATAAACTTCACGTAAAATTAGAGAAAAACCGCCATAAACCTTTCAATAAACAGAAATAAAACTGACACATTCTGTGCACAAAAAATACATATTTTTGATAAAAAAATAACAATATCCCTTATTTCTCCTCAATTGTATCTTCTGGTAAACAGGCAAAGGATTGTATACTTCCTCAGGGATATTAGTTACATAGTTTTCATCAAGGTATCGAAGCTGTGCCATGTACAGATCGAGGACGCACGAATCCCGAAGGAAAATGGAGTAGCCTTGGGATTTCATTTTTCCGGCCAACGCGAACAGATACTTCTCCGTTTCTAAATAAAGGGCCAACGCCAATAGGACGAAATGTGAAAATGAGTAATGGAAAGGAATAAGTTATCGAGGATTTAAGGGAAGGCTTCCTTGGGTAGGTTAAAACGAAAGGGCTTTTTACATGACGAGGAAGGGAGGAACTGCGTTGAAAAAAGCGGTTTTTTTAGACCGGGACGGGGTCATCAATGAAGTGCTGACGGATCGGGTGAAATTCGTGAACCGCCCGCGGGACTTTCACTTTTTGCCGGACGTTCCGGAAGCCATCAGACGTTTGAACGCTGTTTTCGATTATATCTTTGTCGTCACGAACCAAGGCGGCGTCGGGCTCGGATTTATGAAAGAGGCGCAACTGAAGGCGGTCCATGAGCATATGATCGCGAAGCTACGGAAGGAGGGCGCCGTCATTCATGATGTGGCGTATTGTCCGCATAAACCGAAAGCGGGCTGTGCATGCCGGAAGCCGAACAGCCAACTGATTGAAGAGCTTGCCGAGAAGTACGAGGTGGATCTGGCCGCTTCGTATATGGTGGGGGATACCGACACGGACATCCTGGCCGGGAAAAAGGCGGGAACGAAAGGGGTTTTCCTCGGTTCGGCCGACCCGCTGGCGGATGCCGTCTTTCCGGATCTTGCCCATGCGGCGGACTGGATCATCGAGGACACAGCACAATCGTAAAGCGCACACGAAAAACGATATACCGAGCAAATGAAAGCATTCAATGAAACCGTTGCCCAGCATCCCCGTTTGGAATCCGTCCTTCTACCAATCGGCGACGGCATGACGGTTTCGCGGGTGAAAAACAGTTAAAAAACCGGTGCAGGAGGGACCTGTACCGGTTTTTTAACTGTTTTTATATTCCTTCCTTCACAGAGACCAATTCCGTGAAGATCTTTCCATTTTGATCGGTAGCTTTTATAATCCCGATACCTTTGGCGAAATACGCTCGCGAGCCATCGGGGAAACGGAGAATGACGACATTTTGGAAGGTGCCGGCTTTCACGGTTATCGTTTTCGTTGTGCTTTCCACTAAAACCTTTTGATCCTCAAACAGGAGGGACGTATCGGTTGTATAAGTCCCTTGTTTCAAGGGATACGGAACATTGACGAAGATGAAATCCGAGCTGGAGACTCCCATCAGCAGGCCTTTGTCGGTCTCGATGTACGTAAAGTTCGATAATTCCGGGTAAAGGGGACTCTTCTTATTGTATAAGTACGTGTACTCCTCTTCTTTTTCTACGACAAATGTCTCTTTCTTATTTTCCAAGAAAGAAGGTGCATACGTCAGGATCAATCCGTCTTTAGGCGCCAGCCCGCCTGTCACCGTTACGGGTGCAGCTTTCGGGATTTGATTGGACAGAGCTGATGTATAAACATACCCCTTACTTTTCCCGGCTTGTACATAGGACCATCCGTTCGATGAAGACAACACAACGACTTTCGAATGGTTTTGGATGGTACCGAGCGTATCGGCCTTTTGGTTCGGTGCGGCACGCAAAATAATATCGTTTTTCGCATGCACATACATTTCCGTTGTCGTGGCGGTGGCGGTTGGATGGACAGGGAATATGAGTATCAACAACATACTGAGTACTAAGACTATTTTTCTTATGTCAATCACTCCTTGCTATAGTGGCTTATAGAAGCTATGAGACAAGCATTGAAAATAGAATTAGGGGTGCACGATAGGTCCATTCATGAACATGTCTTCCACTGGAGGCCGCCTTTCAAACAAAGGGGATCGGAGCTGTATCTTCTATAGGTAGTATTCCACGTAGAAACATGGAATCCTTGCAGCGAAGCGAGGTTTTATTGTAGAAATTTGGTTAGTTTTGGAATAAAAAGAGATACAGGTCGACAACGAGATAGGTTGTGCAAATTATTGGAATGAGAAAAATGCCTAATTTGGTTTTCTTTTTCCACAACAAGTAGAAAAGATATGAAACGATACATAGACCAACAAATAACGTGGCCGGGAAAACCAATTGATAAAATATCCTTTCAGAATTAGTGATATCGCCCGGATAACTGGAGGCGGCGTAACTGCGGCTCAACTCTATATAAATATGACTGCCCCAAACCCATGCGTACGTTATCAACACGCCTAGCAGCAACTCTATTAAAAAAAGAGTATGTTTCATTTTATTCACCTCATGACAATTTGTATGCGAGCGGATACTTCCTGTAAACGAGACGTCTATCACCAACAATTGTTCCGGTTCCGCCCACGGGCCCCTTTGCTCCTGTTTTTTCGGTAGAATGCTAGATTTTCATTTACAAAAAAGGAAATGGGAAGTACTATTTTGTCACACGATATATCGAGATACATAATAGAGAGGAGACATGCGGAAAGTGACGTACAAGGGAGGCCCGATGACCGAGGCGATGTACTATGTCTTGCTGGCGTTGCTGAATCCGAGCCATGGATATCAGCTCATGCAGGCCATTGCGGACGTTTCGCGCGGCAGATTGCAAATGGGGCCGGGGACACTGTATGGCGTCCTTTCACGGATGCAAAAAGACGGTCTGATTTCATTGGCAGAAGAGGACGGCAGGAGAAAAACGTATCAAATTACAGCAGAGGGGGAGCGAGCCTTGCGCGCAGAGTATAAGAGGCTGCAGTCGCTCCTGCGGGACGGCAGCCTGTTGGAGGGGGACGGTGAAGATGAGTAAGATGGTACGCAGGCTCCGCAGTGACGAATGGCGGATCGGGGAGCATGAAAGCTGGTTCGCGGATATGGCGGCGCAAGGCCTTCATTTGAAAAAGTTGGGACGGATCTTCGCGCGATTCGAACGAGGGGAGCCAAAGCGGACGCGCTATCGGATCGATGTGTCGATTCATAAAAAAATGTCAGAGGAGCAAATGGAGCTGTACGAGGAGGGCGGCTGGGAGTTCGTGACGCAATACGGCGCGTTTTACGTGTTCTCTTCTCCCGCTGAGCGTGAGGCGCCCGAATTGCATACGGACCCCGCCGAGCAGGCGTATACACTACGGGAGCTGGACAAAAAGCTGTTTGGAAACGCCCTCTTCATATTAGTTGCGCTTCTTTTGATCGCCGGCATGCTGTCCTCGCTCTGGTTTCTTGATAGGACGCCCGTTTATATGCTCGTCGAAGGGATGGCGGTCCAACAGACGGTACTGACAGTCGTCATCGGGTATCAGGCCTATATTGCAGTGAGGGGAGCCGTCTCCATCCGTGCGCTGCAGAAGCGGCTCAACGAAGGAAGACCGATCGACCATCATGCACCTTATCGGAAGCGTTGGCGGCGCCATACTTTCATTGCACTGCTATTTTTATTGTTCGCAGCGGCGAGCGCCGTCATGCCCATCATGTATCTTGTGAAAGAAAAGACGGCCACGCTGCCCGGGTCGAGTCCTGAATTGCCGATTGTCCGCTTGGCGGAAATCGAGCAAAATCCTGAATTGATCCGGGAGCCGTATATGATAGACGATGTCGATTGGGCCAACCGGTATTCCTATAACTGGAGTCCGCTGGCGCCCCTCCAATACGACACCGACGAAAGCGGAACGGTCCCGGGGGAGACATGGGACGACGAGAGCGGCGGCTATTCCCCGAGCCTCCATACGAAAGTCTACCGGCTGTCAATGCTTTCCTTGGCGGATCCCCTCGTTTCGGACCTCGTGAAACGATACCAGTATGGAAATGAACAATTCATCGAGACGGCGCATCCGGACTTGGATCGATTGCTCGTCCATGAAGACGCGGAAGTGAAGGAAATCGTCGCTCGGAGGGGGAAAGCCGTCGTCTATGTACGATACCATGGGTATGCGGAGTTGGAGGCGGTTCTTACGGGAGTCGTGGCGAAGATGGGGTTGATTGCGGAATAGGGAGCTTGTCCAAATCATTCCAACAGATGTATGGCGGATGGAAACAAATTCATCCGGAGTTGCGTAAAGAAGCCGGCACGATAGGGGCCTACCTCGGCGCATCCGATCCTCTCGCGGACGCCGTTTTCCCAGACCTCGCGAGCCCGGTGGAGGGGTTCATCGAGGACTCCGCCCGATAACCGTCAAATCCCGCGCCGTATGCGTTTTTTTATTTCCCGTCAAATGAAAGACATGCCATTTTCTGATATGGTGGTGGGAGGCAAGCCTACCATACAACACGAATCAGAATGGGGAATGAAACAATGAAACAAAAAGTGATCGCATACGAGCGCGTGGCACCTTCCGTCCTGCAAGCCCTGCAGCAAGACTATGATGTCCGCTATTTTAAAAATATAAACCCGAAAAACGACCCCGACTTCCTCGCATTCCTGCATGAAGCGGAAGGCGTCATCGGTACGCGTTTCCCGGCCGACCGGGAGCTGCTCGAGAAGGCGCCGAACTTGAAAATCGTCAGCACCGTCTCGGTCGGATACAACCACTTCGACATCGACGAGCTGACGAAGCGCGGCATCCTCGCGACGAACACGCCCGGCGTCCTCGACGACACCGTGGCGGACCTGTCGATGGCGCTGATCCTCGCGACGGCAAGACGGCTGCCCGAGCTGGACCGCTACGTCAAGGAAGGCCAGTGGACGGAAAGCCTGCCCGACGCGTTTTTCGGAGTGGACGTCCACCACAAAAAACTCGGCATCATCGGCATGGGACGCATCGGCCAAGCCATCGCCCAGCGCGCGCATTTCGGTTTCAACATGGACATCCTCTACAACAGCCGTACGCCGAAACCCGAAGCGGAAAAACGATTCGCCGCCGTCTACCGGAGCCTCGAAGACCTCCTGCGCGAATCCGATTTCGTCCTGCTCATCACACCGCTGACGCCAGAGACGGAAGAGCTGATCGGCAAGAAGGAGTTCGAACTAATGAAGCAATCCGCCATCTTCATCAACGTCTCGCGCGGCGGCACTGTCGTCGAACCCGACCTGATCGAAGCCCTCCAAACCAAAGAAATTGCAGCCGCCGGACTCGACGTCTTCGCCCAAGAACCCGTCGCCCCGGCCAACCCGTTGCTCCAAATGGACAATGTCGTCACCCTCCCGCACATCGGCTCCAGCACCGCTGAGACCGAACTGAAAATGGCGAAAGTCGCGGAGGAGAATTTGCGGGCGGGGTTGAGAGGGGAGCGGCCAGGGAATTTGATTGATGGAAGGGTTTGGAATACTATGGAAGGATAATACTCTCACTTCTTCCATCCTAAACTATGCAAGCTGTAACTGGACAGTTTGCATAGCCTACCTACACGGGATAGGATATTAGCGATGCTGAGGAGAAGTTGGTTGTTTGCTAGACCAAATAATAGATTGTAAGGTGAAAGCTATTCGAAACATTCATGTAGTCGGAGCAATTATACATAATGAGAACCGCGAGATTCTATGTGCATTACGTTCTTCTTCCATGACGTTACCAGGCTATTGGGAATTCCCGGGTGGTAAAATTGAAGCTGGTGAAACAACAAAACAGGCACTGTATCGGGAAATTTATGAAGAGATTGAGTGCGAGATCTCAATTGGGGATTTAGTAGAAGATACGACGTATGCATATGATTCCTTTGTCGTTCGTTTAGAGACATATTTTGCAAAGATTATAAAAGGGCATCCGGTGGCCAAGGAGCATGCAGAGTTGAAATGGGTATCAATTCCACAGCTAGAGACCTTACAATGGGCTCCAGCTGATATTCCAGCAGTTGAAAGGGTGATGAGCTATGCAGGAAGGGATCTATGAACAAGTACTGAATGAAAAAATTAAGAAAAGCCTTGCGAGTCTGTCCGGGGACGAATATGCCATTGAATATGAAAAGATGGATGTCGCAGAGGCAAAAACGATGTTATCCTCCTATGTTTCTTCTGTTACAAAAACTGCGCTCTCTTATGTCAGAGAAAACAATAAAGGTAATGAGGGGCAGGCATTGTTAAAACAAATTCAGACATGTAATGAAATCATTCATGTTCTCAACCGAACTATAGACAGCGATGATTTTGCTTTATTGAGATTAGATGAACATGCGGAAATACTTACTTCCGTTTATAAAACGATTAATACGGCACACTCTCTGAAGAAAAGAAGGGTACCCCGCCCTGTGACACCGCTTTCACAAAGTTCTCTCTTCACGGGCTCTCCTACAGAGCCAAATATGTTAGAGGAACTAAAGAAAGAAATTATAACTGCGGATAAAATCGAATGGCTGGTGTCTTTTATTAAATGGTCTGGCATCCGTATTTTGATCGAAGAATTGCGGGAGTTTACAGAGCGAGGAGGCCAGCTGAATATCCTGACTACCTCTTATATGGAGGCTACCGATTACAAAGCCCTCGAAGAGTTGAGCAAACTGCCAAATACGGAGATTCGAATATCGCTAGACAAAGAAAGGACACGTATGCATGCGAAAGCCTATTTGTTTAAAAGGAAAACTGAGTTTAGCACTGCATATATTGGCTCTTCCAACCTTTCAAATCCAGCTCTAACCTCAGGCTTGGAGTGGAACTTGAAAGTAACAGAGAAGGATTCTTTTGATATTATTCGTAAGTTTGAAGCCACTTTTGAAAGTTATTGGAATGACGAGGAATTCAAGAGCCTGTCATCTGAGAATGAAGAAAATTGGTCGCTGGTGCGCCGCTCTTTAGTAGATCGGGTAGCTGAGTCGAATGAGACCTATCTCTTTGATATCCGCCCTTATCATTATCAACAGGAAATTTTAGATGAACTGGAAGCAGAACGTACTTTGTACGGACATACCAAAAATTTAGTCGTAGCCGCAACTGGTGTAGGAAAAACAGTTATTTCGGCATTTGATTTCAAAAGGTACTTACAGGAAAATCCAAATGCAAAACTCCTGTTTATAGCACACCGGGAAGAGATATTAAAGCAAAGTATGCATACGTTTCGTGCAATTTTAAAAGATGCTAACTTTGGAGAGATGTTCGTTGGTCGTCATGAGCCTACTTCTTTTGATCATCTTTTTATGAGTATCCAAAGTTGGAACAGTAGAGAAATGATCAATAAAACAACTGCGGATTTTTACGACTTTGTCATCGTGGATGAATTTCATCATGCTACCGCTCCAACCTATCGTGCATTGTTAGAATATTACAAACCAGCAATTTTGCTCGGTCTGACTGCAACCCCCGAACGAATGGATAATGAAAATGTACTTGGCTATTTTGATGATCGGATCGCTTCTGAAATGCGTTTAACAGAAGCGATAGATCGGAAATTACTCAGCCCGTTTCATTATTTTTGTGTTACCGACACAGTTGATTTATCTGCTATCAAATGGTCCAAAAAGGGATACGATGTTGAAGCATTATCGAATGTGTACACATCGAATGATCGTCGCAGTGACTTAGTGATCCAAAGTATCAAAAAGTATGTTACTTCCTTGGAGCAAGTTAAAGGGCTAGGGTTCTGTGTTTCTGTTGAACATGCCAAATATATGGCTGCCTATTTTAATCAGAAAAACATTGCTTCGATTGCGCTCCATGGGAATTCTTCTGTTGAAGATCGCGAAACGGCGAAACGAAAGTTGGTAGCTGGAGAAATTACATTTATATTTGTAGTAGATTTATATAATGAAGGAATCGATATTCCCGAAGTGAATACGGTTTTATTCCTAAGACCGACTGAAAGCCTTACCGTCTTCTTGCAACAATTGGGAAGGGGACTGCGTTTAGCTGAAGGAAAAGAGTGTTTAACGGTGTTGGACTTTGTTGGACAAGCCCATGTAGATTATCCATTTGAAGAGAAGTTCCGCGCTCTTATGGGAAGAACAAAGCACTCTGTTCGACATTATCTTGAAAATGGTTTTTTCCATTTACCAAAGGGTTCCGTAATCCAAATGGAGAAGCAGGCGAAAGAATATATTTTACGAAATGTAAAAGAAGTAAAAAACAGTAAACAGAATTTGATAAAAATGATGAAACACTTTGAACAAGACACAGGAGAACCGTTGACACTAGTAAATTTCCTACAGTTTTATCATCTTTCGCTTGCTGAATTTTATGGAAGAGGAAAAAATAGATCATTTGAGAGGTTAAAAGTGGAGGCAGGAATCGGCAACCATTTTGAAAGTGAATTTGAGGAAGTGGTGACAAAGAGAATTCATGCTTTATTTCATTTGGACTCTCCCGATCTCATCCGATTTTATCAAACATATCTTGCGAAGGGCATAATTGAAAACGAAGAACAACGCCTGATGATAGGCATGTTCTATTATTCGTTCTTCGACGCCCCACCTGAGGATTTTGGTTTCACCTCTATACATGAAGGGATACAAATGCTACTAGCAACTGAAGCGCTCAAAAGTGAAGTAAGACAAGTATTAGACGCGTGTATGGAAACTATTCGAACTGTAAAGAAGCCATCTCCATTTGAATTCATCTCTCCGCTTCGCGTACATGCCCAGTATACATCTGATCAAGTATTGGCGGCATTTGGTTACTTTAACGAAGCGGCTAAGCCGGCCTTTAGGGAAGGTGTTAAGTATTTCGAGGATAAACAGACAGACGTTTTCTTTATTACGTTGAATAAATCAGACAAAGACTTCTCACCGTCCACGCTGTATGAGGATTACGCCATAAGCGACCGTTTATTCCATTGGCAGTCTCAAAATAAGACATCCGATACGAGCCCAACAGGAAAGCGATATATAAACCAACGTCAGACAGGGAATAAAATTGCTTTGTTCGTGCGTGAATCGAAGCAGAAAGATGGCTATACATCGCCTTTCACTTTCCTCGGAACAGCTGATTATGTAAGTCATGAGGGAAATCGCCCGATTAGTTTCGTTTGGCGGTTGCATGAGAGTATACCGGCAAAGCTGATGCCAGTGGCGAATAAAAGCGTTCTATAAGTGTTTCTTTCTACCGGTGTTGCTATACTGATCGTTCAATTTATTTTAATTGAGCGGTCTTTTTTATGTCCTTTGCAATTTTGATCCACTCATGTTTCACACCTCCCAAGCAAAGGAATCAGTAGAGTAAACGAGGGGGTTTTCACATGGAAATTTACACAATCGGACATTACTCCAATACAAAGGACGAATTTATAGATTTACTGCGGCTCGCCGAGATTGAACGGCTCGTCGATGTGCGTTCCTTCCCGGGCAGCCGGAAGTTTCCGTGGTTCAAAAAAGAGGAAATGGCGGTATGGCTGCCGGAAGCGGGCATCGAGTACGTTCACATGCCCGAGCTGGGCGGCAGGCGTCCGGCTTCCGACCTGGTCTCGCCCGCACTCAATGATGGCTGGCAGAATAATTCCTTCCATAACTATGCAGATTATACGCTGTCGCATTGCTTTGCGGACGGAATCGGGCGGTTGACGGAGTTGGCAGAAGAGAAGCGGACGGCGTATTGCTGTTCGGAACGGCATCCCGCCCGCTGCCACCGCCTGCTGATCAGCAATTGGCTCGCCGTGCGGGAGTGGGATGTCGTTCATATCATTCCACTGAAAGAGGACGGCGAGCTGGTTCCGCATGAACTGGGCAAATGGGGCGCCATGCCGATCATCGAAGAGGATGGGACGGTTGTGTATCCGGGATTGGAGTAGGATGGAGCTGATGTCTGAAGTTTAAATTAATGTATGTTCGTGATTGAGAGGATGATAGTAAGTAGTCTGACAATCGGAGGAGGGATGGAATGGTGTAAGTTGCTCGGTTCGACGCTGGTATTTTGCAAGACAACCCTCTGTTTTATGAAATGAAAATGGAAAAAACGCTCGGCAGCCCGGGCATTTTTTCCGTTTTCTATCACATTTCACCTATTGTGCAGCATCTCCATCTCCTCGCTGTAATTTTCATTTACGGCGTTTGTGAAGTTCTTATAAATCTCCTCCGCCTCCAGCTTCTGTTCCATCCCTCGGTAAAGGATTTCATACAACAATGGATACAGTTCATCATCGAACGGTGACAACTCATGCGCATCCGTCTTTTCTATCAAATTCTCGTATAAGGCATAGGTTTTTTGATTGCCAAAGTAGGGGTTTGCCTGCTCCCGGCGCCATTCTTCTGTCCGAACAGGTTCGTAGGCGGGGACAAGCGGCCATTCCTCAAAATCCAATCCTTGCTCCATTGTGAATTCGATGAATTTCCAGGCAAGCTCCTTCTTCCCGCTGTGGGACGGAATGGCGAGGGCCGTGCTGCTAGACCAGCCGTACAAGTCAAATGGCATCCGGGTCACCCGCCACGCACCCGATTGATCGGGGGCGAACTCGGGCAAGTATTTCTCGCCCCAGCTCCCGAGGAACAACATGATGATCTCATCATTGCGAATCGCCCGCTGTCCGTCGGGCGTCCAAAAGTCTTTATTGACCACATACTGTTCCTGCATGATTTCGCTCATCAGCTCGATGGAATGGAGGACGTCCTCTTTTGGAATGTTGTGTTCCAGGTAGTCGTCCAGGAATCCATATTGGGAGATATACAGGTCGACGATGTACGTATACCAGAAGAAGATGGAGTGGCCGTGCGGTTTCATCCCTTCTGCCAGCGCGAGGAGGTTCTCCTCCGATTCCAGATAGACGGCCAATGCTTCCGGTTCAGAAGGGAATCCATACTTTTCTATCAGATCCGCACGGTAGTACAGAACGGACGGGCTGAGCGCGACCGGGAGTGCGAACAACGCATCATCCTTCACGGACAGATGGTTCCCCCAGACTTTTTCGGGCACGCCCTCCCTGTATCGCTCCGCCCCGTATGGCGCGCCCGACAGATCCTCGAACCCTTGCAGCGTCGAGAATTTGCCGAGAAAGGAACTGTCCATGACGAAGACGTCGACCGGGGTGTGATCGATCATCGCCTGCATATACTCCTCCAATTGGGTTTCCAGCGATTTTTCCTGGACGTCGACGTGGACCCCCGGATTCGCTTTTTCAAACTCCCGGATCATCTCTTCGGCCAGCGGGATGTCCGACCAGATGACCAGATTGCCATCATCCACCGGGGCATCCGGCTGTTCCGCTTTACCGAGGTTCAAATCAAAAGGAACCGGCCCATCGCCGGACATCCCGCCCGGCCCGCATGCTGTCAGCAGAAGACAGGCCAACAGGAGCAGGAGGGGGGCAATCGTATAGTTTTTCATTCAACTTCAACTTCTTCCTGCGAAATAGTGTCATAGAAGGTGAAATGGCTCCGTTTCACGGCTTTTGTCTTTTTCGACGCGTACATTGCCATATCGCCATGCTGCATGAATTCTTCGACGGAATGGGAATCGATCAGGTAGAGGCTGATGCCGATACTGACGCCGACTTGCAGTGAATGGCCGTTGAATTCGATTGGCATCCCGATTCGTTCGATAATGGAATGGGCCATCCGGGCCGCCAATTCCTTCGATGATTCCGGCAGCAGCACAACGAATTCATCCCCGCCGATCCTGGCAAGCTCCCCCGTTTCGCCGCATATGCCCGCCAACCGATCTGCGACTGTCTTGAGTACGGCATCTCCCGCATTATGTCCGAATGTGTCATTGATTCCTTTGAAGCCGTTCAAGTCCATATACAGCAAGGCGTGTGGTTTTTCTGCGGATGCGGTATCGGCCCTTTCTCTCAAGACATTCATGAAATAGGAGCGGTTCTTCACGCCGGTGAGGGAATCGTTGTACGCCATATGATGCAGGCGGTTCCTCGATTCCTGCAACTCTCCAAACAACTCCGTCAACTCAGCCGACATTTCTATGAAGTTCAACGTCAACTTGTTGAATTCGATCATCCGGGTCATCGGCCAATCGATGCGGGCTCTTTCCTTCAATAAAAAGGCGAGGATGAGCACAATCCAGTACCATCGCTTTTGTCAGTTGTTTCATATCCAAAACCTGCTTACCGATGGTTGCGCAGATCCAGCAGCGTTCCGGTTGGAATTGCATTTCTACTAGGCAAGGAACATAGTCATTCCTGTATGAACGAAATAAAAAATTCACATTTTTTGAAATACTAATTGAAACACATGTTCGTATGGAGTATGATGATATCAAGTAATCGGACAACTGGAGGAGGGATGAAATGGCATCAATGCTCGTCATGGAAAAACCGAACGCCTACAAAGCTGATTCGGTGGATCAAGACGGACTTTGGAAAAAAGTGATTGGATGCGACGAAGGAACGGGACCGGCACCGCTATGTCTTCAAAAGGAAATTGATGCGTGAAGTGGTGCGCAATCGAGCCTACTCACGAACAGCAGTGCAGGCTATTCTGCATTTTGTCGATTATTTGTTACGACTGCCGAAAGAATACGAACAGCAATTAGCGGAAACGATGCACCCCGTACTCGGAAAGGAGAAGGAACTGATGGAACTTTACAATAAGGAAAATGCCCCGCCGACCATTGCGAATGCGTTTGAAATGGAACGGATGGAAGGTATGAAAGAAGGCATGAAAGAAGGCGAATTGAAAGGAAAGATGGAAGAACGCCGGAATATCGCCCGGAAACTTCTAGAACAACAACTGCCAATTGAAACGATTATCGCCGCCACAGAGCTGTCTGTTGAGGAAGTGGAAGCGTTAAGAGTGCAGTTCGAATAAAAGAGACCCCGCACGGAATTTGATTCGTGCGGGTACATAATCCATCCATACACTAAAGTCGCTTGAATAGCAGGGTAGATTCCAAATCGGACAAGCCCAAGTCGAACATCATCATGGCAGGAGAGCTTTGCCGATGAGAAGGAAGCGAAAATGAAATGGGAAGCGGGCATTCAAACCATCCGGGGACAACTCTCTTATAATAACAGAGTTCACAAAATTGAGAGAAAATACTATCCATTAAAACACACTCTTGTTATAGTAGAGATATGCTAGGTTCACCTTCGAAGAAGAGAAGGGAAACAAGGGGGTGGCATGTTGGGAGAACAACCGGTTTGGAAATATGCGTTTGCCAGTGTCATGGTTACAATCAGCACGCTTGGCTTCGCAAGAATGTCTTACGGAATTCTAATGCCTTTCATGAAAGATAGTTTATCGCTTTCTTATGAGCAGGCCGGCATGCTGGCGACGACGAATTCGATCGGCTATTTGGGGATGGTCCTGTTTGCCGGGATTTTGGCAGCGAAATGGGGATCACGCAAGCTTGTCGTACTCGGCACTTTTATCGTGGCACTTTCTTTAATGTATTTGGCGTCCGTCCATAGCTACGGTGCAGCATTGACAGGAATGGCTTTGCTCGGAATTGGTACCGCTTTCACCTATACGCCGCTCGTTAACATCATCGTCGGCTGGTTCCCGCATCGTCGGGGGCTGAT
Source organism: Bacillus sp. OxB-1 (assembly GCF_000829195.1). Taxonomy (GTDB): domain Bacteria; phylum Bacillota; class Bacilli; order Bacillales_A; family Planococcaceae; genus Sporosarcina. The sequence goes on along the minus strand of NZ_AP013294.1, from coordinate 2,698,850 downwards.
GATCGGCTTCATGGTGAGCGGCCTCGGACTCGGAACACTTATCTCCAGTACACTCGTCCCATTTTTCACAACGTGGTTCGAACTGGAAGGGTGGCGGCAATTGTGGTTCTTCTACGGCATCTTGTCCGTCTTGTCCACGTTGACGGCGCTGCTTATCCTACGCGATCCGCCGGTCCCTTTATTGAATGAAGGGCAAAAGAAGCAATCGCTTTGGAAAGAAGTCTATTTACATAAGCGGGTGCTGTTGGTGGCAGGCATCTATGGATTGATCGGGTTCGCTTACTTGATTCCGCAAAGTTTTTTATTCAGTTTCATCCTGGAAGCAGGCATCAACCCCTACCAGGCGGGCCAGATCATGGCGCTCGGCGGCATCATGTCCATTTTCAGCGGGCCGCTATGGGGGAGCATTTCTGATAAGATCGGACGAAAACGCTCGCTGCTCATCACATTGATCATCGGTTCCTTCTCCATGGTGCTGCCTGTCGTCTTTCCGGCAGCGCTCGGCTTCATCATCAGCCAATTTTTATGGGGAGTCACCGTAGTCGGCATGCTGTCGCTCATCCAGGCGTTATCCACCGAGCAGATCCATCCGTCTTTCGCACCAATCGCCCTTGGCTACGTCACGATCTATTTTGCGGCGGGGCAATTGCTCGGTCCGGGGCTGGGCGGCTGGATCATCGATAATGTCGGCGGGATTCCTGCTGCGCTGCTGTTATGCGCAGGACTGTTGCTCATCGCTTTCCTCATGTCCTTCAAGATGGAGAAGCGAAGCGCCGAGCCACCTGTCGTCGAGCCGTTCGTTCATTCACCTAAAACCACCAATCCGTAAGAGAGACGGGCTGGTGGTTTTCCTTTTTTGGAAATCATCCCCGCTTGAATACCGACACCTGATCGAGCTACACTATATACAGAACAAACGTTTGTATAATGAGGAGAATGCCTATGTATGAACAGTTGCCGGATCGGCATATCCTTTGCCTCGACATGCGCAGCTTTTACGCCAGCTGCGCGGCCGCAATCGAAGGCGTGGACGTGATGGATACGCCGATTGCCATCATTGGGAATAAAGAGCGGAAAGGCGGTGTCGTCCTCGCCGCTTCACCTGCCCTCAAACAGCAATTCGGCATCCGGACCGGCATGCGGCTCTATGAAATCCCGGATGACCCTGCCATCCAGCTGATCGAACCGAAGATGCAATTCTATATTGACGTCTCGATGGAAATCACCCGACTGCTGCATCGCTACGTGCCGAAGGAAGCGATCCATGTCTACAGCATCGATGAGAGCTTCGTCGACTTGACCGGGACCGAACGCCTGTGGGGTCCGCCCGCCGAGACGGCCGCGCGCATCCGGGACGATTTGTACACTCAATTCCAGCTGCGCTCCGCCTGCGGGATGGGGCCGAACATGCTCCTTTCGAAACTGGCGCTCGATCTCGAGGCGAAGAAGACGGGGATCGCCCACTGGCGGTATGAGGATGTGCCGGCAAAACTATGGCCCGTCGCCCCGTTGAGCCGCATGTGGGGCATCGGCAGCCGTATGGAAAAACGGCTGAACCGGATGGGCCTCTTTTCCGTCGGCGATCTGGCCCGGACGCCGCTCGACCATCTCGAGAAAAAATTCGGCATCATGGGCAATCAATTGTATTACCATGCACACGGCATCGATCTATCCGACCTCGGCTTGCCGCCGCTCATCGAAGGGCAGGTCAGCTACGGAAAAGGGCAGGTCCTGTACCGCGATTATGTGAAGAGAGCAGACATCCTCACCGTCTTGCTGGAAATGTGCGAAGATGTGGCGATGCGCGCGAGGCAAGCGGGCAGGACGGGGCGCACCGTTCATCTCGCGGCCGGCTATTCGAAGCATGCGCTCGGGGGAGGATTCAGCCGGTCGCGCACGATGGCGGAAGCGACGAATGATACGATGACCATCTACCGGCTTTGCATGGAACTGCTCGATGAATTCCATGACGGACGCCCAGTGCGCCAGTTGCATATCAGCCTCGGCAATCTGGAAGAGGAACATTCCATGCAGCTCAGCCTGTTTGACGAACAGAAGTGGCGAAACCGGCAACTCGGCGAAACGATGGACGCACTCCGTACTAAATACGGGTCCAACGCTGTGCTTCGCGCCGCTTCCTATACCGAATCAGGGACAGCAATCGAACGCGCCAAACTGATCGGCGGGCATTTTAAATAAATTCACCGCGCCCCCACCCCGCGGTAGTCGCTCCCTCCTGCGGCGCATACAATGAAGGGCTCATTCATTTTTCGCAGGAGGGAGGGAGTGGATTGGGGAAACAGCTGCTCAAGATTGCGGTCGTCTATTTTCTGATTGGGATTGCTTTTGGCTTATATATGTCGATTACTCATATGTTCCATTTGGCGACTGTGCATGTGCACGTCAACCTGCTCGGCTGGATGTCGCTGGCCATCATCGGCATCCTGTATCATCTCTACCCGCAACTGGCGGGGACCCGATGTGCCAACACCCATTTTTGGCTGCATAATATCGGCTTGCCCGTCATGATGATCGGGATTGCGCTGGCCATTTTGACATCGAACCCCATTTTCTTTTTGACGGCCACAATTGGCGGAGTCATTACCGTTATCGGCATCTTCTTTTTCGGCTTCAATGTCTTGCGGAACCTGAAATAAGCTCGGATGCGAAAAACCGTCAGCCCGGGAATAGGGGGCTGACGGTTTATTCAAATCAGATGAGCAGATCGAACAGCGTATGGTCGTTATTGATCTCTTTATATTCGAAGCCGCACTTGTTCATGCGCTCGATGAGGCCAGGATAATCCTCTTTGTTTTTCAGCTCCAGGCCGACAAGCCCCGGGCCGCTCTCTTTATTGTTCTTTTTCGTGTATTCGAAAGTCGTGATGTCGTCATCCGGACCGAGCACTTCATCGAGAAACTGCCGCAGCGCCCCGGCGCGTTGCGGGAAATTGACGATGAAGTAGTAGAGCAATCCTTCGTAAATCAAAGACTTTTCCTTGATTTCCTGCATCCGGCCGATATCATTGTTTCCGCCACTGATGACGCAGACGACGTTTTTGCCTTTGATCTGCTCTTTATAGAAATCAAGGGCCGCAATCGACAAGGCGCCTGCCGGTTCTGCGATGATCGCATGCAGATTATACAATTCCAAGATGGTCGTACATACTTTGCCTTCCGGGACCGGGACGATATCCGACAAATATTTGCGGCATAGATCATAGGTCAGGCTGCCGACACATTGGACGGCCGCCCCGTCGACGAATTTATCGATGGACGGCAAGGAGACCGGTCCTTTATTCGCAAGGGCTGCCTGCATGCTCACCGCGCCTGCCGGTTCTACACCGATCATCTTCGTATGCGGCGAGACGTTCTTAATGTAGGTGCTGAGTCCGGCCATGAGACCGCCTCCGCCGATGCTTGCGAAAACGAAGTCGATCGGCTCCTCGATATCATTCATGACTTCCACTGCGACGGTCCCTTGTCCTGCCACGATATCCAAGTCATCGAACGGATGGATGAACAGCCGGTCTTCCGCTGTGGCGCAAGCCATCGCATTGGCGGATGAGTCATCGAATGTATCGCCCGCCAAGATGATTTCGATCTGGTCGCGGCCGAACATCCGCACTTGGTTGATCTTTTGCTTCGGTGTCGTCTGCGGCATGAAGATCTTGCCGTGGATGCCGAGCTGGGCACACGCATGGGCTACGCCTTGTGCATGGTTGCCGGCGCTCGCGCAAACGATCCCTTTTTCCCGTGCCAGCTTCTCGACTTTTTTGATTTTATAATAAGCGCCCCGCAATTTGAAGGAACGGACATATTGCAAATCTTCCCGCTTGATGTACACATGGCAATCGTATTTTTCGGAAAGTCGCTCGTTTAATTGCAAAGGCGTATGGATGACCACATCTTTTAAAAATTGATGCGCTTTTAAAATATCTTCGACATGCATCGTCTTCTCTTCCTTTTCCGCTTGTTTCATCGCCATATTATTACCTCCACTATCAATTGAACATTTTACAATGATAACATGAAATCTGAAGGCTGTGTAAATATTCACAACTATTTTTGAATGAATTGAGGCAGGCGTATTGCTTTTTCCGGCTGCTCTCCTTTAAAATAGAAACAAACGTTCTTATAAAGAGGTGTTGGCATTGATCCGAGATCGGGGACAGATCAAATGGACGGCGATGATGTTGCCGGAGCATGTCCAAAAATTGCGGGAGTGGCATGAAGAGGAGCATCTCCCGCAAAGAAGGGAGCCGGATGAACAGCAATACGAGGAGTGGAACCGGTTGATGGCCGAAGCATCGGCCGAGGGATTTCCGCTTGCCATCACGTTTTGGCAGGGAGGTAAGCCATGCACGGTGGAAGGCGTGATCGGCCATATCGACACGGCCTCTTCCGTGCTGCGGCTCGTATCGCTGGAAGGGGAGTCATGCCTCATCCCGATCCAAGCCATTGAACAGATGGCTGGAGCTGGATGATTGAAGGCCGCTTTGGGGACAAGTGTGACGCCTCCTTCTGGATTGCCTTCATCCGGTTCCGTGCGCCCTGGGCTTTTGTCATAAACTGTTCACAGTCAAAAAAGGCGTATTCCGGAGCCAATTTTGTTACGATTGGAGCAGATATATGAAGGGGAGAGAATGATGGCAACAGATTTAAACTATCTTCTTGCGTTCGGAGCCGGCTTCCTCAGTTTCATCTCGCCTTGTACGTTGCCGCTTTATCCAGCGTTTGTCTCGTACATTACCGGCATGTCCCTCGAGGAATTGAAGCCGGATTCCAAACGGATGACAAAGAGCGGCATGCTCCATACGCTATTTTTCTTAATCGGGTTTTCGATCATTTTCATCGTCATTGGTTTCGGCACGACATTCGTCGGCACGTTTTTTATCGAAAACCAGGAATTGCTCAGGCAAATCGGAGCCATCTTTATCGTCTTATTCGGTTTGATGATCATCGGCCTATTTACGCCCGAGTTCTTGATGAAAGAACGGAAGCTTCAATTTAAAAATCGGCCGGCGGGTTACTTCGGGACGCTGTTGATCGGAATCGCCTTTGCGGCAGGATGGCAGCCTTGTTCCGGCCCGATTATCGGCTCGATCATCTTCCTGGCCGGTTCCAATCCGGGTTCGGGCATGATCTATATGCTTCTTTATGTGCTCGGTTTCGCCATTCCATTTTTCGTGTTGTCGTTCTTCATTACACGGCTTACGTGGATCCGTAAACACAATGCACTCATTATGAAAATCGGCGGCTATGTCATGATTGCCGTCGGGATCTTGCTATTCTTCAACGGATTGCAGTGGCTGACTAGCATCTTGAGCCCGATTTTCGGGGATTTCCAAGGGTTTTAATTAGAAAAAGAGGAGGAGTGAAGGATGAAGGAAATCGGTTCGTTTCAGGAGTGGAGGGACATCGTAGAGCAAGAGCCGCAACTGGGACTCTTCGTCAAAACGAACCATTGCTCTGTCTGCGAAGGACTCTATCCTCAAGTGGCGGCCCTTGCGGAGCAGTACCCGTTCCCGTTCTATCGGGTCAATGTGGCGGACGTGCCGGAGATTGCAGGCCAGCTCGCCCTCTTCACCGCGCCCGTCGTCCTGCTGTTCCACGAAGGGAAAGAGATGGCGCGGTTCGCCCGGTTTGTCCAGTTGGAGCAACTCAGACATCGGATGGATGAGCTGGAGAAGTGGGGCACGGCCGATGCTTAAATTACAGGAACTCATCGATTTCGTGTTCAATGAAATTCCGCCCGTCTACTTGATCGTCGGCTCCACTGTCCTGTTCCTCGTCATGGGGACGTTCGCTTTTTTCGTCCGCGCCAAAGCGGCCAAAAAGCCGATTTCCCCGAAACGGATCATTTTGCCTCCGTTATTCATGTCTACGGGAGCACTCATGTTTTTATTCGAAGAATTCCGGGTGCCGTCCATGCAAGTGGTGGAGGCGATCGTCGTCGGCTTGCTGTTCTCGACGCTCTTGATCCGGACGACCCATTTCGAGATTATAACGGGGGCCATCTATGTGAAAAGGTCCAAGGCGTTCCTGCTCATCCTCGGCGGCCTTCTCGTACTCCGGCTCATCGCAAAACTGGTGTTGAGCAGTTCCATCGATGTCGGGGAGCTCGGCGGGATGTTCTGGATTCTCGCCTTCGCCATGATTATCCCGTGGCGGATCGGCATGCTGGTGAAATACAGGAAAATCAATCAAGAAAAAAGTGTCCCCGTCAAAGAGTGACGAGGACACTTTTTAGCTTTTAGAATAAATGCTCGTACGGGGCCAAGTCGATCTCCATCGATGTCAATTTTTTGCGGAGGAATTTATGGTCCCGTTTGGGTGTAGCTATGATATAACCACGGATAATATGATCGAATCCGATTGTTCTCGCTTTATCTTCCAAGGCGATTTGACCTATTCGGGACGCTATCTTTTGCTTGGCGACATCCCGGAAAAGCTCTGGGACCGGGCTGACGAGCTCGTTCAGCAGCTCTTTCGCCTCGTCATTCCACAGGTGTAGCGATTTGTTCACGTAAAATTCTTCCCAATCGAGCGTCGATTTGCCATCCGCTTTCGGGAACACTTTTAAAAATTTACGAAACATGAAAAAGCCGCCGATCCCGAATAAGCCGACGAGCACGATACACCAGAACAGGATGAACCACATAAATAGATCGTTCAACAGACTTCACCTCTTCCATACTACCCCCATTATAAGAGTTTTTTCAAAAAAATCCACGAAGAATGTATCCTTTTTTCCCGCAGCCCGCTATCTAGAGGGTGAAGGGAGGTGATCGCATGGCGACAATCGAATTCAAAAGTGCAATCGGACGGGTGCATTTCGATGGAGGCATGACGGAGGAAGGGAAGTTGATCCGTAAATCGAAATCGTACCGCCATATCGCGGAAAACGTCCCGGCGGACAATTTGTACACGGCACTGAACGAGCTGGCTTCCCTTTCCACGCTGCCGTTCATCGGGGCGGAGAAAGTGGAAACGTCGGAGGTATACGACTAATTGAAAAGGAGTGGAGATTATGGCGAAAACGTTACAATTGAATTTCACTACGGCGATGGGCAAGAAATTGATGCTGCCCGTGGATGAACCGCGGGAAGATTTGACGCCGCAGGAAGTGACGGCCGCGATGCAGACGGTTATCGCATCAGGTGCTTTCCTCGTGGACGGCTATCCGCTCGAAACGGCGGGAAGTGCCCGAATCGTCGAACGCACTGTCACGGATCTAGTGAAAGGATAACCCGATCAACCGGCCTCCCAGTATTTGCAGGGAGCCGGTTTTTCATCGCTGGGGAAATCATCGAATTCGGGCCCGTGGACAGGCTTCTGAGTTGGCGTGTTCACGGCCAGGCTCGAGGCGCCCTGCGCTTTTGTTATGATCCATTGATTTTTTTCGCCAATCAGTAAAAAATGGACGAAGGGGGAGACAAGATGGAACCTTGGTTGGATTTGATACAGGAAATCGGATTTCCGATTTTCGTATCCTTTTACCTGTTGCACCGTCTTGAGTCGAAATTGACGGCCATCCACGATGCGCTGATCACCTTAAAGGTGAAATAAATTTCACAAATTCGTCGTAGTTCCGACATGGAATTCATGGCGGTTCGCTTGTTTCAAGCTGTTTCTTCCGCTATGATGAATTCATCAAGACATAGCGGGGGAGACAGTATATTGAAAAAGATAAGACTTCCAATTCTATTCATTCTCATGTTACTAGTGAGTGCTTGTTCCGGTCCAGGAGGGTTCAAAGCGGATCATAAATATGAAGTGCCTCCATTTGAATATACGAACCAGAACGGGGAAAAAGTTTCCCTGGATGATTTGAAAGGGCACGTCTGGCTCGCCCAATTCGTTTTCACGAACTGCACTAGCGTTTGTCCGCCAATGATGATGAATATGGCGAAAATCGAGGAAGATCTGGAGAAGGCTGGAGTGGAGGACTATAAAATCGTCTCGTTCAGTGTCGATCCGAAAGTGGACACACCGGAAAAGCTTCAGGAATATCTCGAATTATTCAATGTGAAAGATGAAAGCCGATGGGAAATGCTGACAGGCTATACAATGGAGGAAATTGCAGCATTGGCGATGAAGTCGTTCAAGACAGTCGTAGCCGATATCCCGGATGACGACCAGGTGCTCCATGGCACCACATTTGCCTTAGTGAACCAGGAAGGGCAAGTCGTGAAACTGTATAGCGGAGTTGAAGAAGTCCCATTCGACCAAATCGAAAAAGACGTCGAAGCGCTCATTAAAGAAGGCGCATAAGCTTACGAAATAAAGGCGGGGTTCAATGAAGAAACGGAAAAAGAAAGGGAATTCGGTGAAGCTGAAAGCATGGCTCATCGTGTTGCTGATCCCGATTGCAGTCACCGTATTTACATTGACCACCATCATTTGGACAGGTTTGAAACATCCCGAATTCATTAAGAAATCAGCACAAACATTGCTCGATATCCAAGACCGTCATACCGGGACGACCATTCCGGAAGAATATATCCCGATTTATCAAGAAGCGGGGGAGGCGTACGGCGTTCCGTGGACGCTGCTTGCGGCGCACCATCGGATCGAAACCCGATTTTCGACGATGGATCCACTCCTTTCCCCAGTCGGCGCTGAAGGGCATATGCAGTTCATGCCCTGCACATTCGTCGGGTGGAGTTATCCGGGATGCAAGGGGCTCGGCAAGGGGGAAATTCCGGAGAAGGATAAGACCGATCCGGAAATCATTAAAAAATACGGGGGCTACGGTGTCGATGCCAATGGCGACGGCATCGCGGATCCCTATGATATCGAGGACGCCGTTTTCAGCGCCGCTAATTACCTTTCCAAAAGCGGAGCGGCCTCCGGCAAGTACGAACAAGCGATTTATCAATACAATCATAGTGAAAAATATGTGGAAGACGTTCTATGGTTCTTTGAAGAATTCGAGTTGTATCGAGAAGAAATGGAAAATACATCATGAAAAACGCCGGTTCAGTGAGAACCGGCGTTTTTCTTTTCATTTCACATCATCATGAAGCGCGACGCATGGATTTCATGATGAAGCTTACGATAAACACGAGGACCAGTGCACCGATCAACGCAGGGACGATATAGAAATCGGAAACTCTCGGTCCCCAATCCCCTAGAAGCATTCCACCGATCCATGCACCGACGATACCAGCAATGATATTACCGATGATGCCGCCCGGGATGTCTTTCCCCAAAATCAAACCAGCTAACCAACCAATGACTCCACCGATAATTAAAAACCAAATAAAACTCATGTGTTCCATCTCCTTCTTGATGATATAGTATGATCGCGTCTTAGTATTTGTAATATCCGTTTTTTCAATACCTCAAACATAAATGACATCGGTGAATCATAATTTTTGCAGTTGTGCATACTAAATCGCAATAACCGAAAGGAAGGGATGCTGTATGTCTTTGGAGTGGTTTGACCGGGTTTGTGAGGAATTGCAGGAGCATCTGGAATCCATCTGCGAACAATATGATGAAGTGGGTCAGATGGCTATCATCCGCGCGGCGAAGCATCCTAGAATCGAATTTTTTGTGGAGTCGGATGACGAAGTGCGGGAGTATTTCTGCACCTTGTTCTTCGATCCGCTGAACCAGGAATTTTACCTCGAAACGTTCGAGTTGGAAGCGGGCCAAGTTTCCCGGATGATTCTGCCGGACATTGAAGAAATCGTGGAGGAAATCCATGAAAGTTTCCATGAATTCCTCGAGGATGAGGACGAGGAGGAGTACGATGACGACGAGCTGTTGGAGACCGTCCATGTGGATTGGACCGCACCGGAAAAATTGCTTTTCCATGACGCCGGGGAAGTGGAAGTGACCCTCCAGTTCGGCATCATCGAGGAGACGGGGGACGGCATCCTCCGCCGCATGACCCGGATTGAAACGCCGGATCGCGAATGGCTCGAAGACGAGTCGCATTTCATCTTCGGCAAGGAAGAAGCCGAAACGATCCTCGCAATGATCGCCGGGAATTTAAGTGAGATGAAGAAGTATGAATAAAGTAGATTGCAAGCAGAAAAGAGTGGCCCTCGCCACTCTTTTTGATTACTTAGGAAATTATAAAATTCGGGCATGTGGATAACCTTCAAAATTAGGTTTGTTTACGTCCAGCTCCGGGCGCTAGAGGCTCGGGGTCATAAGCCAAAGCTGCTCTGTGGCAAAAAGCGCCACGCCGCATCTTCGTCTTATGCCTGTCGCCTCTGAGCAAGCGCCCTGCGCTTTTGTTCTTTTATATAAACCGAGTGCCGGAAAACCGCCCGGGCAATATAGTATAATGGCGAAGGGAGCGAGCTACTACCTATTTTCCAGGAGGAATGACAATGTCCTATTTATATTTAGCCCTCGCTATCATATTGGAACTGATCGGTTCTTCTTTATTGAAAGCATCTGAGGGATTTTCAAAACTTTTCCCTACACTTGGGGTAATCATAGCTTTCGTTAGTTGCTTTTTCTTTTTATCATTGTCCTTGAAAACCATTCCGTTAAATGCCGCCTATGCCATTTGGTCGGGAATCGGAGTTGTGGCGACTGCGATTATTTCGGTACTCATCTGGAATGAAAAAATTAATATGGCGAGTATTATAGGTATCGTACTCATCCTGGCCGGCGTAGTCGTATTGAATTTATTCGGCCCTGGAAATGATGGATCCGGCAGTGAAGAAGCATCCGCGGTTAAAATGACCGTGAAATGAAAAGGAATGGCAAACACCATCCCTTTTCAGTCCACCACCGTCGCTCCGAGCGTATTTCGGAAATGGCGCAGCGCCCATTCATGCCCGGCTGGATCGAAGCTCGCCACGCCCTGTTCGTGGATGACGATATCGTAGCCAAGGTTGTACGCATCCACGGAAGTATGGAGGATGCAAATATCCGTACAGACCCCGACCAGATGGATTTCCGTTATGCCCCGTGCGCGCAGCAGAAGATCCAGATCCGTCCCCGCGAAGGCGCTGTACCGCGTCTTGTCCATCCAATGGATATCCTCTTTCCGTTCGTGGTACAGTGTCTGAAGGGAGCCGTAAAGATCCCTGCCCGCCGTCCCTCTGATGTTGTGGGGAGGGAATAGTTTCGTCTCCGGATGATACGGATCCTCCAATTCGTGGACATCGACGGGCATGACGACGAAATGGCCTTCATCTAAAAAAGTCCGGGTCAAATCGGTAATATAGGATTCCAGGGCAATGCCCGGCTCTCCGCACGTCAAGGCGCCGTCCATCGCGACAAAATCCACCGTGTAATCAATGACCAGCAATGCTTTCTTCATCCTCAACACCCCTTTCCAAGTTTCCCCTTTATCATGCCATAACCGGCTTTCCTTTGCAGCCGAAATAGAAAGAATCGCAGTCATCACAATAACTTATGAAAGACTATAAATATAATGTATTTTACTTATATACATTGTTATTATATGATGGAGTAGAGAAAAGACGCTCATTTATATCCGGCGGTCGGCTGAGGTGGACATTTCGTAAGATGTCGCACCGTTTGGCCATGTCCAAACCCGGGATTGTCCCGCGTTAGGCAACTGCCTGTTTGTAGCCTTTTCAGTACCAAAAGGAGGAAACCATCCATGGCAAAAAGCAATTTGCACAACAGCCGCCAATCGTTTGAATTGAACGGTAAAACGTACAATTATTACCGTCTGAAAGCAATCGAAGAAGCAGGCATTGCGAACATCTCCAAACTACCTTATTCGATTAAAGTGTTACTTGAATCCGTATTGCGTCAACATGATGGCTATGTCATCAAAGACGATCACGTGGAAAACTTGGCAAAATGGGGCAAAGACGCAGACAAAGAGGCGGAAGTCCCATTCAAACCATCCCGTGTCATCCTACAAGACTTCACAGGCGTTCCGGTTGTCGTAGACTTGGCATCCCTTCGCTCCGCAATGGCGGAAATGGGCGGAAACCCTGACAAAATCAACCCGGAAATTCCGGTTGACCTTGTCATCGACCACTCGGTGCAAGTAGACCGCTACGGTTCCCCAGATGCGCTTCGCGTCAACATGGAACTCGAGTTCGAACGTAACGCGGAACGTTATCAATTCCTAAGCTGGGCGCAGAAAGCGTACGATAACTATCGTGCAGTTCCTCCAGCAACAGGTATCGTTCACCAAGTTAACTTAGAGTACTTGGCAAACGTCGTACACGCGATCGAAAACGAAGACGGCACGTTCGAAACATACCCGGATACACTTGTCGGTACGGACTCCCACACGACGATGATCAACGGCATCGGTGTTCTCGGATGGGGCGTCGGCGGTATCGAAGCGGAAGCCGGAATGCTTGGCCAACCTTCATACTTCCCGATCCCGGAAGTAATCGGCGTCAAACTTGTCGGTGAGCTTCCGAACGGAACAACTGCAACAGACTTGGCATTGAAAGTGACACAAACGCTCCGTGCAAAAGGCGTTGTCGGCAAATTCGTCGAGTTCTTCGGACCTGGCGTATCGAAACTTCCTCTTGCAGACCGTGCAACAATCGCCAACATGGCGCCGGAGTACGGTGCAACTTGCGGATTCTTCCCGGTTGACGAAGAGTCGCTTGATTATATGCGCCTAACAGGCCGTGACGAAGACCATATCCAAGTCGTCAAACAATATTTGATTGAAAACGACATGTTCTTCACACCTGAAAATGTAGAGCCGACGTATACGGATGTTGTCGAAATCGACCTTTCTGAAATCGTCGCAAACCTTGCGGGACCAAAACGTCCACAAGATTTGATTCCACTTACAGAGATGAAGCGCGCGTTCAACGAAGCGGTCGTTGCTCCTGAAGGGAACCAAGGTTTTGGATTCTCTCCGAAAGAGCTTGAAAAAACATCGACGGTCGAATTCGAAGACGGCCGCAAAGTGGACATCAAGACAGGTGACCTTGCGATTGCAGCGATTACGTCTTGTACGAACACGTCCAACCCATACGTCATGTTAGGGGCGGGACTGGTAGCGAAAAAAGCGGTGGAAAAAGGCTTGACTCCACCGGCATACGTGAAAACTTCACTCGCACCAGGTTCGAAAGTCGTTACAGGCTACTTGAAAGATTCAGGTTTGGATCAATACCTTGACCAAATCGGATTCAATACGGTCGGATACGGATGTACGACATGTATCGGGAACTCCGGACCGCTTCTTCCTGAAATCGAAAAAGCGATCTCCGCAAACGATATGCTCATGTCTTCTGTCCTTTCCGGTAACCGTAACTTCGAAGGCCGGATCCACCCGCTTGTGAAAGCGAACTACTTGGCTTCACCGCCGCTTGTCGTTGCGTATGCACTTGCTGGTACAGTCGATATCGACTTCGAAAAAGATCCGATCGGCAAAGACAAAGATGGATTCGATGTCTACTTCAAAGACATCTGGCCATCTACGGAAGAAGTTCAGGAAGTCGTCAAAGCGACTGTCACACCTGATCTGTTCCGCAAAGAGTACGAGCGCGTATTCACAGAAAACGAAGCATGGAATGCAATCGAAACTACAGACGATGCCTTGTATGATTTCGATGAAAACTCGACATACATCCAAAACCCGCCGTTCTTCGAAGGCCTTTCGAAAGAACCAGGCGACATCCAAACATTGGCTGGTCTACGGGTTGTCGGTAAATTCGGCGATTCCATCACAACGGACCACATCTCTCCTGCTGGAGCAATCGGTAAAGATACACCGGCTGGAATTTACTTGCGCGAGCGCGGCGTAGAGCCACGTTTCTTCAACTCGTACGGTTCCCGCCGTGGTAACCACGAAGTGATGATGCGCGGTACATTCGCGAACATCCGGATCCGTAACCAGATTGCAAAAGGCACGGAAGGCGGATTCACAACATACTGGCCAACAAAAGAAATCATGCCAATCTATGACGCAGCGATGAAATACCAAGCTGACGGCACAGGTCTTGCGATTATCGCGGGTAAAGATTACGGCATGGGCTCTTCCCGTGACTGGGCTGCCAAAGGGACATCCCTCCTTGGCATCAAAACGGTCATCGCGGAAAGCTACGAGCGGATCCACCGTTCGAACCTTGTCATGATGGGTGTTCTTCCACTTCAATTCTTGAACGGTGAAAACGCAGAATCCCTTGGCCTGACAGGCGAAGAGGCAATCAGCGTCAACATCGCGGAAGGCGTCAAACCACGCGACATCCTGAAAGTGACAGCGACTTCCCCAGACGGAAAAGTGACAGAGTTCAACGCTCTTGCACGTTTCGACTCCGAAGTGGAAATCGACTACTACCGTCACGGCGGAATCCTGCAAATGGTTCTTCGCGACAAATTGAAAGCAAACTAATCCGTTTGCCATCCCGCCCTGCAACTTGACTCGCAGGGCGGATTTTTGCGTTGGGCCGGTTGGAGTGGCGGTGGCCGTTTCGAGGTTTTGGGAGAATGTTTCGAGGTTTGGCGGGGACGTTGGGGAGTTCTGGGGGAACGTTTCGAGCTGGGACGGAAGCTTTGTGAGGTCCGGTGGAAATGTTTCGAAGTGCAGCTGAAACATTGGGAGGCACCGGGGTGTTTCGAGGTTTGGAGGAAACGTTGAGAAGTTTTGGAGAAACGTTTCGAACTGGGACGGGAGCGATGTGAGGTTCGGTGGAAATGTTTCGAAGTGTCGCTGAAACATTGGGAGGCGCCAGGGTGTTTCGAGGTTTGGAGGAAACGTTGAGAAGTTTTGGAGAAACGTTTCGAACTGGGACGGGAGCGATGTGAGGTTCGGTGGAAATGTTTCGAAGTGTCGCTGAAACATTGGGAGGCGCCAGGGTGTTTCGAGGTTTGGAGGAAACGTTGAGAAGTTTTGGAGAAACGTTTCGAACTGGGATGGGAGCGTTGTGAGATTCGGTGGAAATGTTTTGGACTAAGACTGAAACGTTGCGAGGTACCGGAATGTTTCGGAGTTTAGTGGAGACGTTATGAAGTTTGATCGGAATGTTTCGAACCAGAATCAAAATGTTATGAGGTCAACCAAGGCAGGAGTGGAAGGGCTGTGTCTCATGCTTTTCATCCTGCCTCTTAGTATAATTGAGACAGAGGTGATTGGATGTTTATCAGTGAAAAGGAAATTGAAGTGCGTTATGCGGAGACGGATCAGATGGGTGTCGTCTATCATGCGAATTATTTAGTCTGGATGGAAATTGGCCGGACGTCGTTGATTCAAGATTTAGGATTTACATATGCTGGGTTGGAGTCGGACGGTTATTTGGCGCCTGTCATTGATTTGTCCATTCAATATAAAGCGTCCATGCGTTATGGTGAGAAAGCGATTGTCCGGACGTGGATTGAAAAACATGAGAAGCTGCGGACCACTTACGGGTATGAAATCCTTCATGAAGATGGAACGGTGGCCGCGACAGGGACGTCAGAGCATGTACTCGTGAAAAAAGAGAATTTCCGGCCCGTTCCATTGTCTAAAATCGATCCGGCATGGGATGCCAAATACACGGAAGTTCGCCGGGTGAAAGACTGATGGCGTTCGGCATCAACCGCGAAGAATTGGCGGCGTGGAAATCAGCAGTACGTCAAGAGAAAATCGCTTTCCTCACCCATTATTGGTTGGATGATCGTTTCCCCAGCTGCAAGACCGTTACGAAAGTCGGCTGTGCCAACGTGGAAAAATTGGTGAAGTGGGGGCAACAATATGGATTGAAGCGTGAATGGATTGACATGCGTAACGATTACCCCCATTTTGATTTAGTGGGGGACTATGAAAAAGAGATCCTTTCAAAAGAGGGGCTAATCAGTCAATTGGAGCGCTTCGACGTACGACCTTCCCATTAACCTGTTCTGAGAGTCAGCTTTTCTTAGCTGACTTTTTTTGCTAGACCCAATAGAAGTCTAACAATTCAAATGACTCGTATGATAAACTTGAGAAAAGGAAGAGTTGGCAGGTGAAAATAAGATGCAGGTACCTCCTCTTATTCTTACAAAATTAATTTCCCCGTCACCGGCGCCTACTTTTATGCGGAGAGCTTCATTCATCAAAAGGATCAAGTTATCCAGTCAAGTGAAGCTGACCTTATTGCATAGCGGTGCAGGATACGGAAAAAGCTCGAATCTTTCTTCCTATTTCCATGATACCCGCTCTATCCACAGTTACAGTTGGTCTTCGGTAACGGAAGAAGACGATGATATTTTACCTTTTCTTAAATACTTGACCGCCAGCATCCAACAAGTGATTCCAACCTTTGGGCAATCCATTGATTGGCGGGGGCTGTCCACATTTCCCAAGGAAAAGGAGCTGAAACGTTGGATAGCGCTCTTTGTCAATGAGCTATGCGTGATTGATGAACCGCTTTCCGTTGTCATAGACGACTTTCACCATGTCGATCACGTATTCCATATTAATTACGTTTTGGAAAAAATCATTGAGTTTATGCCCGCCTCTATCCACTTCATCATTGCGACCCGGACTCTCCTCAGATGGCCGAGCTTATTGAAACTAAAATTGGCGGGACAAATATGTGAAATTACGGAAGAGGATTTCATTTTTTCGGAAGAGGAAGTGGCGGTTTTCTTCGAAGATTATTTTAACCATTTGCTTACAGGGGAAGAAGCTGCGAACATTGTCCAATTGACTGAAGGCTGGGCCATTGCAATCAATTTATTGGCCATTCATATGACAGATTCCGAAAAGCCTTTTACCACGGCGATGAAACCCGCATTATATGACCTTTTTTCCTACTTATCTGAAGAAGTGTACACGAATATGTCCGAAGAGGAACGAGCCTGGCTATTATCATTTTCCATCTTTCCCGTATTTTCAATACAGCTGATCCATGATTTTTATGGGGAGCCCGCGGTAGAGGCTTTACAAAGTCTAGCAGGAAGACATATTTTCATTCAATCACTGGGCGATGATGGAACCTATCGCTACCATGCGCTATTCCAACAATTTCTTGAGCGGAAATGGCAATCGCAACCACCGTCGTTGCCTATGGATCGACCTTAATCCAATCGGGCCAATTTGAATGGATTCTCGAAATCATCAACGAGTTATCGGCTGCGACTCAAGACGAATTTTATCCGCTGCATTATTACGCGGGCGAGGCATATCGTTATCGTGCTTCCTATGAAACCGCGCAGGCATCCTATGTAGAATGTATGAAGATTGCAGAACAGCATGAGGACTTTTATTTTATCAGTCGGGCAAATGCTGGCATCGCCCATATTTATTTGGATACGATTCAACCGGGGATTGCTGAATCGTATTTAAGTCAGGCGATTCATTTTGCGCAAGCAAGCAAAAGAACGAGTTCTCAAGAGATGCAAATGTTAAAACGGCAGTTTGCCGAAAATCTCGTGAATCTCGCCCAATCCTATACCCGACTTCGGGAATTTCAAAAGACCGCCTATTGGGCGGAAAAGATATTGCGGATTGATCGGACTTGGGAAGAAGCGCATCGATTACTGATGTATGCCCATTATCAGTTGCAAAATAGATCGCAATCCGTGAAATGGTACCAAAAGTGTAAAAAGGTACTTGAAGAAGAATTTGCGATTATGCCGATGGAAACGACCGAACAAATGTATAAAATGATAGTCAATGAGTTATGAGAAGCTGCCTATTGCTGCTTCTCTTTTTTGTTGCTCAAGTTCCGACGCCGCTTCCTCGTCAAACTGTTCTTTCATTACTTGTTTGCAACTGATTTGTAACTTGAGTTTTATAGAGTAGGAAGTAAGAAAAACGAGGTGCAACGATTCCCACAAACTCAAATAACTGAAAACATACATTCTTTTCGCAGCACGCTCATTCATCGCAATAATATAATCGTTAAAATAGATTGACTATTTGAAAAAACCTAACTATAATAAAAACTGAGAGGTGATTCATATGTCAACTATTGATGAAAAAGAGAATGAAAGAGCGTTACCTGTAACGACAAAAGGAAATGTAACGAGGCGGAAATTACTTCATACGGCGGAAGAGATTTTTGGAAAGAAAGGTTACTTTAATACTTCCATAGTGGATATTACGCAAACAGCAAATGTCGCACAGGGAACGTTTTACAATTACTTTTCTTCAAAAAAAGAAATTTTCGAAGAACTGGTTAGACAACTAAGCCGTGACTTTCGCCATGAAATCCAATTGAATGTTTCAAAGGCAACAAATGCAAAAGAAGCCCAAATCATTGGATTTCAAACATTCTTCCGGTGGTTAAAAGACCATCGCAACCTTTATAGTATCGTCCAGCAGTCAGTGCTGGTAGATGAAAACCTATACCGTGAATATTACGAACGGTTGGCGTCCGGTTATCGAAAAGGGCTTGAAGCCGGGATGACGGAAGAAGAGTTTAAGCAGCTGGATCATGAAACGGTTGCGTACTCCCTTATGGGAATCAGCCAATTCATCGGGATGAGATGGGTTTATTGGAAGGATGAAGATGTTCCGGAGAGTGTTTTTGAAGATATGATCACACTCATATTTGAAGGGATCAGTAAACGAAAGGGATGAGGTAAGGTGCAAGGGATTTCCTATTGGATTGAAAAGAGGGCCTACATTACACCGGAAAGGATTGCTTTAGTTGGAAATGGCCGAAAATATACGTACAAAGAAATGGCCGACTCGATTGAACAGACAGTCTATGTTCTAGGAAACGAGCTGCAGATAAAAAAAGGACAGCGTATAGCAATCCTATCCTCCAACAATACCGCATACATGGTGATGTATTTCGCCTTAGCAAAAATGGGCTGCATTATCGTACCTTTGAATACTAGACTCTCCATCAAAGAATTAGAATATCAGCTAAATGATTGCCAGGCTACCTATCTTTTTACGTCTGATATGTTCATGCAAATAGGGAAGGATTTACAACAATTATGTGGTGTGAAGTGCTTGTTACTCGACTCCATTTCAAAGTATCCTCTCGATTCCATGGCATCAGCTAAGAAACAGCAGTTTTCATATACGGATGTAACTGCTGCTTCACCATTCATTATTTGCTATACATCCGGAACAACAGGAAGACCTAAAGGCGCGGTACTGACACAAGAAAATGTATATTGGAATGCAGTGAATAACCTACTGGCACTCGATATTACTTCATCGGATAGAATGTTGACATTATTACCCTTTTTCCATATCGGGGGCATCGGTTTGTTTACTTTTCCGGTGTTTTTTGCCGGAGGAACAGTTGTGATACCAGATAGCACGGAACCCCAACATGTGCTTCATACCATTGAAAAGGAACACATTACTTTAGTGATGGGCGTGCCCACTATCTTCAGTTCCTTAAAAAATAGTGATGCGTTTGAAACAACCAATTTTGATTCGATCCGATGGTTATACAGTGGCGGCGGTCCTTGTCCGCCCGATTTAATCCGCCATTATCTTGAAAAAGGAATTCCGTTGGGGCAAGGATATGGCCTAACGGAAGCTTCGCCTACCGTATTTATGCTTTCAAAAGAGGATTATATGAAAAGGGTCGGCTCTATCGGGAAACCTGCCATGTTTTGTGATGTGAGAATTGTGAACTCCGAAGGGGAAGATGCAGTTCCCAATGAGGTGGGTGAACTATTAGTGAAAGGGCCCAATGTTATAAATGGCTATTGGAATCTACCTGAAGAGACGGAGAAAGCATTTATCGATGGTTGGTTTTGCACAGGAGATTTGGTCAGGGCAGATGAAGAAGGTTTTGTTTATATTGCAGGACGAAAGAAAGATATGTTGATTTCTGGTGGTGAAAATATCTACCCAATTGAGGTGGAACAAGTCATCTTACAACATCCAGCAGTGGAAGAAGTGGCCGTTTTCGGGGTGTCGGATCCCAAATGGGGAGAAGTGCCAGTTGCCAGTGTCATCTTGACTGAAGGGGCCCACGTAACAGAGTCAGAAATAATCAGCCATTGTTTGAAAAGGCTTACAAAGTATAAGTGCCCGAAAAAAGTGGAATTTGTAAAAGATTTCCCAAGAAGTTCAATAGGTAAAGTGAATAAGGTTCTATTGAAAAACGAATTTCCTGGAAAGGAGTTTGCAAAATGACTTCAGCTTTGTATGTTGGTCAAAAGGCTTCTTTTAGTAGAACGGTCAGCGAAACAGATATCGTGCAATATGCGGGTTTGAGTGGAGATTTCAATCCGATCCATATGGATAAAGAATACGCAACGAAGACGAGGTTCAGAGAGCGAATCGCCCATGGCCTGTTAACATCCTGTAACATTTCAAGAATGTTGGGTATGCACCTGCCCGGCCCAGGCAGTGTGTATGTGAATCAATCGTTACAATTCGTTAAGCCAGTCTATATAGGAGATACCATCACAACGACCGCAGAAATTTTGGAAATCAAACAGGACAAAGGGATTGTTCGCTTAAAAACGGAATGCCATCAGCAAGACGGCAAGCTTGTTTTAGAGGGTGAGGCAACGATGCTTATTCCAAGTGAAGGAGAATTGCGATGAATACTCATTTTGAAAATATAGGGATCGTTGAAACGGGTGTTTATTTTCCACCTGGCATTGAAACCGCACAAGACATTGCGATGAAAGCGGATATTCCCGAAGATGTGATCAGAGAGAAATTCGGCCTGGTTAAAAAGCATGTATCGGATGAGACATTGCATGCAACGGATATGGCGATTGAAGCGGCAAAACCGATTCTGACTAAGATAGACCCAGCCGATATCGATGTCATCATTTATTTTGGAAGCCCTTTCAAAGATTATCATGTCTGGTCAGGAGTATCAAAAATTCAACATATGCTCGAAGCCAAAAATGCTTTTGCCTTTGAAATGATGAATGTAAGTTCTTGCTTTCCAATTGCATTAAAAGTTGCAAAAGACATGCTAAGTTCTGATAAAGCGATTCAGAATATTCTATTAGTCGGTGGGTGTAAGGAGTCTCATATAGTCGATTACCAAAATCCAAGGTCCAGGTTCATGTTCAACTTTGCAGACGGTGGTGCAGCCGCTCTCGTACAGAGAGGACGCGTGACGAATACGATTTTAGCTTCCAGCTTTATTACGGATGGTTCGTTTCATGACGATGTGAAAGTGTTGGCAGGCGGATCTGTTCATGCTTCCTCAAACGAACCTTATGATCACAAAGCATATGGGATCGATGTAAGAGATCCACAAGATATGAAAGAAAGATTGGACCTTGTATCCGAAAAGAACTTTATTCACGTTGTAAAGGAGGCGGTAGAAAGAAGCGGATACCGAGTTGAAGATATTGATTTGCTCTTGCCACTTCATACGAAAAAATCAATTTTTTCCAAGTTGGTCAGCGATCTGGGCTTAACTGAAAATCAAGCAATCTATTTGGATGAATACGGACATTTGTCTGCACTTGATCCTTGTATCGGTTTACATCTTGCAAAACAACAAGGCAAATTAAAAAAAGGTTCCCTTGTTGTGACAGTCAGCGCCGGCACGGGCTATACGTGGAGCGCCACGGTCATCAAATGGGAAGGAGAGTGAATATGAAATCTAAAATCATTTTCCTGCATGGAACATGGGCAAGAAAAGTTCGAACGCATACCAATTTAAAGGGGGATCAGTAGGAATGAGAAAAGGTAACTTAATAAGCATACTTATTTTTATCCTTGTATTCACCTCAGCCTGTAGTTCACAAGGCGAAGCCGAAAAAACTGGCAACGATGTCGGGAAAGCTGAAGAAGTAGAAACGATCAAAATCGGAGTCCTTGCATCACTGACAGGCGCTCTTGAATCTTATGGAAAACAGACACGGCAAGGCTTTGAATTAGGGTTGGATTATGCAACGGACGGCACAAAGGAAGTTGCAGGGAAAAAAATTGAAGTTATTTTCGAAGATACTGAAACGAAACCCGAAGTAGCTGTTCAAAAGGCCACTAAACTGTTGGAAGAAGACGGAGTGGACTTTCTTGTCGGATCTTCCAGTTCAGGAGATACACTGGCAGTTTTACCGTTAGCGGAAGAATATGAAAAAATAATGGTGGTCGAACCCGCTGTTGCCGATAGCATTACAGGATCAGAGTTTAATAAGTATATTTTTAGAACAGGACGAAACTCCTCACAAGATGCTGTAGCCGGCGCGGCAGCCATCGCAAAACCAGGCGTGAAAATTGCAACGTTTGCACCGGATTATTCATTTGGTTGGGATGGAATTGCGGCATTTAAAAAGGCGGCAACCGACCTCGGTGCTGAAATTATCTTAGAAGAATATGCAGCTCCGGATGCAACGGATTTCACTTCGAACTTGCAAAAAGTTGTAGAGGCGAAACCGGATTACCTATATGTCGTATGGGCAGGAGCAAATACGCCATGGAACCAAATAAATGACATGAAAATTCAGGAAAAAGGCATTAACATTTCGACAGGTGTTGCAGATATTCCTACGTTACCAACTTTGGAACCACTTATTGGAATGGAAGGATTCACAGTTTACTATCACACCCTTCCTAACAATGAAGTGAATGACTGGCTCGTTACGGAGCATAAAGAGCGTTATGACGGTGAAGTTCCTGATCTATTCACCCCTGGTGGGATGTCGTCTGCCATCGCGATTATTGAAGCATTGAAGAAAACGGAAGGTACGACGGATTCAGAGCAGTTAATTCAAACAATGGAAGGTATGTCGTTTGAATCGCCTAAAGGTACGATGACATTCCGAAAAGAAGATCACCAGGCACTTCAAACCCTTTACTCCGTCAAACTGGAGAAACCAGAAGGCTCCGAATATCCAATTCCTGTACTCATTCGGGAATTATCACCGAGTGAAACAGAGCCGCCGATTATGAACAAATAACAATCATGAATAGGGGACAGTCAAATCATACAAAGCTGTCCCTCTCCTTATGATGAAACAATTTCATCATGAGGAGAGGGACAGATGAGGGGAGCGAACCGTATGGAACCTATCTTGAAAACTGAGAATTTGACGATTCGTTTCGGAGGGCATACCGCTGTGGACCATGTGAATTTTGAAATGCCCGCCAATCATTTCAAATCGATCATCGGTCCGAATGGGGCGGGAAAAACAACATTTTTCAACTTGATCAGCGGTGAATTAAAAGCGTCGGAAGGCGAGGTCTATTTCAAGGGGGAGCCTTTGGCAAAGTCTTCTTCCGTATCAAGAACTCGGAAAGGGATTGGCCGATCGTTCCAAATTACAAATGTCTTTCCGAACTTGACCGTGTTGGAGAACGTTCGATTGGCTGTCCAGTCAAAAGAAAAAATTCGCTATCAATTGTTGCGGCATTTCACTAGCTATCAAGCCTTAACTAAAAAAGCGCGGGAGTTGTTAGACCTTGTCTTGCTTACCGGAAAAGAAGAAGCGATTGCGAGCCAATTGTCACATGGCGAAAAAAGGAAACTGGAAATTGCCATGCTCTTGGCTCTTGATACGGAAGTACTGCTGCTAGATGAGCCGACAGCAGGGATGTCTTTAGAGGAAGTGCCTGCCATATTGGATGTCATCCGACAAATCAAAAATACCGGTTCGAAAACGATTCTATTAATCGAACATAAAATGGATATGATTCTAGACCTATCAGACTCCATTATGGTGCTATTCAACGGCAAGCTTCTGGCCGATGGGAGTCCAGAGGAAATCATGTCGAATGAACAGGTCCAAAATGCTTACTTGGGAGGGCTTTACGATGAAACCCTTGCTGAAAGTTGAAGAAGTTCATACACATATCGGGCAGTATCACATTCTTCAAGGCATATCCTTCGAAGCGCCGGAAGGGGAAGTAAGTGTATTGCTCGGTCGGAACGGTGCAGGCAAAACGACGACGTTGAAAACTATCCTCAATCTGACATCCGCTACAAAAGGAGCTGTTTCGTTTGACGGCCAGAATATTACCAAGAAGGAAACGTTCAAAATTGCGAATCTAGGAATCGGGTATGTGCCGGAAGATCAGGAAATATTCGGAGATCTAACAGTTGAGGAAAATATAAAAGTTGCCATGAGAAAAGAAGATGACGCGACATTGGAGAAACAGGAATACGTACTGAATCTTTTCCCGGATTTAAAAAAGTATTGGAAAAAGGACGGTGGGCATTTATCGGGCGGACAGAAACAGATGCTGGCCATGGCGCGGGCATTCGTCAATGACAGTAAACTGCTGCTAATCGATGAACCTTCCAAGGGCCTTGCCCCGATTGTAGTTGAGAAAGTGATGGAAGCCATTACGGAAATGAAGAAAAGTACAACGATCGTCCTCGTCGAACAGAATTTCATCATGGCTAGCAAAGTCGGAGATACATACACACTTATCGACGACGGGAAAACGGTTCAATCCGGGTTAATGAAAGACCTCGTCCATAACGAGGAAATAAAACGGAAGTATTTAGGAATCGGATAAGGGGGCCATAAAATGGAATTACTGATTAACTTGACGGTTAACGGATTGTCGACAGGCATGCTTATCTTTCTACTCGCTTCTGGTCTAACCTTGATTTTCGGTTTAATGAGCGTGCTCAATTTTGCGCACGGCGGCCTCTTCGCATGGGGGGCATTTTCAGGGGTTTGGTTTTATGGGCTTTCAGGCAGTTTCATCATCGGAATTGTAGGGGCGATGGCTACAGGAATAATTCTCGGATTTATTACAGAAAAATTGATCATCACGCCTGTTTACGGTAACCATATCCAACAAATCTTGATTACGCTAGGCTTCATGCTGGTTCTTTCGGAAATGTTGAAAGTCGTTTGGGGGCCGAATCAAATTTCTGTCAAAATGCCTTCTTATTTAGCAGGCAGCTGGGAATTTGGAGAGGTACTCATTATTAAATATCGCTTGTTCATTATCATCGTCGGTTTCCTTATCTTTGGCCTGTTCCAATACATTTTGAAAAAGACGAAAATCGGGCTTATTGTTCGTGCTGGCGTCCTTAACAAAGAGATGGTGCAAGCACTTGGCATTAACATCAAACAAGTATTTTTGTTCGTCTTTATGACAGGCGCGGCGCTTGCGGCATTGGGCGGTGCACTAATGGCCCCATACTCCGGTGTTGTCTATGCAGAAATGGGTATGGAATATGCAATTTTGGCATTCATTGTCGTCGTTATCGGCGGTATGGGAAGTTTTCCAGGTTCCCTGCTTGCTGCCATTCTGGTCGGTCTGGCGGGTAGTTATATGGCTTATTACGTTCCCGCCCTATCACTTGCGGTCAATATGATCCTAATGGCGATCGTATTAATCTTCCGTCCGCAAGGTCTTTTCACAGCGAAGGGGTGATGGCATGAAAAGGAAATACCAGTGGAACAACTTATTTCTTGGCGTTATGGTCTTGGTCCTTGTAATCTTCCCGTTCGTGTCCGAATCGAGAACCTGGATGATCTTATTAACACAAATTTTCATCTTTTCTATCCTGGCGATGAGCTATGACATTTTGCTCGGCTATACGGGTATCGTATCGTTCGGCCATGCGATGTTTTTCGGAATGGGTGCCTATACGACAGCGGTCATGCTGAAAAACATAGAACCGACGATGGGTGTTTTTTTCCTATCGATCGCAGTCGGAATGATTATCGCAGGAATCATCAGTTTTTTCATCGGATTATTGACTTTGCGGTTGAAAAGTCATTTCTTTGCTATGTTAACATTGGCTGTTTCAGGTTTATTTTTAGTCCTTGCGGAAAAGTGGCGGTCCGTTACGCAGGGCAACGATGGCTTTACCTTCAGGGCACCCGAAGTTTTCCAAGACCGGATGATGTTTTACTTAGTTGTTTTATCCTTTCTTATCATTGTGTATATTTTTCTGCGAAGGTTTGTCAATTCACCTTTAGGAAGAGTGCTTGTTGCAGTCAAAGAGAATGAACAGCGGACAAAATCGCTTGGATTCAATACGTTGCATTATAAAGTGATTGCATCGGTCATTGCAGGGGTTGTTGCAAGTCTTGCAGGTTCGTTATATGCGATATCACTGCGCTTCGTCAACACAAGCGTCTTGACGATGGATATTACACTCGATGCCTTGCTTATGACAATTATCGGAGGAGTCGGGACACTTATAGGCCCAATTATTGGAGCTGGCCTCATCGAATTGGCGCAGCATTATTTATCCGGCCTGGCAAAAGAGTATCCCATTTTCGAACGATGGATCATTTTCTTTGGAATCATTTATATTTTAGCAGTCATCTTCTTTCCGAAAGGCGTTGTCGGCACCATTCGCGATATACGATGGAAGCGCACTGCTAAGAAATCGCAAATGGTAAAAGGTGTGAAGAAGGAGGCAACCTGATGACGGTCGGAATTGTCAGTACAGGCGTCTATATTCCGGAAACAGTAATGACCGCCGAGGAAATTGCAGAGCAATCGGGATTGCCTGTTGACATCGTCAAAACAAAAATGGGTATCCTGCAAAAGCTGATCACACCGTTGCGATGGGGATATGGGCTGCGCAGGAGGCATTGCGAAAAGGGAATGTCGATCCGAAAACCATTGACTTGATTATCTATATAGGTGAGGAATATAAGGAATATCCCGTATGGACGGCGGCCATCAAACTTCAAGAAGCGATTGGAGCTTATCATGCGTGGGCGTTTGATGTGGCCCAGCGATGTGGTACAACAATCATGGCCATCAAAATTGCGAAGAACATCATGCAGTCGGACCCCGCGATTCGGACGGTGCTTCTTGCGGGAGGATACCGGAACGGCGATCTAATCGACTATACAAATGAACGTACCCGGTTCATGTTTAATTTAGCGGCGGGCGGGGCTGCCATGATTCTCCACCAGGATCATCCAGAAAATATCATTCTCGAATCGGATATTATTACAGACGGCTCTTTTTCAGAAGATGTCATTGTACCTGTAGGAGGAACAAAAAGTCCGATTACTCCGGATACCCTCGCACAGTTCCGTTTGGATGTACCGGATCCGGAAGGAATGAAAATGCGGCTGGAGCAAAAATCCATGCAGAACTTTTTACAAGTCATCCGGACCTCTCTTCAAAAGAGCGGCTATACAGAGAAGGATATTGATTATTTATCCATTCTGCATATGAAAAAGTCCGCACATGATTACGTGTTGAATGAGCTTGGGGTTCCCGAGGAGAAATCGATTTATCTCAATAAATTCGGCCATATCGGACAAATCGATCAAATCCTGTCATTGGAGCTTGCGGAACAGGAAGGGAAATTAGCGGATGGCGATATAGTCGTGCTGATTAGTGCAGGCATCGGATATGCCTGGGGGGCCGTCACCGTCCGATAGGGAAAAAGCAAGGAGGACTCTACACAATGGAAATGAAAACCGTAACATTGTCCAATCAGGAAAAAATAGCTTATCGAAAACGCCCGGGAGGAGAGCAAGTTGTCATTCTCGTTCACGGTAATATGACATCCTCTAAACACTGGGATTTGCTAATCGAAAACTTGGATTCAAACTATACGGTGTTTGCCCCTGATCTGCGTGGGTTTGGTGAATCCACCTATTTGAATCGCATTAGTTCGATTCGGGATTTCTCAAATGATCTGAAAGAATTTGTCGATATCTTATCTTTGCGTGATTTTCATTTAATCGGCTGGTCTACAGGGGGAGCAGTCGCAATGCAATTTACAGCCGATTTCCCGGGCCTTTGTAAAAAGCTAGTCCTACTCGCTTCTGCATCGACACGTGGATATCCAATGTATAAAACGAAGCCAGACGGTACGCCAGACCTTGAAAAAAGATTGCAAACGATCGAAGAGATTGAGGTGGATGGCAAAATAATGGTCGTACAAAAGTTATACGATACCCACAACCGCGAAGGACTGAAGGCGATTTGGAACGCCTTGATCTACACCCATCACCAGCCAGATGAAAAGAAATACAAGGAATATCTAGATGATATGTTCACACAACGAAATTTAGCAGATGTCTACAACGCATTAAACCGATTTAATATTAGCTCCTACCATAATAGGGTCACAGAAGGTTCAGACCAAGCGAAGGACATTCAAATCCCTGTCATGATTTTGCACGGGGAACGGGATTTCGTTGTAACGAAAGCAATGACGGAAGAAATTAGAGAAGATTTGGGTGATCAAGCCATCTATGTTCCATTAAAAGATACAGGGCATTCACCTCTCATCGACAATCTGGATGAATTAACGAATCATATCGAAGAATTTTTAGGATAGGAGCTGTTTATATGCGCTTTGAAGGAAAAGTGGCATTGATAACGGGAGGCGCGAACGGAATCGGGCGGGCGGCTTGTCAGCGCTTTGCAGAAGAAGGGGCCCAAGTCATCATGGCAGATTTTGACGAAATGGCAGGCCGGGAGCAAGAGGTCGAATTTCATTCCAAAGGACTGGATGTCACCTTTATCCAAGTGGATGTCGCAGACCGCGATAGCGTATCAAGCTTGGTTCAACAAACATTAGACCTTTACGGGACGATTGATATTTTAATAAATAATGCGGGGATTACAAGGGATGCGACTCTCTTGAAAATGGATCCCCGTGATTTCCAACAAGTGTTGGATGTCAATTTAACAGGAGTCTTCAATTGTACGCAAGCCATTGTCCCCCATATGGTCGATAAAGGGTTTGGTAAAATCATCAATACATCTTCTGTCAGTGGAGTGTATGGAAATCTGGGTCAAACAAATTATGCTGCAACAAAAGCGGCAGTTGTCGGACTGACAAAAACCTGGGCCAAGGAGTTCGGTAGAAAAGGAATTTCGGTTAATGCAGTAGCTCCCGGCTTTACGGAAACTGCAATGGTCAAAAAAATGCCGGAAAAGGTTCTGAATCAGATGAAATCCACTGTTTCCTTACAACGCTTAGGAAAGCCAACAGATATCGCGAATGCCTATGTGTTCCTGGCAAGTCCGGAAGCGGATTATATTCATGGGCATGTACTACACGTCGATGGCGGGATTATGATGTAACGAAAGGAGACGATGTAGCATGTTCCATGAACAAGGATGGATCGTCAAAAGAGCTGCCCTTTCTCCTTATCAGACGGCACTGATTGATTTGGAATCCGGCAGGTCCTGGACATACGAACAATTGAAGCAACGAATTGTACGTTGGGCCTCCTATTTAACGGATAAAGGCTTTAGAAAAGGAGACCGGATTGCGGTATTGGCTCATAATACTTCAGAATTGATCGCCATTCTATTTGCTTGTGAAATGAAGGGACTCATTTATGTTCCGCTCAACTTTCGGCTACATCCTTTGGAACTTCAACAACTTATCCATGATTGTCAACCCGCTCTATTATTATTCGACAATAGGAATGCAGAAACTGCAAAGAGCTTGTGTGTTGATCGGATGGAATATTTGAACGTATTGGACTCCTATGAAGAACAATCGACCAACCTGCTCCGTGAAACATATCCAAGCGATGTCCCCTGGATGATGATCTACACAGGAGGGACAACAGGGGCTTCCAAAGGCGTTGTGCTGCCATCAAACGCGGTCAATTGGAATGCCATCAACACCATTATCAGCTGGGGCTTAACTGAAACGGACTGCACGATCAATTATATGCCCCTTTTCCATACGGGAGGAATCAATGCGCTTTGTCTGCCGATCTTAATGGCTGGCGGGACAGTCGTCATTGGCAGTACATTCAATGCCAAAGAAGCGTTGCAAGCAACAAATGTGTATCAAGCAACCATCTCCTTATTCGTTCCGACGATGTATCAATCCATCATTCAAACGGAATATTTCCAGGAAAATGATTTTCCAAGCATGAACGTATTTTTATCCGGAGGTGCTCCATGTCCGGCTTCCATCTATCTGGCATTCCGGAAGAAAGGATTGCGATTTAAGGAAGGATATGGACTGACAGAAGCGGGACCGAATAATTTTTTCATTCGTCCCGAAGAGGCTGAACACAAAGTGGGTTCTGTCGGAAAGAGCATGGTTTTTAATGAGGTCAATATTGTCGCAAATGGTGGAGCTTCCTGTGGATTTGGGGAGGTTGGGGAATTGCAGATACGGGGGCCGCATCTGTTCAGCCATTATTGGAATAAACCTTTGGAAACGGCGGAAGCGTTGCAAAATGGCTGGCTTCGTACGGGCGATCTTGCAAGAATGGACGAAGATGGGGACTTTTATATTGTAGGTAGACAAAAAGAAATGATCATCTCAGGTGGAGAGAATATTTATCCCTTGGAAATCGAGCAATGTCTCGTTCTGTTTGAAGGTGTCGGGGAAGTGGCCGTCATTGGCGTGGAAGATATGTTGTGGGGAGAAAAAGTGGTTGCTTTTTTCACTCGATTAGAGGGATATGACGTAACGGAACAACAAATCGCCGAACATTGTAAAAAGAGCCTAGGTACTTTCAAGGTGCCCAAGGAATTCATCCATCTAAAAGAGTTGCCTAAAACACATGTGGGCAAAATTGATAAGCAGGCCCTACACCAGGAATTGAACAACCGGGTGAAAGTAAACAAAAAAGCGTAGGGGAAACCCCTTACGCTTTCACATAGGAAAATGACAATTCATTCAAGGCATGATCCACATCGACATGTAAATCATGTTCAGCAAAAAACCAGACGTCACGACGCTCAATATAATAATGGGCGCCGTCTTTTTCTGCCACCACATCAATTTCGTCAGGCTCTTCCTTTCGTACCCCCAAGGTGAAACCCTCATGTAATGGACTATTTCCTCCATAGCGGGCAAAAAATTGAATATGGTCACCGGGCTCTACATCCATCTCGTCCTTGAACCAATTGATTGCCTCATCTGAAAGTACAATTTTCAACAAAAGCACCTACTTTTTCGAGTATTGTTAATATTGTACTATAGCCACTTCACTTTCGGCTCGGTTCCTGCTTTGATCCGGCCAATATTGGCACGGTGCCGATAGAAGATGAATATCCCAAACAAGCCAATCATAATCATCATATAAAAATCGCCTGTTCGGATATAATGGAAAATACTATATAGAAACCCGACTACGGCCACAATCATCGACGTCAACGAGACCATTTTGGTCAGCTTCAGGACAAGCAGGAAAGTGAGCAATAAAAGCAGAAAAGCCGGCCAGCTGTAGCCGAGCAGGACGCCGCCGGATGTCGCGACCGCTTTGCCCCCTTTGAATTTGGCGAATACCGGGTACATGTGGCCTACGACGGACAGGACGCCCGGCAGCAAGGGATGGACCGCAAGCCCGCTAAAGAAGGGCAAGGCCAAAAGCAGGACAGCCGCCGTGCCTTTCAGAATGTCCACAAGGGTGACCGCAAGGCCGGCTTTTTTTCCGAGCACGCGGAATGTGTTCGTCGCCCCGAGATTCCCGCTGCCATGCTCCCGGATATCTGTATTGTAAAATATTTTTCCGACCCACAAGGCGGAAGGTATGGATCCCAGCAAGTATGCAAGGAGCAATAGTAAGATAAGTTCCATCGGATACCCCTTTTATCGTTTGATTATGTATGGTATCAGTTTAGCAGAACGGCGCCACGCCGACAATGAGATGTTCATTGGCGGGGAGAGCTGGAAATTTGCAATGGATGTGGTGAAACGCGTGAACTCAATTGACATACAGGACTGTTTTCTGTCATTGTATTCATGCGCATGCTTTTATCTTTATTCAGCGGGTATTCAAACTCCCGCTGAATAAAGATAAAGCCTCCGACGCACAGGACGTGCTAGTGCCGACAATGCCACAGGACGTGGTGTTTTTGTCGGCCGGCGGATGTCACGGATTCTTAAGGGGAGCTTTTCGAGCAAGCTCGAAAAAATCCGGACGCAATAACGCCGAGGCGTTATTGATAGAGTAGCGGGAAACGTTGATTTGACAAGCTTTCCGCGGAGCGATATGATGAGAAAAAAGGAACATTCGTTTGATGGGGGTTGCAATTTGGCGAAAATACAAGATACGTATACGTACAACGACGATTCGATTCAAGTTTTGGAGGGCCTTGACGCGGTACGGAAAAGACCGGGTATGTATATCGGTTCCACCGATTCAAGAGGACTCCATCATCTTGTCTATGAAATCGTCGATAACGCAGTAGATGAGGCATTGGCAGGGTACGGCTCGGAAATCGATGTGACGCTCCATGCGGATGGAAGTGTCAGCGTCCGGGACTACGGCCGCGGGATGCCGACCGGGATGCACCAGACCGGCAAACCGACGACCGAAGTCATTTTCACCGTCCTTCATGCCGGAGGGAAATTTGGACAAGGCGGCTATAAAACGAGCGGGGGGCTTCACGGGGTAGGGGCATCCGTTGTAAACGCTCTTTCGGAATGGCTGGAAGTGACGATTTATCGGGACGGGAAGAAGTTCCAACAACGGTTCGAAGATGGCGGAAAGCCGGCGACGACGTTAGAAGAGATCGGCACGACCCGGGAGAAGGGTACGAAAATTCATTTCAAGCCGGACGGGACGATCTTCTCGACCGTAAAATATCAGTATGAAACATTGAGTGAACGCCTGAGGGAGTCCGCCTTCCTGTTAAAAGGCTTGAAGATTGAATTGAAAGAGGAAGAATCGGGCAAGCATGATATCTTCCATTATGAAACGGGCATCGAAGCGTTCATCGCCTATTTGAATGAAGAAAAAGACGTGCTGCATGACGTCGCCTATTTAGAGGGGGAAGCGGAAGGGATCGAAGTCGAATTCGCTTTCCAATTCAGCGACGGCTATTCCGAGACAATCTTATCGTTCGTCAACAACGTACGGACGAAGGATGGCGGTACGCATGAGACCGGCGCCAAGGCGGCGATGACGCGTGTTTTCAACGAGTATGCGAGAAAGACAGGTTTATTGAAAGAAAAGGATAAAAATCTGGACGGCGCGGACATCCGGGAAGGCATTTCTGCCATCGTCTCGGTACGGATTCCGGAAGAGATCCTGCAATTCGAGGGACAGACGAAGGGGAAACTCGGGACGAGCGAAGCGAGGAGCGCAACAGATGCCATCGTCTCCCAGCAATTGCTCTATTTCCTGGAAGAGAATGCGGAGCTCAGCGCCTCCCTTGTGCGCAAAGCGGTCCGTGCCCAACAAGCGCGGGAAGCGGCCCGGAAAGCACGGGAAGACGCCCGATCCGGCAAGAAACGGAAACGGGGCGATACGCTGCTGTCCGGAAAGCTTACGCCTGCCCAATCGCGGAATGCGGCCAAAAACGAATTATACCTCGTCGAGGGAGATTCCGCGGGCGGCTCGGCGAAGCAAGGAAGGGATCGGACGTTCCAAGCGATCTTGCCGCTGCGAGGAAAAGTGATCAACACGGAAAAAGCAAAACTTGAAGATATTATGAAAAATGAAGAAATCAATACGATCATCCACGCGATCGGCGGGGGAGTCGGGGCCGATTTCCAAGTCGAGGATATCGCGTACGACAAAGTGATCATCATGACGGATGCCGACACGGACGGCGCGCATATCCAAGTGTTGCTGTTGACGTTCTTCTACCGCTACATGAAACCGCTCATCGAGGCCGGAAAAGTATATATCGCGCTTCCGCCCCTCTACAAAGTGTCAAAGGGCGCTGGGAAGAAGGAAGTGATCGAATACGCCTGGACGGAAGACGACCTGGATTCGGCCATCAAGAAGATCGGCAAAGGCTATATACTGCAACGCTATAAAGGTCTCGGGGAGATGAACGCGGATCAGCTATGGGATACGACGATGAATCCCGAGACGCGCACACTTATCCGGGTGACAATCGAAGATAGCGCGACTTCCGAACGCCGTGTCACGACCTTGATGGGCGATAAAGTCGAACCGAGACGGCGCTGGATCGAAGACAACGTCGATTTCGGCATGGAGGAAGAGCATAATATATTGGATAATGAATTTTTGCACGTCGAGGGGGAGTTTGAATGACTTTGTCAGAACGGTACCAAGACCTGCCCTTGGAGGAAGTGATCGGCGACCGGTTCGGGAGATATAGTAAATACATCATCCAGGACCGGGCGTTGCCGGATGCGCGGGATGGCTTGAAACCGGTGCAGCGGCGGATCTTGTACGCGATGCACCATGAAGGCAATACCCATGAGAAACCATTCCGGAAATCAGCGAAGACCGTCGGGAACGTCATCGGGAATTACCATCCGCACGGGGATTCCTCCGTGTATGAAGCGATGGTCCGGATGAGCCAGGACTGGAAGCTTCGGCATATGATGATTGAGATGCACGGGAACAACGGTTCGGTGGACGGCGATTCGGCGGCGGCAATGCGTTATACCGAAGCGCGGCTCTCGGCCATTGCGGGTGAAATGCTGCGGGATATCGGGAAAGACACCGTAGATTGGATTCCGAACTTCGATGATACGGAGCCGGAGCCGACTGTGCTTCCAGCGCGTTTTCCGAACTTGCTCGTCAATGGATCGACAGGGATTTCCGCTGGGTATGCGACGGATATCCCGCCGCATGCGCTTCATGAAGTGCTCGATGCCGTCCTCATGCGGATGGACAAACCCGACGTATCCGTGGAGGAGCTGATGACTGTCATCAAGGGACCCGATTTCCCGACAGGCGGCATCATCCAAGGGACGGCGGGCATTAAAACCGCCTACAAGACAGGGAAGGGCCGTTTTGTCATCCGCGCCACAACAGCGATCGAGCCGTTGAAAGGCGGAAAATCGCAAATTGTCGTCTCGGAAATCCCGTATGACGTCAATAAAGCGAATTTGGTGAAGAAAATCGATGAGTTGCGCCTCGATCGCAAACTGGACGGGATTGCGGACGTCCGGGATGAATCGGACCGCACCGGCTTGCGGATCGTCATCGAGTTGAAGAAAGACATCGACGGCAACGGAATTCTCCAATATTTATTGAAAAACACCGACTTGCAAGTGACGTACAACTTCAATATGATCGCCATCTCAGGGCGTCGGCCGACTTTGATGTCATTGCCGATGCTGCTTGACGCGTACATCGACCATCAGAAAGAAGTCGTGACGCGCCGATCCCGCTATGACATCCGGAAGGCGAAAGACCGGCTGCATATCGTCGAAGGGCTGATCAAAGCGTTGTCGATTCTCGATGAAGTCATTTCAACGATCCGCGCATCCAAAGATAAGCGCGATGCCAAAAATAACATCATCGCGAAATTCAGCTTTTCTGAAATACAGGCGGAAGCGATCGTTTCCTTGCAACTCTACCGTTTGACGAATACGGATATTACAGAATTGCAGGCAGAAGACGCGGAACTGCGCAAATTGATCGAGCAATTGGATGCCATTTTGAATAGCGATAAGAAGCTATCTTCCGTCATCAAAAAAGAGTTGCTCGCCATCCGGAAGCAATTCGCGGAGCCCCGCCGCTCGGAAATTGAAGAGAAGATCGAAGAAATCAAAGTCGATCTCGACATTTTGGTGCCGAGCGAAGAAGTCATCGTGTCTGTAACGAAAGACGGCTATGTGAAGCGCACGAGCGTCCGTTCCTACAGCGCATCCAACGGCACCGGGCAGGAAATGAAGGAGTCCGATTACAGTCTTTTGGAAGGGCCGATGAATACGCAGCATCATCTCTTGCTGTTCACTTCGGCGGGCAATTATTTGTACCAGCCGATCCATGAGCTGCCGGACATCCGTTGGCGCGACCTCGGACAGCATATTTCCAGCATCATTCCATTGGAGCAAAACGAGGCCATCGTCGCGGCAATCGGCATTGAAAGCTTCGAAGAAGACGCATCCATCGTAACCGTCTCGCGGAACGGAATGGTGAAGCGGTCGAAACTGGCCGACTTCAAAGTCCAACGCTATTCCAGAACCTTCAGAGCGATGGGAATCAAGGACGGAGACGCCATGGTCGAAGCAAGACTTGTCAAAGGGGACGAAGATATCCTTTTATTCACCCACGGCAGCTATGCGCTCCGCTTCCCGCTAACCGAGCTCTCCATTACAGGCGTGCG
Organism: Bacillus sp. OxB-1; assembly: GCF_000829195.1. Classification (GTDB taxonomy): domain Bacteria; phylum Bacillota; class Bacilli; order Bacillales_A; family Planococcaceae; genus Sporosarcina. Next base: position 2,663,105 of record NZ_AP013294.1, on the reverse strand, counting down.
GACAGCAGGTGTACGGGGCATCAACTTGAAAGACGATGATTATATCGTAGCTGCGGAATTCATTCAAGACGAGGCCGCTTCTATACTCCTTGCCACACAGCGGGGCTCGGTCAAACGGATGAATCTGAATGAATTGGATCGAGCCGCACGTGCCCAGCGCGGTGTCGTCGTGTTAAAAGAATTGAAGTCCAACCCGCATCGCGTAGTCGGTGCAAAATTAGTGAAAACCGACGAGACTATCATATTGGCAACTGAAAAAGATGAGAAAGTACCGGTCGTCGCGGGCTCCTTGCGGCTAGTCGATCGGTATTCCAACGGCAGTGCGATTATAGATGAGAAAAAACAAGGGCAAGTGAAAACAATCTATAAAGAAACCAAACCGGAAAGTGAATAAAACGGAAGGGGACTGTCCTGTATAGGCAGTCCTTTTCGTATGGGAGGAGGCGCTCATAACTTTCGACAAGCGCCCATAAAACTGGATAGGCGCTTATATCTCCAAAGGGGCCGCTCATAAGTCCGGGTCGGCGCTCATATTTCCCCACAACCGCTTATAACGGCAGACAACCGCTCATATTACGAAACAAACGCTCATAACTTATCCCGATCCGTTGGACTCCCCCGAGCCCCGCGGGTCTTTTTTGGTTCCATAGTAGACGTGGTAGTATGATTATAAAGCTTTTATAAAGTCCACGAAAACACCCGAAATCGGTGATAGAGTAGTAACAGGAGGAATGGTGATGGGGGAAACAATTTTACTTGTGGAAGATGATGCGGAGATTGCCCGGATTATCCGGGATACGTTGCGGCAACAAGGTTATACGGTGGCGTGGGCGACGACAGGAAGGGAAGGATGGGAAGATTTCCAACGGGCGCCCTATGACCTCGTGCTCGTCGATTGGATGTTGCCGGAGATGGATGGCATCGCGCTGTGTCGGAATATCCGCTTGGCGAGCGACGTCCCCATCATCATGATCAGCGCCCGCAAGGAGGATGAGGACAAGGTGGAAGGACTCGATACAGGCGCGGATGATTATCTCGCGAAGCCATTCAGCCTCGTGGAATTAAAAGCCCGTGTCGCTTCACAGCTCAGAAGGTGGCGGCGGTATCACGGGCAACAGGAGCAGACGCGGCAATCCCGATATGAAGGCGGGCTCATAATTGAATGGCAGAATGAACGGGTGCTCCTAAAAAACGGGAATGTCCTGCTTACGCCGAAGGAATTTGAACTGCTGAAGCTGTTGGCGCAAAACCCGGAACGCATCTTTTCGAAAGGGGAACTATACGAGCATGTTTGGCAACAACCGGAACTCGGCGACATACATACCGTGACGGTACATATCAAGGCGCTTCGGGAAAAACTGGACGACCCGGCGAAGACGCCCCGCTTCATCCAGACCGTGTGGGGGAAAGGCTACCGGTTCATCGGTGAGCTGCTATGAGAATCAAATCTTGGCTCTTGGCATCGTATCTCATCGTCATGCTGCTGCCGCTCGGGGCGGCGTACGGTTTGTTCGCATGGATCAATTCGTATCATGCGGATCGGAATGTCGCGGAGTATATTGACAACCGAGTGGAGTTGAACGAGATGCGCAGCGTCTTGACGGAGCCGTCGCTCTACCAGCCGCATGCGGATTGGTCGGAAGTCGACAAGCTCGCAAATAACCGCATGTCGGTCACACTTTATACGGGCATCGGCTTCATGGTTCATTCCACAAGTCATGTTAAGCAAAATCCCCTGTCGTTCCTGCCGCGGAAAAAGCTGTATGAAGGACTCTACGAAATGCGGCAGAAATTCGGGATGATCACGTACAAAGAACCTGTTTTCACGGGAAATACACTTACCGGTGTATATGAAATCACATGGCTTCGGGAGGAATGGGTATCTGGCGTCAGCAAGCGAACCTGGCTAGTTATCGTACTGTTCACGGCATTCTTCATTTCATTGTTCGCAGGTGTGGCCTTCCTCGTCAACCGGAAATTGAACCGCCCGCTTCAACTGTTGATGGAGCAAATGGATTCATTCGGCAGAGGGAAGACGATCCAGCCGATGCCAAAACGGAAAGACGAACTCGGAGAACTCGCCAAAAGTTTCGAAGCGATGCGAACGGAACTTAACACGGCGAATCAAAAGCTAGCAATGGAGCAGCGGCAGAGGGAGTTCATGATCGCCAGCATCTCCCATGATTTGAAGACCCCGCTCACCTCCATTCGAGCATACGCGGAGGCGCTTGACGAAGGGACCCGATCTACGCGAGAACAGCGGGAATATCGCGATATCATCATCTCCAAAGCGAATTACATGCGGCAGATGCTTGACGATTTGCTCATGTATACATTGCTGCAGTCGAGCGCGTACGAGATGAAGCTGGTTCCAGTGGACGGGGAGGAGTTCTTCGACATGCTCGTATCTGGGTATGAGGCGCTATGCGATGAAAAGCGGATCGACCTGCAAGTGACATGCCAAAGCACGGGGACATATGCGGTCAACTCGAAGCAGCTCATGCGGGTCGTCGACAACCTCATGATGAACGCCATGGCGCATACGGAACCGGGAGGCAGGATCGGTCTTGCTGCCGTAAACACGGAAGAGCCACCGAACTGGTGTTTCGACTTCGTAAAAGAGGCACTCGACAGGGAAGCTGGCCTGTATTTAATTGTCCAAAACGAAGGAGAAGGCATCCCGGAGGATCAAGTGGCGAATATTTTCGAGCCGCTTTACCAGGCCGACGAGGCGCGGACGAAAGCGGGGGAGCGGGGCACCGGACTCGGACTAAGCATTGCGCAACAAATTATAAAAAAGCACGATGGAACGGTATGTATTTCCTCTCGTCGAGGAATCGGGACGGCAGTCATATGTTGGTTGCCGGAATGGAAAGGAGAAGAATCGAAATGAATTGGATCAAACCACTATCCGGAATCAGCATCCTATTGTTTTTCGCAATTGGACTTGCGGCATGCAATACAGGGGAAAGCAAGTTCTCCCCGCAGGAAGTCCTCAATACGGCGCTGCAAGATGCAGATCAACCGCTTGCCTATTATGGGGAATACACGATTAAAATGAATGATGATTCCAGTGATATCGAGACAAAGGAATGGGTGGCAGCGGACGGGAAACGGCGCATCGAAATGACATTCGGTAACGGCGCAGAGCAGACAATAACCGTCAATGACGGCAAGCATCTATCGATGTACGATAAAGCGACCAACACAGCAATGATCGCAGAAATTACCGAAGAGGATCTGAACATGCTCGGCCAACAATCGCCGCGTCAGCAAGCGGAACGAATGCTTGAACTCATCTATGATTCTCATGAACTCTCTACCGGCAGTGAAGAGGTTATTGCAGGTCGGGCAGCCTACCATATTATCGCCAAAGCGAAAGACAGCAAGACATTGATCGGCGACCAGGAAATCTGGATTGACAAAGAGACATGGATCGTTCTCAAATCCATTTCGGAAAGTAACGAGCTCACGATGACCCAAGAATATACAAAAATCGATTTTGCACCAGAGTTGACAGACGACCTCTTCGTGCTCAAGATTCCGGAGGGGGCGGCAGTGGAAGTTATAGACGAAGCGAGCATGGCCCCGAAAGAGGTGACGGTGGAAGAAGTACAAGAAGCACTCGGCTCCTACTATCAAGTTCCCGAGACAGAAGAGTTGAAGCTATCGGCAATCACGGTGGATGGATTGGAGGAACGCCCCGAATTCTCTTTTGACTATACGAAAAACGATATCCCGGCATTCTCGGTCACCGTATTCAAAGAAATGCCGAATGTCGTAAGTTTCGGCGGCATACCGAATGAGGAAGAGATCACAATTCGCGGGAAGAAAGGGACGAAAACGGAAAGCGGCAATTTCCGGTTATTGAACTGGGTGGAGGACGGCTTGCGCTATAGTGTCATTTTACAAAATCCCGAACTCAGCTTTAAAGAAGTGGAAAAGTATTTGGATCAGATGAATAGTCGTCGATGAGAAAAAGGGACGGCAACACGTGCAATGTAACAGTATAAAGTGAACGGCAAAATCAAAGTCCGAACTAAATGTAATTTTGGATATCAGAGTCTAAACCTTTTACAGTGAATACGAGGTTCGGACTTTCGTGTCCAAAAAGTCCGGACTTTGGTGTCCTTGTACATCCGCGTTTTATCTCAATGTTTAAAGTATACTTTTCAATGATACACAACTGCTTATAATTTATATTATGACCATGGCGTTATTTTGAATAACCGAATTAACACCCCTTCACTCAATCCGATACCTAAAATTACGATTTTTCACGTTATCGAAATCGATATAATTCACACTATGCTCGATTACGTCATTTGCATTTAGACGATTGGCTTTCGCAAAAACTTTCACGCTTTCCAGCAGCTCCTTATCATATGTCGTTTTGTACTGCACACGATCTTTCGGCCTGGCTTTCTTATCATACACGATCGTTCCTTGCTCCAACAGATTCATGAGCCCTTCTTCAAGCAAATAATTTATATGTGTGCGGTGCTCGGCTGCTAGCTCCGCCAATTGCTCCAACAACGATTGGCTAATATTCGTACGAAACGCTTCCCGCGACTGATCCGTCGTGTGGATCAGCCGTCCATTTTCTAATTTCCACATTGCAAATCACTCCTCTTTGTCCATTATAGAAGAACTTCTCACACTTCGGAAGATGCAAACGCGCCATCAATCGACGTGTCTGCTTACTCTTCCGTGAGTACATATTGATTGCTGCCAGGAAGGATTTTGATTTGATTCCATGCTTCAATCGCTTCTTCACGGCTTTTCCCCTTATTATTTGGATCTGCAAAAAAGTCATGGATGAACTGATTGTATTCAAATTGAGGTGCGATGCTTTTCTTGTATGAAGGGTTTTTCTTCCGATTTTCTTCCTCATACCAAGCGTTGACAGCATCGCGATACGTTTTACCTGTATTATTTTTAAAATAAGCTTGGATATATGTGGAAAAATGGAATTTGGGAATAACGGTCTTGAAAAACACCCTCACATCTTGACTGCAGCGATGGTCTTCGGTGATAACCGTATCCAAGCTTAAATTTGCTTGATGCTTTATTTTTGTTTTTGCCCTTGCTTGTCTGATCGGTTTCTTTATCTCTCCTGTCCGCAGGAATATTTCAATCCTATCGGCAATTTCTATTTTTGATCCTGAAGCACTTAGTCCATGTTCTCTGCAGAATGCTTGTAGTTCTTCCTTTAGCCAATAAAAATCTTGAAAATCCTCGACACTGCAATCGTTAGTTAAATTCGGTCTCAATAAAATCAGCTCCTTGCTGCACTTTAATCCATTATGGAACAATTGTTCTAGGCTGTCAAAAACGGCATATAGAAAGTCGCAAAAAGCCTCGTTGCAGGTTATGAATGAAAAACCCGAAAAAGTTGTGTGACATCAAAATCTGACGTATACTAAAAGAAGCAAATAAATAGACTAAAAAGAGGCCGTCCAATGCGCTAACATTGAAACGGCCGATGTAATAGCAGGTTTCCTTCAAAGGAATCGGCTGATTGGTAAGGATAACCCATCCCACTCGAGCGCTAACTCAAGGATGGGTTATTTTTTATGGTTGAATGACAATATAGAGACAATTAATGCTCCGAAAGTAAACATGAGCAATAATGCTTCAAATACTGACATGGCACCACCCCCTTTCTTACGGGGAGTGAGCCGGCCACCCTTGAGTCACCTATTCTATTACTTTTCCATTATGCCACACGGATGTTCTAGTAAGTGTTGAATCTATTAACTCAAACTATTTGTTGTAAGGAAAAATTTGATGTATACTAAAGTCAGCAAATGTATAGAATTAAAAAGAGGCCGTCCAATGCGTCAACATTGAAACGGCCGATGTAATAGCAGGTTCCCTTCAGGGGATCGGCTGTAACGGGAAGAGATAACCCACCCTTACGAGCGCCTAACTCAAGGATGGGTTATTTTTTATGGTTAAACGACAGCAACAATACGATCAATGCTCCAAATGTAAACATAAGCATCAATGCTTCATATACTGACATGGCACCACCCCCTTTCTTACGGGGAGTGAGCCGGCCACCCTTGAGTCACCTATTCTATTACCCTTCCATTATACCATACAGACGTTCGAATCCCGCATAATCTCTAAACTTAAAAAAACAAAAAACTACAGTGCACCTTTCCCACTGTAGTTTATCTTCTTAGTACCCGGAGTCCTCCGACGTCAAGTTGTCCAGCATCGTATAATCATATTTCTGCAGCGGTTTTTCCGCCGGGCCGTCGATCACTTCGCCCGTAAAGGAAAACCGCGAACCGTGGCAAGGGCAATCCCACGTCCGGTCTCCGCTGTTCCATTCGACCTCGCAGCCGATATGGGTGCAAGTGGTGTCTACGATATGGATATTTCCCTCATCATCCCGATAGGCGCCTTTCCGATGGCCATCCAATGTGACGACCGCCCCTTCCCCATTCGACAGCTCCTCGGGTTTCGTACTCGGCGAATCCAGTTTTCCTTTTATTAATTGCCCGACCACATTCGCATTTTGGACAAGGAAATTTTTCAAGCTGGGTTGCACGTAAAATCGGGAAGGGGAATACAGTTTCTGAAACCGGTTCTCTTTCCCCGTGACGAGATCCCGGAAAAGCAAGGCGGCGGCCGTTCCGTTGGACATCCCCCATTTCCGGAATCCGGTCGCAATCAAAATGTTGGACTGCCCTTCTGTCAATGCCCCGACATACGGCAGATTATCCAATGTGACCAAATCCTGCGCCGACCATCGATAGACGACTTCTTCAATGCCGAAGACCTCCTCCCCGAACGTCTCCAATGCTTTATAATATTCCATCGTGTCTTTTCCTTGACCGGTTTTATGGCTCTCCCCGACGATGATCACCAATTCTTGCCCGTTATCATCCGCAGAACGAAGCGATCGATTCGGCTGATCCGCACTCAGATACATGCCGCCCGGAAATTTCTTTTTCGTTTTGATCGCAAGTGCATACGACCGATCCGCATACATCCGGGTCGAATAAAGCCCCGTACCTTCGTAAAACGGGAAATGCGTGCATGCCAATACATGCTTAGCGCTTACCCGATGTTCTTCCCGAGTCAGAACGACAGGACGTTCCCCCGTCTCGACATTGACGGCTGTCGTGCCCTCTAAAATACGCCCGCCCTTTTCCAAAAACAACCGGATGAGATGAACGAGATATTTGGTCGGATGAAACTGGGCCTGGTCCTTCATGACGATCAAGTTTTGTACATTGGCAATAGGGAAAGGAAATTGGTCCACATTCACCAGCCCGCCGTCGATGCCAATCTTTTCATACGCTTCCGCTTCCTTTTCAATCTTCCCTGCGCCCTGTTCAGTAGTCGCATATAGGTAGGCATCCTGTACGTTGAAGTCACAATCGATCTGATGCTGCTCGACCATTTCCTTAATAAACGCAAGAGCCTCCGAATTCGCTTCGTAATACAAACGCGCCTTGCTTCTACCGAGGTTATTGATGAATTCATCATAAATGAGATCATGTTGGGCTGTAATTTTAGCAGTCGTATGACCTGTCGTTCCGTTCAACACTTTCCCCGCTTCCAGCACAACAACTTCCAAGCCTTCCTCCGCCAGAAGATACGCGGCTGTAATGCCCGTGATCCCCGCCCCGACAATCACGACATCTACAGAGAGATCCTCCTGCAGACTGGGGAACTCAGGAAAATCAACCTCCGCCCTCCAAAACGATTCCACATCATGCGGCAGCTTTCCATTTTCATGATGATTCTGGGTCACAATGATAGCCTCCATTCGGTATTTAGACAGATAAAGGAAGGATTCCCTTATGCCGTCAGATTAAACCATCCTTCGGCCAGATCCCTGTATCTGCATAAAGAAATCAGGAGGCGAATACAATGATTTGGGTATCTATCCGATGGGAGAGCTACCAAACAGTAGAGATGGAGATTTGGAATTATATATTAAAAGGAATGGGGTGGGTGTATTGGCTTATACGGATCACTATGAAAGGGATGCCTACGGGGTTATCGCCTTTTGGTTGCGGAACGACTACGACCACGGTCGATTTTTCGACAGGGAGATAAGCCATTATGAAACAGAGCTGGCCCGTGCCAACTTGAACAACATCCAGCGTTTAGGAACAGTTTGGCAAAAGGCGGAATCGAAAACAGGTGATCTTGGTACATTGATTCAGGAAGCACAACATGCTTCCCGGGAATTCCACAGCCTCCTTGCGTATACGATGGATAAATCCTTACATTGTGAAGTTATTATCTCCACGCCCATCTCCCTTTTGGATCACATGGTACGTGAATCCGAGGAGTCGCAAAAAGTGTATAAATTAATGGAAAGCGGCCATCAAGTTGCCCCGTCAGATGCAATTATTCATGAAACTGTCTTTTGGTTACGGCAGATGGCAGATCATTTAGGTTATATCCGGCATTATTCGGACGTTTCGAATTACGAAGTAAACTTTCAAGTGACCCAGATGATGCAGAAGTTTGAGCGGCTGTTAATGCAGGCCACCGCACTCAAAACGATGATCCGAAGACCGCGCAATGAAAAACTGCCCATCTTAGCGCATTTCAAGGAAATGATTATTAAAGAAGCCAAAAGTTTGGAAGAATTTAAACTGGAACTGGATGCCCTTATCAAACAATGTGCAGTTGCTACAACTTCGCCGCCGGATTTATTGGAACATATTGCACGTGAAGCTCACCACTTCTGGAGGAACTTGGAAGATGAGAGGATAACGTAATCCGTTAAGCCGCTCCACACATCCAATTGACATGGATGCGGGGCGGCTTTTTCATATTCGGAGCTAGGCCACCCTCTCTAAGTGAATCTTTTCAGGAAGCTGCTGCGTATAAGGTAGACAGATGATTGCGGCCTCCCCTGCTACCAAGGAAACAGGAATTCGGCCCAAAATATCTATGTTATACTAGCCGTAGATTACGAGACACGAGGAGGATACATATGGGCATCTTCGGTTTTTTTAAAAGCCAATTCATAGAAGTGATCGAGTGGACGGATTCAAGTTCCGATACGATGGTCTACCGTTTCCCGGTCCAAAATAATGAAATCAAAATGGGCGCTTCCCTGACAGTGCGCGAATCACAAGTGGCGATATTCGTCAATGAAGGAGAAATCGCGGATGTGTTCGGTCCGGGCCACCACTTGCTCTATACGCAAAACTTGCCGATCCTGACCAAATTGAAATCTTGGAAGCAAGGGTTCAACTCCCCTTTCAAGGCGGAAGTCTATTTCATTAATACGAAGCAGTTCATCAACCAAAAATGGGGTACATCAAACCCGATCATGATGCGGGATGTGGATTTCGGTGTCATCCGGTTGCGAGGGTACGGCATCTACTCCTATCGCATAGCCGATCCCGTCACCTTTCTGAAAGAATTATTCGGTACGAACGCCTCCTATGACACGAGCAGCATCGAAAGCCATTTGAAGAAGATGATCCTGAGCGGGTTGTCCGATCTCTTTGCGGAGTCGAATATCCCCGCATTGGACTTGGCGATGCACTACGATGAATTAAGTGCAAAAGGCAAAGAGAAGATGGAGCCCCGTTTCCAAGCGTTCGGCTTCGAAATCACTTCGTTGTACATCGAGAACCTTTCACTTCCGCAAGAAGTCGAGCGTGCGATGGACAAGCGGACGACGATGGGCGTCTTGGGCAATATGAATCAGTACACACAATACCAGGCCGCGGAAGCGTTGCGGGACGCTGCGCGCAATGAATCCGGGGGACTTGCAGGTGCTGGGGCAGGACTTGGTGCCGGCGCTGCTCTCGGAGGCGTCATGGCGAATGCGCTCAACGGAATGCAGCAGCAAGCCCCCGCCGCCCCGCAAGCGGAAAAAGTTCCGTGCCCTCATTGTCAGGCCCCGGTCAACCCGGATGCCAAGTTTTGCGGCGAATGCGGTCAAGCGGTTCAACAGCCGAAAAACGCCTGCATCAAATGCCAAGCGGAACTAGAGGCGGATGCCAAGTTCTGTGGACAATGCGGAACGAAGCAAGCGACGGAAACGATCTGCCCTTCCTGCGGGAAAACGAACTCCGCCACTGCCAAATTCTGTGGTGACTGCGGAGAAAATCTCCAAAAGGACGAATAATGGGGTGACATTATGACAGAAATGAAAACCCAAGATACCGTCGAGCAGACCGAAGTGAAAAAATGCACATCTTGCGGCGGCAACACGGTATTCGATCCGACTAGCGGCGCCTTGAAATGTCCGTTTTGCGGAAGCGTAGCGGAAATCGAAGCGACACGGGAGAATACGGCAGAGCTGGATTTTCAGGAAGCCTTGGAGGAAGAGATCCACGGCTGGGATGATGAGAAACGGGTATTCCGCTGTGAAAACTGCGGTGCCGAGACGTTGCTCGATAAAGATCAGGTTGCCGCATTTTGTACGTTTTGCGGCTCTTCCCATATCGCAGTGAGCGAGCACCAAGCCGGCATCAAGCCGGCGCTCGTCGTCCCTTTTCAAATCCCGAAAGAGGAAGCGATCGATAAATTCAAAGAATGGATGAAACGCCGATACTTCGCGCCATCGAAGCTGACCCAAACGTACCAATTGAACAAAATGACAGGCACCTACCTCCCCTACTGGACATTTGACAGCCGGACGGTTTCACAGTACGTCGTCCGGATCGGAACGTATTATTACGTGATGGAAACCCGGACGGTCATCGAAGACGGGAAAACGAAGACCGTGACCGAACAGGTGCGGAAAACGAGTTGGCGTACAGAGCGTGGCACATACCGTCACTTTTTCGATGATGTCCTTGTCAAGGCTTCCCGCAATTCGGCAACGGGGCTTATCAATAAAATCGAGCCGTTCCGATTGAGCGGCCTCCTTGACTATAAGCGCGAATATGTTTCGGGATTTTTGGCGGAACGGTACTCCATCCCTTTAAAAGAGGGCTGGCAAGCTGCGAGTCGGATCATAGACCGAGGCATCGAGAATGGCATATACGGACAAGTCCATGGGGATGAAGTCCAACTTGTCGACGTTTCGACCGATTATCGGGACATTACGTATAAACATATTTTATTGCCGATTTGGATTTCGTCTTTTCAATTCAACCAGAAAGTCTATCAATTTCTCGTCAATGGACAAACCGGAAAAGTAAGCGGCAATTCCCCAATCAGCATCCTGAAAGTGTCGATTGCGGTGCTGGCCTTTATTCTAGTCGTCGGGGTGATTGTCTTTTTCTTTGATTTGACCTAAATTTTCACTCTTACCCAAAATGCTTCATAAGATACAAGGTGAAATGAATTGGTTAGGAGCGATTTCAATTACAATCCATGTTGTCCAACAAGGAGAAACATTATGGACCATTTCCCAGCGGTATAATGTCCCGGTTGCCGAAATCATTTCGGCCAATGAGTTGGAAAGTCCTGACCGGTTACCGATCGGCATGTCTCTGGTCATTCCCACCGCGAAAAGAACACATATCGTCCAATCCGGGGAAACATTAAGTGCAATTGCCGGACGGTACGGTGTGAAGGTACAAGATTTGGTCAGCGCCAATTCCATCCGCGATATCAACCTCATTGCTGTAGGCACCACGCTCGTCATCCCTATGCACAAGCCGATCATCGATGTCAACGCCTATACGATCAGCACAGGAAAAACGGGCGCGCAAGAAATTCTGGAAGTCGGCGACTATTTGACGTACTGGATGCCCTTTGCCTACACGATTCGAGAAGACGGCGGCTTGGATGCCGTGGATGACGAAGCGATGCTGGAAGCGGCGGATGAAAAAGACATCGTTCCAGTTTTATGCATCACCAACTTCAGTGCAACCGAGAGCGGTTCCCGTCTCGCCTCCACGCTATTGAACAGTGAGGATTTGCAAAACCGGCTCCTTACGAATCTATTGACGATCATGCGGGATAAAGGCTACAAAGGGATCAATGTCGACTTCGAGAACGTCTTCCCTGCCGACCGTGAAAATTACAACCAGTTCTTGCAGCGGGCGGTCGATCGTCTCCATCCGGAAGGGTATTTCGTTTCCACTGCCCTCGCCCCGAAAACGAGCAGTGAACAAAGAGGTTTGTTGTATGAGGCGCATGATTATGAAGCACATGGAAGAATCGTCGACTTTGTCGTGCTGATGACCTACGAATGGGGATATCGGTTCGGGCCTCCCCAAGCCATCTCCCCGCTCAATCAGATCAAGCGCGTTCTCGATTATGCAGTGACCGTCATTCCGAGGGATAAGATATTCTTTGGTTTTCAAATCTATGCTCGCGATTGGCTCCTCCCCCACGAACAAGGGCAAGAAGCAGAAACGTTCAGCCAGCAAGAAGCTATTCGGCGGGCGACCGAGCATTGGTCGGCCATCCAGTTTGATCCGGTCGCCCAATCCCCTTTCTTCCGATACACGGATGAGCAAGGTCGGCAGCATGAAGTGTGGTTCGAAGATGCCCGAAGCGCCCAAGCGAAATTCGACTTGGTGAAACAATATAATTTGCGCGGCATCAGTTATTGGGTGCTCGGCTATCCATTCCCGCAGAACTGGCTGCTGCTTGAAGATAACTTCACAATCCGAAAACGAAGATAATGATAAATGGAAACAACTCATTCTGACAGTGCCACTTCAGAATGAGTTGTTTCCATTTATATTTCAAAACGAAGCTCTTGTTCTGATGTTATTCGGGAGACCGCCTGCCTATCAACAGCCATAAAATGAAAAACAGTAGAAAAGCAACGACCTCCAGGGAAACGATATACCATGGATACGGACCTAGGAAATCAAGCAAACTTCCGTCAGCCGGTTTCATTCGCAAAAACATATAATTTCCACCCACCGCCCAATTGACGATCATGATGAACGGAAGCAGGACATTCAAAGCAAGCATTGTTTTCAAAATCCCTGTAAATGTGGGACGATACCCTTTGACCCAGACGAAATAAAGGGCGGTCAAAATGATGCCCAGATGCGTATAGAAAAAATGGAAGTATCTGAAATGAGGAAAGCTCAGATCCAGAACCGGTGTCGCAATGGCTTGCAATGCACCTCCGATACCGGCATAGAAAACAAAATCAAATACATGCCGGTTCCCCGTCCAGAGCAAAACAATCGATGCAAGCAGGCTGAGACTGCATAACTCCAAAGGCAGTGAATCAAGAAGATGCCATCGATCGGTGGACACCATCCATAAATGATACATACTGTCGAACAATAAAAGAGTGAAGGCGAATACTCGTTCCATCACTGCCCTAGTCTCCATTTGCGAAGGCCATCGATCTTTCATGCTGAACAAAAGAACGATGGCCATGGCGACAAAGCTGATCGCAAATAGATGCGCCAGCGAAAACATTTCAAACCGCGGTCCGTCCACATATGCCACCTACCGTTACGTTTTAAACTATCATCCCACTTCCAAGCCAATGTTTAGGCGACAGACACCAAGGGGAAAAGTGGAAAAAGGAGTGAATCGGATGGTGAAACTATGAAACAACTTCTAAAACTGATTTCAATCGGAATTCTATCAGGTCTGCTGTTAGCTGGTTTCCTGAAGCTCGTTTACAAAATTACCGGCAACCAGGCATACATATTACTTTATAATATAGACTATATTCCGTTCCTTCGTCAGTGGGAAGACGTGTCCGCTGTCGGCCTCGTCTTCCATTTCGTTTTTTGCATCGCCAGTGTCATCGGGCTGTATTACATATTGAAGGCCTTCCGTTATGAGCGGCACCCGCTTCCCTATCTCGCCGTCTATACGATCGGCAGCGGCATCCTTTACTTTTTGACTTTGCTGACGGACCAGCCCCCAGCGGCCGATGATCTTGCAGCTTGGTTCTACTGGACATTCGGCCACGTCCTATTCGGTTTCGCGGTCGGCTATTTAGTGAAATACGCCATCGGTATGCCATGGTCGAGGAAATCGGAAAACGAGATCCGCCAACAGCCATCATAATCCTGTTTTAAACACGTAGCTGACGCGGTCATAGCCCATCTTCCCTTCGTAGAAGCGATGGGCCTCCGCCCGTTGCAGACCGCTTGATAAAGCAACGGAGGAGTATCCTTCCGACCGGGCAAGATCATGGACGAACCCGAGCAACTTTTCTCCACATCCCTTCGACCGCTTCGCTGCATCGGTCACGAGATCGCAAACCCAGATATAGCGGCCATAATAAAGCGTAATCATCGGTTGAAACCCGATCACCGCCACCACCTCATCCCCGTCAAAAAGCGCAAATTGCCGGTATTGCTCTTTTTCTTTCGCCTCTAGGACCAGTTCCATATAGGCATCCTCATTCAGATGGGAACGTAGTTGTTTCATAATGGGATATCCCGCCAAGAAATCTTTTTCCGTCACTAGTTCTTTGATGATAGTTTCTTCCAAATGAAATCCTCCTTTTGGGTCGTCCTGCTTCCTTCCCGGTTGAAATATTTCGATCCTAAAATAGGACTTACACGCCTCCCGTATTTTTGAATATTCGATAAAATAAAAGGAACGATACCGGGAGGTGGATGTATGGCAATGTTCCTGACAAAGCTATGTAGGTTCTTTTTGGGAATCGTCTTTCTCGTCGCGGGGATCAATGGTTATTTTGTCATCTTCGGTTGGGAGCCGTTCATGGCGACAAGTCCTGAAGCGATGGCTTTATTTGCATTCGACTATTTACTGATCGCCGAAAAGTCCTTGGTATTCATAAGGAATCGAGCGGCTCCCGCTCTTCTCCTTCTACCGGAAGACAATCGCTTCATCCCCTTCCAGGCCAGTAGCCGTGAAATTCCCAGTTCCAATCCCTGTTCTAGTGATTCGTCGATCGCTTGCCCCAATTCCATCAGCGCTTGTTTGTCCCTGACGAAGAACTCATGGTAGGGCTTGAACTGCTCATATACATGTAAAAAATTTAGTCGCTATCTGATTCCTTCTTACCCAACTCTTTCCCCATCCCTTTCAGGAAATCAAGACCGAATTTCAAGGCGCGGTTCATATCGGGATCTTGGATGGCCGACAGCAATTGAAAAAGACCTACCTTCTCGCCATTTCCACGGTATAATTCTGCTTCGTCCAGCCCTTTCTTGACGCTGTTGGCAAGCTTTGCGGTCACTTCAGGTTCAATGGAAGAAAGGACGCCGGCCGCCCCCATGACGTGGTTGATCAAATGAGTCACGGGCTCGCGCGACACTTGTTCGAGCGCAATGCCGGCGATTTTCTCCTTCGCCTGCACCATCGCATGTGCCGCATCGAGCACGCCCATTTTATGCAGTTCCCCTGTCAATTGAAGAATTTTCTGAAGGGCTTCCTCCTGCTCGGTAATCAGTGCCTGCAAGTCCTCCAGCTTTTCCTGCTGCAGCTGTTCCGCCGTCTTCTCTGATTTCCGGATCGATGTAATCGGTGTCGCCATCCTATCTTCCCTCCTCTTGATCGGTCAAATGCACATAGCCGGGACGCGCCCATTTCCGTTCCACTTCCACTCCATCTTGCGGATGTCGTCTTTTGTTTCGCGGATTGGATGCAGGCAATGGATTATTCTGCACTTCGCGGAGTACTTCCATCCGCACTTTCGTCTGTTTGAATGCAGGGGTGTTCGTCCGTTGATCAACCGCAGGGCCTGTCAAGAAGTTGATGGCCGATTCCTTTTTCGTTGAATTCATCGGCAAGAATAGCTCATTCGCCTTGACCCGATCCGTGACAAGCGCCGGAAGCTTCAATGCACCATATGGAGAAATCAGCCGAACGAGCGATCCGCTCACTACCCCGCGCTCCTTCGCCAGTTCCGGGGATATTTCCACGAAAATCTCGGGCACTTTCGACTGGATGCCTTCGGATTTATTCGTCAAATTCCCTTCATGGAAATGTTCCAACAGGCGTCCGTTGTTGATGTGCAAATCAAATTCCTCATCGAAGGTTGCCGGTTCCACCCAATCGGAGAGTGCAAACCGTGCTTTTTTATCCGGGAAATTAAACCCGTCCACATAGAGGAGCGGCGTACTCGATCCATCGAGGCTTCCCCAGAGGAAACTGTTCCAGTCTTCCAACCCGGAATAATCCGCTTGGCTGAATAGCGGTGCCAGGCTCGCCATTTCTGCAAAGATTTCACTCGGATGCGTATAATTCCAATCCGCGCCGAGACGGTTGGCGACTTCCTGGACAATCCACCAGTCGGCTTTCGCTTCGCCGAGCTCCGGCAAAGCCTGGTACAGCCGTTGAACGCGTCGCTCCGTATTCGTGAAAGTGCCGTCTTTCTCCAGCGACGGTACGGCAGGCAAGATGACGTCCGCGTATTGCGCAGTCCGTGAAAAGAAAATATCCTGAACGACGAGAAAGTCCAACTTTGACAGGACGTCATGCACGTGATTCGCATTGGAATCGACGAGTGCCATATCCTCCCCGACGATATACATCGCCTTCATGAGACCTTTATCGACTGCTTGGAGCATTTGGATATTATCCATTCCTGGCCGTCCTTCAATTTCCACGCCATATGCGTCTTCAAATTTTTTACGGGCAACGTCGTCCGTCACATGCTGGTAGCCGGGCAGCCATCCGGGCAACGTTCCCATATCACAGGCGCCTTGGACATTATTATGCCCGCGAAGCGGATAAGCCCCTGCGCCCGGCCGACGGTAGTTGCCTGTCGCTAGCAGCAAATTGGAAATCGCGGCGGACGTATCCGATCCACCCGTGTTTTGCGTGACACCCATCCCCCAAAGGATGCACGTCCCGTCCGCATCCCGGATCATTTCAGCCGTCCGGATCAGCTGGTCTTTCGGTACGCCCGTCACTTCCTCGGCATAGTCCAATGTGTATCTTTCCAAAACCTCATTAAACTCTTCGAAATGCAGCACATTCTCGCGGATGAACGCCTCATCATGCCAACCTTGCTGGATCATATAGTGAGTGACTGCCATCAGCCATACTTGGTCCGTCCCTTGACGGGGACTGATGAAAAGATCGGAACGCTCCGCCATTTCATTTTTTCGCAAATCCGATACGATCAATTTCTGGCCATGCAGCTTATGGGCCCGCTTCACCCGGGTTGCCAGAACGGGATGCCCTTCCGCCGGATTTGCTCCGATGATGATGACAAGCCCTGCTTGCGCGATATCTTTA